>JBBRUG010000306.1:0-7396 GCA_038247995.1 Chloroflexales bacterium | reverse complement strand
TCGCAACAATCCGTGGGCCAGGGCGGCTGAAGTAGGTATTCCCATCAACGACGAACACGCGACCCTCGCGCACGGCCGGCAAATCAACCCACTCGGGGCGTTGCGGCAAGATTGCTTGCGCTTCAGCCTCAGCCCGACCAAGATCGAAGCCGCAGGCAGTGAGAATGATTACATCGGGGCGCGCCACAACCACGTCGTTCCAACTGATCTGGCGTGACGGCGCGCCTATATCGCCAATCACACAGGCGCCGCCGGCGATTTGCACCAGTTCGGGTAGCCAGTGACCGGGGCCAAAAAGCGGGTCGAACCACTCCAGACAGAGCACACGCGGGTGGCGGGCAGCCGTTTCGGCGCGGTCACGAATTCGCTCGATCCGAGCGCGTAGTTCAGCGACAAGCGCCAACCCCTGCGCACGAATGCCGGTTGCATTACTTACCGCAAGAATGGTGCCGAGGATTCCCTCAACGTCAATTGGCTCCAGCGAGAGAATCTGCGCCGCCAGATTCTGCTCAGTTACGGCCTGTTCCACAATCCCGAACGAAACTGCGCACACCTCACAGAGCGCCTGGGTCAAAATCAGATCCGGCGCAAGGCGGGCGAGGAGATCGTGATCGAGTTGGTAGATTGAGAGGTCGCCCCGGAGTTGCTCGCGAACAACGGCATCGATCACAGCCGACGAAGCATCGGTGTGATCGAGGGCACTTGAGGTAATCACCGGCAACCTGCGCGCTGCGGGCGGATAATCGCATTCGTGAGTAACGGCAACAACCTGGCTACCGAGGCCAAGCGCGAACGCGATCTCGGTTGTGCTCGGCAGGAGCGACACGATGCGCATGCCAGACCTTTCCACGTCGCGCTCGATAACGGCTACAGGGTAGCATCGCCGGGGGGCGATGTCAAGGATCTTCGATCGGCCGTCAGGCTACTCAGTGCGCCGAGCAGTTCCAAAAGCGCCAGGCGCTGCGGCAGTCCTGCCGGGCGTCTGATCCGGCCCAGGATGCCCCACAACCAGATGGAGACGGCATAACGCAGCAGTGCCGTACGCGCAAAAACGCCCGTCTGCGCGGTGGCGATAAGCGCTGCCCCCTGGCTACGTCCACGGTCGAACAGCGCCCGCTCCAGAGCGCGGTGATCGCGGGGGTGCGCGTGCCAAACGAGCGCGTCGCCGTTGTAGCGCAGGCTCATGCCGTGCGCCAGCAAGCGCACGAGCAGTTCGTGGTCGGCACCGGCATCGAGAGTTGGATTAAAGCCGCCGAGCGCACGAAGCACGTCGCCGCGGAGCGCCAGGTTCGCGCCGCTGCCCATGCCCACGCCGCCGATCCGCTCGGAAAAACTGGCCGTCGCCGGGCGAACCGTGCGGCTGTAAGGATCACGACCAAGGCCACCACACCCATCTTCGAACAGGCGCTGGGCCGGTGTGGCGAGTTCACGCGGAGCGACCGGGCCAGTTACGGCGGCCACATCGGCCACGCTGAAACCGGCGGCCAGCGCGCTGAGCCAGTGCGGGTCGGGGCAACAAGCAGCAGCGAGGAAGGCCACCAGATCATAACGCGCTATTGCGGCGCCCTGATTGCGTGCCGCGCCTGCGCCGGGCGCTGTGGCCCGCAGATAGCGCACAGCGGGGAACTGATCGACGACGCGCTTGATGGACATTGGCTGGGCGCCATAATCGACCACCAGTAATTCAAATTCCGGATAGGCGCAGGCTAACAGGGCGTGCAAACAATCGGCCAATGCAACCGGATCGGCCTTACTCAGCACGATCACCGTGATCGGCGGGGTGGGCGTCGGCTCAGGAATAAAGGCTGGGAGCAGGGCGTGGGGCAGCAATTCCCAATGCACCTGGTTGGCAATTTCCGCACGCAGCCAGCTTGCCGCAACGTGCGCCTGGCGCTGATGGTTCACTCTGGCCCAACCAAGCGACCGCCCCTTGACGCGCACCAACGCCAGGAGCGCATCATAGGCATCGCATCCGGTGAGATCGGCCAATGGCTCCGCGAGATCGATTGTCAGCAGTTTGATGCTCATCGCAGGGTTCCTCGCAGGGCTGCGGCGGCGACATCGGGCAAAGCCGGCGGGTTGGCGTCGGCGGCATGGGTATTGGCCAGCGCCGTGAGCAGTTCGTAGCTCAGGTGCTGCGCAATGTACGGCCCCAGATGCACACTACGCAACGGCTCCGCGCCTGGTTGCGGCGGGATCAGTCCAATCTGGCGTGCGCCATAGATGATCGTCGCCCCAGCAGGCCGTTCGCGATCGATCAGCGCGGCGGCGGCCTGAAGTCCCTGGCGCAAATCGACCGTGAGCAACGGCTCGGCCGAAACAGGATCGGCAGGCCGGCTAGCCACCAATGCCGCTAAGCCCTGCAGTGAGCCGGTCTCCTCGGCCACACCACGCCAGTACCAATAATCGCGCAGGTCGTAGGTCCAGCGGCGCCATGTGGCGCGCAGCTTTAACGCCGCGGCGCGCCGAACGGCAAATTCCATGCGCCGGGCGACCCGATCGCCAAGTTCAGGACGCCGGAAGGCCAGGATGCGCAGCGAGCGGCGTAGTTTGCCGGCCGGCGGATAGATGGTGGCATAAAATGTCAATGGCAAGTGCGGAATCAACGCCGGATAGCGCGTAGCCAGAAACACATCCATCCGGCCTTCAGTACGCCCATGGCGGCATAAGGCCGCCAGATCCATCTGTACATGATGCGCGGCAAGCGCTTCAGGGATGCAGCGGATCGTCAACCCGGCCTTCATCGCACGCAGGCCCAACTCCCAATCCTGATGCCGCCAGAACGCCGGATCAAAGCCGCCCAGACGCAGAAAATCGGCCTTACGGATGGAGCAGTTGCCCGTAACTAGATCGCGATAAGTGTAGCGATGACCAGGCTGGCACATCTTCTGGAAGAAGTCGCTCCACCAGATCCGTAGTTCTTGGAGTAACAAATTGTGGCCCGGATGCACGGCGACGGGATACGGCCCAATCGCGATCAGCCCGGAAAGCGCCTGATGGGCGGCCACGTGAGTGGCGAGCGTTGCCGGGCCGGGCATTACGTCATCGTCGATAAAGAGGAGCAGTGGCGCCTGAGCTTCAGCAGCGCCCCGGTTGCGCGCCACGGCAACCCCTTGCGATGACTGGACAAAGCTGCGTAGAACGTAGGGCGCTCGATAGGTGCGCAGCAGTTCATGAGTGTCGTCGGTGCAGCCATCGGCGATCACGAGCACTTCGATCTGGGCAAGCGGGTAACGCTGGACGCCGAGCATATCGAGCAGACGCCGCAGCGAGCCGCTACGGTTATGCGTCGGGATGATCACGCTGATGGTTGGGGGAGGGATCATATGGTGTTTGGTATGAGGCCGAAGCTAACGCGGCGCGTATGCTGCGCCTTACGCCACAGATTCTGTATCGTGGGTCCTGCCGCCTGCCTACCCCTTGCCCTTGCCCTTGGCGCGCTCGGCTTGGCGCGCAGCGAGATACGCGCCGGGGCCGCGCCACCATCCCATCATATCGACGCCGATCAGCGTGGCGAGCGGACTGGTACGACCCTGACGCAGGGCCCTGGCGTAACGCGGTAGGCTATACCGCAAAAGCCAGGCCGCCGCCACACCAAGCACACCAACTTCGTGTTGCAGCAGCAGGCCACGTGTCCAGCGTGAACCGCGCCCCGTGCCGTAGTCGCGCATACGGTTCACCAGGCCGTCCCAATCGCGGCGATGGCGATGCCAGTTGAGCGCCGCCGGATCGTAGACGAGCCGGTAGCCGGCCTGGAGAATGCGCGTGATCAGCTCGGTATCGGCGCCGGACTTGCTTGGCGTACCAGGGCCAAACGCCTCGTCGAAGGGGCCGATCAGGTGCAGCACCGAGCGCCGGAAGGCCAGGCTCGCCCCCGAGCCGACCGGGTTGGGTTGCAATGGGTCATGGTTGGTCATATCGAAGACCCGGCGCTGAAATCCGCGTCCAAATGGCGTAAACCGCTCGAACCACTCCTGGGCCGGCGTCTCCAGTTCAACCGGCATTGTCAGGCCGCTCACACCCAGCACCAGCGGATCGCTGAAATTGCGCAGCAGAGCGCGCAACCAACCCGGTTCAACCGTTGCGTCGTCGTCGGTGAAGGCCACTACCTCGCCCTGTGCTTCGTGGAGCGCCCGATTGCGCGCGGCAGCCAACCCAAGCCGATCCTCGCGCACATAGCGCACGGCAGGGAACTGCTGGACAACGCGGTAAGTACTGTCGTCGGAGGGCGCATTATCGACGATGATCAACTCTTGACCATCGTTGGGGAGTTGCTGGAGCGAGGTTAGGCAATCGACTAAATCGGCGGCGCGATTGCGCGTGCAGACAACAATTGTTGCGCTGGGCAGGGGTGGTTCGGGCGGGTGAATCGGGGCCAGGTAAGCTTCAGTCCAGGCTTGCCAGGGTGGCCAACCGGCGGCGCGGAACAGTTCTTCACGCAGGGTGGTTCCGTCGATGCGTCCATCGGTGACGGGCAACCAGGCCTGCCCAACCGGTCGGCCTCCCAAACGGATCAGTACCAACGCCCCGTCGTAGGCAGTGAGATCGCGCAACTCCGGCGGCAGCGTGAGCAGATCGATATCGCAGACGACGGTCGGCAACCGGAGCGCTCACTTTCGGGCGATCGCCCAAACATGATATGGAAACGTCGCCTCATTATACAGCGAGTGGAGCCGCCGGCGATAGCGAATCCAACCGGCGGGCTTAAGATTGGCGCGCACAACGGCCCGGTTGCCCCACGATCCGGTGCGAATCTGTTCGAAGGGAAACCCACACTCGGCCAGAAAGTGGCGTAGCCCGGTTTCCGTCCAGCGCGTACAGTCGGTCGGTTCGTTATGGATGCGCACCAGGAATGGCGTTGCGATGAGCAAATGGCCGCCCGGTTCGAGCATTGTGTAGGCGTTCTTCCCGGCGCGATAGGGCCAGAGCAGGTGCTCAAACACCTGGTCGGCGATGATCAGGTCGAAGCGCTCATCGAGCGGGCCAGCGCACAGATCGTAGGCGGGGTAACGGACGCTGGTATACGCGCCGAACGGCTCGCGGCGCCAAAATTCGCCCGAGATCTCCAACACGCGCAGGCGCTGCGGCTCCAGTTCGGTGATCCATTCGCGCATCGCCTGGCGCACAACGACCCGGCTCCAGTTCTGATCTTCGAGACCGGTCAGTCGGTCGTAGATCCGCGTCCAGGTGGCGCGAAGTTTGGTGAGCGCTTGAGGCATGGGTAGCTCAATCCTTAGAAGCTGTCGGCAAAGGGGGAGACGTCATCGGCACGTTGCGCCCACGCAGATACCGTGATCGCGGTGAAACGCATTTATCGCAGCGACACAGGCATCGCGCTGTTCCGATGCTACTTCGTCCAGCTTGTCGCGTCGCTGGGCCCAATTGGCGAGATGAAGCCCAATCGGCAACGCAACGCACACAAAAAATAGGTTCCGCACGTGGCCCACCTGACGCTTGGCGGCGCGGGTGGGCTTTGTGTTGCCGGGATTATAGCATGCCAACCCGGGATATGAAGTAATCTTTCATTCTAGTCATGTGTCATGCGGCGATCGATCCGCCCAGGCATGAACAGATCGGCAGCACGTGTACAGTGGATCGGCGTAATCGCTCGCCCAGCGCTGGGTGCATTGGCGCAAGGGGGTTGGGGGGTGAGGATAGCGCGGATCGGCGGACGTTGCTCATGCCCTGGAAGCGCTATCCGCGTGCTTGACAATCTATAAGCGGTGACTTATAATTTATTCATGCAGAGCGCAAATGTGGCCGAAAACAAGATCTTTCAGGCCCTGGCCGACCCCAGCCGCCGGGCGATCTTCGAATCGCTCACGCGTGGCGAAGCGGCGGTGAAGGACCTCAAGGCGCGCTTCGATATCTCGCAGCCGGCGGTCTCGCAGCACCTCGCCACGTTGAAAGACGCCGGCCTGGTGATCGGTCGGCGCGCGGGGCGCCGCGTCTACTACCGGGTGGAGCCGCAGGGGATGCAGCCGCTCATCGACTGGATCGCGCACTACCGCGCTTTCTGGACGGAGCGCGTTGATCGCCTTGAACAACTGCTGGAAGAAATGGACGAATGACGCGCACCGACAAGACCACAGCAGCGCAAACTGAATCGCTTGCGTTCGAATTCGATTTACGTCATTCGCCGGAGAAGGTGTGGCGCGCACTTACCGACCCCATCCTACTTGCCGAGTGGCTCCTGCCCGTGGTCGCGCTCAAGCTCGAGCTAGGGGCGGCGTTCACGTTCAAGGCGCAGCCGCAGCCCGAGTGGGACGGCAGCGTGCATTGCCGGTTCCTCGCGATCGAAGCGCAGCGGAAGCTCAGCTACACGTGGGTTGTCGGCGACATCGACACCGTCGTGACGCTCACGCTCACGCCCACAGCGGCGGGCACGCGCCTCTCCCTGGTGCAGTCGGGTTTCGCGCCGAACCAGAAGCAGGCATTCGGCGGTGCGCGCTACGGCTGGAAGCTGATGGGCGGGCAACTTGGCGAGCTCCTTACGCGGATGCCATGAGTAGTGTATAAAGTGAATTTTCCGGTACAGGCGCTGGCTTCGATCAAGATAACAGGACTATATTTATGACTTCCTCCAGCCGGCACCCCGCAGACAGCCACGACCTGATCCGCGTCCAGGGCGCCCGCGCGAATAACTTGCAGGACATCAGCATCGCGATCCCCAAGCGGCGGCTGACGGTGTTTACCGGCGTCTCGGGATCGGGCAAGTCGTCGCTGGTGTTCGGCACTATCGCGGCAGAGTCGCAGCGGATGATCAACGAGACCTACAGCGCGTTCGTGCAGGGCTTCATGCCAATGCTGGCCCGGCCCGAGGTCGATGTGCTGGATGGCCTGACTACCGCGATCATCGTCGACCAGGAGCGTATGGGGGCCAACGCCCGCTCCACCGTCGGCACCGCCACCGACGCCAACGCGATGCTGCGGATTGTCTTCAGCCGCCTCGGGCAGCCGCAGATCGGCTCGCCCAACGCGTACTCGTTCAACGTCCCCTCAGTAAAGGCCAGTGGTGCGATCACGATCGAGCGCGGTGCGGGAAAGACGAAGACCGAGCATGCGACCTTCTCTCGGCTCGGCGGCATGTGTCCGCGCTGCGAGGGCATGGGCTCGGTCACCGACTTCGACCTGTCGGCGCTGTACGACGATAGCAAGTCGCTCAATGCGGGCGCGCTCACGATCCCCGGCTACAGCATGGACGGCTGGTATGGCCGGATCTTCCGCGGCTGCGGCTTCTTCGACCCGGACAAGCCGATCCGCAAGTTCACCAAGCCGGAACTGCACGACCTGCTCCACAAGGAGCCGACCACTTACCGTTCGCTTATATCTCTCGACGGTTCGGACAAATGCTCAACCAGACGCGTATAACAGGTAACCTCCAGGCCAGCCAGCG
>JBBRUG010000305.1:0-7417 GCA_038247995.1 Chloroflexales bacterium | reverse complement strand
CGCCTGGGCGCGCCGGTGAGCAATCCGGTTACGGTTGATTATGCAACTGTGGGCGGCACTGCGACCCTCAGCAGCGATTACCTGAGCGCCAGCGGCACACTCACCTTCACGCCCGGCGAGATCGCGCAGAATTTCACTGTCACCATCCTGGGCGATGCCATTCCTGAAGCCGACCCAGAGACGATCACGATTGCGCTCAGCAACGCCTCCGGCGCAACAATTCGCACTGATGGCGCACTGGCGACCATCACGATTATCGATCCGACGGTCATTCGTACAAACGATCCGACCTTCCTGCATACCGCCGGCCCGACTTTCATCGGGAGCGACTGGAACTACTATGCCTACTACTATGCCTATGCCTATAGGGGCAACAGTGCCACCTATGCGCGTTTTGATGTGCCGTGTATCAGCGGTGCGCCGGGCGTGGCCGTGTACCTGACCAGCCCGGCGATCAGCGACCTTAACCCAACAATGGATACGCAGCGCGGCACGCTCGATAGCACAACCTTTACGTTATACCGCCTGCCGGCGGGCTGGAGCTATGCCGATGGCTTTACTGGTCTGACGCCGCTGGAGGGACAGACTTACACCGCAGCGCCGACCGATCCGACGGCGCCCTTCACGACCCTGGCTGCCGGTGATTGCGGGAGCTTCCTGCTCCGCTCAACCGTGAGTACCAACGATACCAACGGCTGGGGGCTAGAGGTGGGCTGGGATGTTGCTGGTGGCCCGGCGGCAACCCTCAGCGGTAGCCCCGGCAGTCAGATCGCCATTGGCCTACAACAGGCCACGACCCGGCTTGCGCCGGTAGGCAACGCTAACGACTGTGTTACGCTCTATCAGTACGTCGCGCCGGGGCAGGCGGAGATCCGCTTCCATAATTATGATCTGGATAACAACCTCGCTCCGCCATATCCGCCATATCCGCCATATCCGCCATACGTGCCACGGGTACGCTACTACCCGCCCGGTGCAGCCTACGATCCGCTGGCGCTGAGCGGCGGCATCACCGGCACAGCTTCGGGCAGCGGGCTATGGAACGGCGGCACGACAACGGAACGCGGCGGCGATCTGATCACCGATCCGCCGTCCGGTTGGTGGCGGATCGTAACCTGCAATACCAGCCCGACGGAGAACCATATGATCCAGGAGGGCCAAACCGGCGTGCCGGTGTATCTCATTCCACCGCCGGCACCTGCGCTTGATTTAATCGTCGCCGCGCCCGTTGCAGCAGGAATTGACACATACGATCTTGCGCTTACGCTACGCAATACCGCCGCTGGCGCCACTGCCGGGGCGGCATATAACTCGGTTGTACGCTTTATGTTGCCGTATGGGGTAAGCCTGCTTGAATGCGCAGGCTGTACGGTCGAAGCTGATGGCGCATACCGCATCGATCCCAACTTGCCCGGCATGAATCTGCTCGCCGCAGGCACGCAATACGATCTGAGCATCCGGGTGCAAACCGCGCCGGGAGTACCGGCCACCCTCCTCTTTGAGGCAATTGCCACCGATGCCAGCGGGCATAACTTTGTGCGCCGGGGGTTTGTGGTCGTTGGCGAATGATGGTTAGCTGCCGCACGGCGGCCTACAGCATTGCTCAGATCGATTGAGCCTGCACAACCAGGCGCGAGCGCAGCGCGCTACCCAGTTCAGTGGCCTCAGCAGTTCAGTCATGCTGCTCAGTGCTCTAGTAACATAGCTCGCCTTCTTTTCGCCCGCCAGCCCCTTGTCCGCTTGTCCCCCTTGCCTTTCCCGCGCTGCTTTCCACGCTATAATACAGTTACGTACCCACCCCCTCAGCGAGAAGGAGCGCCAATGTTCCCCGAGATCACCGTCAGCGGCACGCCATATGAGCGGGGCCGCCAGTATGGGGCCGCCGCCGCCCCGCGCGTGCGCCACAGCATCGCCAGCTACGCCCGGCTCTTTGCCCACCGGCGTGGCCTCGACTGGCCGGCAGTGCAGATCGAAGCCGAGCGGTATCGCGCCCTGCTGGTGGAAATCGCCCCCGATCTGCTGGAGGAGATGCGCGGCATCGCCGATGGCGCCGACGAACCTTTCGCGGCGATCCTGGCGCTGAATGTGCGTACCGAGTTGATGGCTGGCGTGCCGACTGGCTTCGCCCACCCCAACGGCCCGGCAGCCCTGGCCGGCAACCGAGCGCGCGGCGTACCGCAACACGCCGATGAAGACGTTGCACCGGTTGCCAGCTTCGGCGCCAATCCAATCGACGACGGCGAATGCACCACTGCAGCGGCGCAACCTGCTACCACAACTCACGGTGGCACCCTGCTGGCCCAGACGTGGGATTGGCAGGGTGATCAGCGCGACGCCTGCGTCTTGCTGCGCGTCCATGCGCCCGGCGAACCGTCGATTCTGACCATGACTGAGGCTGGAATGGTTGCGAAGATCGGGATCAACAGCGCGGGCGTGGCGGTTGGGCTGAATTTGCTGCGTTCGCAGAGCGACGGTCGCGAAGTGGGCATGCCCGTTCACGTGCTGCTACGCAAGATGCTCCAGGCGCCTAGTTTTGCTGCGGCGCGCGCCGTAGCCGACATGGCGCTGCCGGCCGGCTCGTCGTGTGTGACACTGGCGAGCGCGGCCGGTGATCTGGTGAGCCTGGAACTTACTCCCGCCGGCGTAGCCGAAGTGTGGCCCGAAGACGGCTTACTGGCGCACGCGAACCACTGCGTCGATGCCGCCGCCGGCGCTGATGAGTGCCCGCACGAGCCGATCTCGACCTCATACGAACGCTATGATCGCGCCGCCGAGCTGCTCCAGGCCGCAGCCGGACGGATCGACGTGCCGACGCTCCAGGCCATCTTGCGCGATCGCGAAAACGCGCCGCGCTGCATCTGCCGCTCGCCGAACCGCGATCTGCCGCCGGTCGATCGCGGCGAGAGTGTCTGTGGGATCGTGCTCGATCTGGAGGCGCGGGTGATGTATGTGGCGCCGGATGTGCCGAGTGAGGTGGAGTTTACGGCCATTGCGTTGGGGTGAGAGGCGCGTCGCGCCGCGCCCCTACCATGGACGCGCCCTTACGCGGTTACGGTTGCGATCGCATTGGCGGAGACAAACGACCACAGACGTCAGACGACGGAGCGCGTGTCGTCGGTCGTCAGTCGTCAGTCGTCCAATACGGTGCATTTCACTGGAAATGGGATTATACCCGCCGACCGAACTGGCGTTCGAGCAGCGCCGGGCTCATGAGGATCATCGTCGGGCGGCCGTGGGGACAAGTGCGCGGGCTGATACACTGTTCAAGTTGGTGCATAAGCTGGCGCATCTCTGCGGGATTAAGCGCCTGGCCGGCGCGCACTGAGGTATGGCAAGCCAGCGTGATCAGCAGCGCCTCGCGCCAATCGAGCGGCGTGCTGCCGCCACGACCGGCGAGCTTATCGGCGAGTTCGTGGAGCGCCTTGGGCAGTTCCTCAACCGGCAGGGTTGCCGGCACCCGGCGCACACGCACACCCGGCCCCCACTCCTCCAGTTCAAAGCCCCACTCGGCCAGGCTGGCCTGGTTGCCGAGCAAGATCGCGGCAGCCGCAGGGCTCAACTCCACCACCGCCGGAATGAGCAACCCCTGAGCTTCAACTGCGCCCTGGGCGCGCTGATGCATCAGCCGCTCGTAGGTGATGCGCTCATGGGCGGCATGCTGATCCACCAGATACATCCCTTCCGGCGCCTCGGCGACGATATACGTCAGCCCTACCTGCCCAACTACGCGCATTGGCGGCAAGGCGCGGGCAGATGGAACAAGGGCAGATGGAACAAGGGCAGGCGGCGGTTGCGGATCGGTCGGCGGGCTAAATTCTACGCCGCCAACTGGAGGCGTAGCCTGCGCGCTAAAACCCTCGTCACGCATGCCGATTTCCCGCTGTGCGCTGATCGCCTTGTCCTCCTGTCCTCCTATCTCCCGATCCTCACCGCCTGTTTCGTGGAACTGCCCGCCCACATCCCAGCGCGAACGATCAGTATCCCAGGCCGAAGCGCCAACGCCCCAGGCCGATGGCTGCGGGCCGGGCTGGCTCTGGCCGATCTGGCGCAGTTCAAAGCGTCGCTGGACGCCGTCACGATCGGCGGGAGCGGCGGCCCAACTCGGTACGCCGGCGCCTTCCACGAGCGCCTCGCGCACCGCCCGGCCAATGACGCCGTGTACCCGGGGCGCATAGCGAAACTTCACCTCGCTTTTGGTTGGGTGGACATTCACATCAACCGCCGCCGGATGAACCCGCAGGTCGAGCACGGCAATTGGGTGACGACCCTTCATCAGCATGGTGTGGTAGGCCTCTTCAAGGATCGCCACCGGCGCGCCGCGAGGCTGGAGCGCCCGCCGGTTAACGAAGAGATGCACATAACTGCGCGAACTCCGCGTAAGGCCAGGGGGCGACACGAGGCCGCGGATCTGAATGGCCTGATCGTCTTCGCCGTAGTCCGTCGTCACATCGAGCATCTGGCGCGCAACGTCGAGGCCATAGAGTTCGATCACCACACCGCGCAGATCGCCGTCGCCGGCCGTTTGCAGAGCGAGGCGGCCTTCAAGGAGCAGCGTGAAGCGCACTTCCGGATAGGCCAGCGCGTACTGCTGCACAATCGTACCAATCGCGCTCAGTTCGGTTGCCTCCGAGCGCAGATACTCCCGGCGCACCGGCGTGTTATAAAACAGATTGCGCACACTGAAACTTGTGCCGGGCGAACAGCCCCGCGGCTGGCGGGCCTGGATTTCGCCGCCGGCGATGCGTAGTTCAGTGCCGACTTCTTCAGCGGCGGTACGGGTGATGCAGACCACCTGCGCCACGCTGGCAATACTGGGCAACGCTTCGCCGCGAAAGCCCAGCGTATGAATATTAAACAGATCATCGGAGGTGCGCAGTTTACTTGTGGCGTGACGCTCGAACGCCAGTTCAACCTCGGCAGCGCTGATCCCGCTGCCGTCGTCCTGAACTTTGATCTCGCGCATGCCGCCGCCGCGCGCCTCGACACTGATCCGGGTCGCGCCCGCATCGAGCGCGTTTTCGAGCAACTCCTTCACGACTGAGGCCGGTCGTTCAACCACCTCGCCGGCCGCAATCTGCGCGGCGACCGTTGCATCGAGCAGATGGATCGGCATAACTCCTCCCAACACGAACATCTTTGCGTAGATCTATTGTACCATTTGTGGCAAGGACGAACACGCCCGCCAATAACCAAGATTGCGCAGGTGCTGAAGCGAACGGACGACGGACGCCTCAGGGGGTTACGGTCGGCACAGGGGTAGGACTTGGTGCGGGAAGCGCGGTAGCAGTAAGCGGACGAGGGACGGCATTGTTGGGAGTGGGGGCAATCGCCGGTGACGTATTAAAGACGAGAAAACCACCGACACTCAGTAGGATCATCAGGGTCAGCGCGGCGAGCAGCGCGCCAAGGCGCGAGAGCGGGCGTTCAACGGAGGGTATAGCAGGCAGTAGCGGCGCCGCCGGCAGTTGGTCCAACACCGGCGTAGGTTCTTCGTCGTCGTCGACTTCAGGATCAGGCGCGACGGGATCGCCGGGAGCCGGTGGATCGATCTCATCGATCTGAGCGACCATCACCGTGATGTTGTCGATTCCACCACGCTCGTTAGCCGTAGCAACGAGCCGTTCGACAGCGTCATCGGGGGGCAACATCGCCGTAATCTCAGCGATCTCATCATCATCGACAAGACCATGCATACCGTCCGACGAGAGTACCACCGTATCGCCGGCGCGCAAGGGCAGGCTGAAGGTATCAACCTCGACCTCGGGCAGATGGCCGAGCGCGCGAGTGATAATATTGCGCACATTGGAGTGGCGGGCTTGCTCGGGGGTCATCAGGCCGGCAGCGACCTGGTCGGAGACGAAGGAGTGGTCTTGCGAGATCTGCTGGATTTGGCCCTGGCGCACGAGGTAGGCCCGACTATCGCCGACATTCGCTACATAGAGCATGTTACGGCGCAGCAATGCGGCCACCCCGGTAGTGCCCATACTGCCGTGGCCCTCGGCATACACATGCTCATTCGCGACAATAAAGGCGTCGCGCAGCGCATCTTCAGGGGGTGGCTCAGCGCTGACCTTGGCGAGGATTGTGGCGACGGCGACCTGACTGGCCACCTCACCGGCAGTATGGCCACCCATGCCGTCACACACAACAAGGAGGATCCCGTAGTCGCCCTGGTTTGTGCCGTGCTTGTCCTGATTAACCTCGCGCCGCAGACCAATGTCGGAGCGCTCGCCGATACGCACTCTCATGGGGGCGTTCTCCGCAGCATGCTACCGTTTCATATGAGTATACCACGCGTTGCGGATCCTCAAAGCTGATGCCTGCCTATGCGCTTCGCAGCGTCATCAGTTTGTAGCAATGTACAGTAGTTCGCGGAATGCTGAGCTTACGATCGAACCATTATCTGGCGCACTGCTCGGTTCAGGCTTCTTCACGCTCGTCGTAATAATCGGCCAGGCCGGCCAGCGCCATCTGCGCGAGGTAAGGTGTCACCTCGTTGCCCAGCGACGTACGAAACGCGCTATAATCGATTGCAACGGCTTCGCGCCAGCGCCCAGCCGCGGTATATTCGGGCAGCATGCGCCGCAGTTGGCTGGCCAGCGAACGGCGTACATCGGCGTGTGCGACGCTCAGCACGGCCTCGCGTAAATATTCCGAGAACGCCTCCTGGTTATCACCCTCAACGATCGGCGGCTCACCTACACGAGTCAGCATACGCTCAATCAGGAGCGTATCGAAGTGCAACGGATTAAACTCGGCGCTCCGGAACATTTCAATACAGTATGCGTTGGCCGCTTCAGGATTGGTGTGAAACTCAATCGCGATCCGGCGCTGCTCACGTAATTGCTGCGCCGCACGTGCCACCCGCGCTTCCTCAGCAGCGTCGGGCGCATGCTCTAACCACGTCCCCCGACAACGAGTGAGCGCAGCCGTAAACGGTCGATGATCATTGGCCTGCATGAAACCTCTTTACAGTCGGACAGTTCGCAGTCGGACAGTTCGCAGTCGGACAGTTTGCAGTCGGACAGTTTGCAGTCGGACAGTTCGCAGTCGGACAGTTTGCAGTCGGACAGTTCGCAGTTTGCAGTCGGACAGTTTGCAGTCGGACAGTTTGCAGTTCGCAGTTCGCAGTTCGCACTTTTGCGCAATAAGTATACCATGGGCGTAAATGTTTACTATCTTGCGCAAGAAGTTGACTATGGAAGAATGGAGCACTACAATAACGAAGATAAACATAAGGATGCTGTGATGACGGATGACGGATGACGGATGACAGCTACGTACTCTGAGTTAGCGCGGATCGAAGGGTGATCTTTCGTGTATATGCTTGCTGACTGTCCGACTGGCCGACTGGCCGACTGGCCGACTGGCCGACTGGCCGACTGGCCGACTGGCCGACTGGCCGACTGGCCGACTG
>JBBRUG010000304.1:0-7420 GCA_038247995.1 Chloroflexales bacterium | reverse complement strand
GCTCGACCTTCATGCTCTACTTGGGCGTTGATCGGCGCTGGGACGACCTGCCGCATCACCAACTCTACCTCTCAGAGCATATTCGCCGCCAGGATCCAATGTGGGCCAAGAGCGCTGTGCTCGATGAGGAAGATCCGTCATTCTACGTCTGCAATCCGACAATTGTCGACCCAGGCAATGCGCCCGACGGCCATAGCACGCTCTTCGTGCTCGTGCCGATCCCCAACTTGCGCTACCCAGTCGATTGGGCGACGAAGCGCGAGTCGTACCGCAAGCTCATTTTGCGCCAGATGGCCAAACTTGGCTACGCCGATGTTGAGCGCCATATTGTGGCCGAGCATTGCTACACCGCCGAAACGTGGCGCGACGAGCATCGGGCGCATCTAGGCGCGGTCTTCAACATGATCCATAGTTGGAGCCAGCTTGGCCCGCTGCGCCCGCACATCCGCCACAACGGCGCAAAAGGGCTCTATTGGATCGGCGGCGCCGTGCATCCCGGCAGTGGCCTGATGACAATCATGGAAGCGGCCAAGAGCGCGGTTCACTTCATTGAGCAGGATCTGCCGGCGCCCGCCCGCCCGCCGGTGGCCGTGTCGTGATCTGGCGGCAGTCGCCTGCCGGCGGCCGTGGAGTGATCCGACTATAGCGCTATGCAGGCGTAGCCCGTTGTCAGGGCGAGTTTTGTGCCCGCTCTGCCCCCGTCTGGTGGTAGCTGCACTCGCTGGGAAACCCTCGGTATGGATCACGACATTGTCGGCCTTGGTATCGCCAGTTATGACCTGATTGGCGTAGCCGGGGCCGAGCCGGAATTAGGGCGGAAGCAACCGCTGGCGAGTTGGATCGAGGCCGGCGGCGGGCCGGTGGCGACGGCGCTGGTCACGCTGGCCCGGCTAGGTGCGCGCACGGCGTTCCTTGGCCCGGTTGGCAATGACGCCTATGGCCCACGCATCCTGGCCGATCTCCAGGCTGAGGGCGTCGATATTTCCGGTGCGCAAGTACGGCCCGGCGCCTCACACGTGGCGTTTGTGCTGGCCGAACCCGGTCGTGATCGGCGCACGGTCTTCTGGCACAACGACCTGCAAGTACTCGCCGACTTCGTGCCGGATCGCGCCCGGATCAGCGCGGCGCGGGCGCTCTGCCTCGACACGCATCTCCCCGCTGCGGCGCTCACGGCGGCGCGGTGGATGCGCGCTGCCGGCGGCCTGGTGCTGATCGACGCCGAGCGCGTGCGCGACGGTACGCTGGCGATCTTACCTCACTGTGACTTAATCGTCGTGTCGGAGCGGTTCGCACGTGAGGCGACCAGCCTTGCTGATCCTGCTGCGGCAGTTCAGGCGCTCCACGCGCAGTATGGCGTGCTGGCGGCGGTGACAAGCGGAGCCAAGGGCAGTTGGTGCGCGCACCAGGGCGAACTCTTCCATACGCCGGCATTCGCTGTAGAGGTAATCGACACTACCGGCTGCGGCGATGTGTTTCACGGCGCGCTGCTGTTCGCATTGCTGCGTGGTGATCCGGTACGAGCCGCATTTCGCTTTGCCAGCGCCGTCGCCGCGCTCAAATGCCGCGCTGTCGGCGGGCGGGCGGGTATTCCGCGCCTGGCGGAGGCTGAGGGGTTCCTCTTAAGCCAAAACGCAAAAGACAAACTGTAGATCGCAAAATCGGGTGCTAACGCTGTACCACGGACACAGAGCCACGGGGAGGTGAGACTGTTAGGCTGCGTACTTCAATCCTCCCAGCGCCTTCAGATGGTCAGTGCTTCAGTGGTTCAGTGGTTCAGGGGGTCAGTGGTTCAGTGGTTCAGGGGGTCAGGGGTTCAGTGGTTCAGGGGGTCAGTGCTTCAGCGCCTTCAGATGGTCAGTGCTTCAGGGGGTCAGTGCTTCAGGGGGTCAGTGGTTCAGTGGTTCAGGGGGTCAGTGCTTCAGTGGTCAAAAAGACAACCGCCGCTGACGCAAGGCCACACTCTGGAGCAACCCAATCGCAGCGAGGACGGTGATCATAAAACTGCCGCCGTGGGAGATGAGGGGCAGGGGCAGGCCGGTAACCGGGAGCAGGCTCATATTCATGCCGATATTGATCAGCATATGACTGAAGAGCATGCCAAAGACACCCAGTGCAATCAGGCGACCGAAGCAATCGCGGGCCTGGCCGGCGATCGTCAGCGCTTGCCAGAGCAACAGCGCCTGGAAGGCGATCAGCACGACGCTGCCGAAGAAGCCCAATTCTTCGCCAATCACAGCAAAGATAAAGTCGGTGTGCTGCACCGGTACGTAATTGCCCTGGCTGAAGAGCCCGCGGGTGAGCCCGGTGCCAAACCAACCCCCGGCGCTGATGGCGTTTAATGCCTGAATGACATTATAGCCGGCGTTAAAATCGACTTGCGCCGGATCGGTCAATTGATAATAGAAGGTGAGCAAGCGCTGTTGCTGGTAATCATCGAGCGCAAGTTCCCATCCGATATACATTATTGGTGCGCCGACAAGCAACAGCGTAAAGAGTTGTGACCACCGAATGCCGGCCCCCCAGGCCATAACCAGCCAGATCGTCGCCATCACCAGGGCGGTGCCAAGGTCGGGTTGCAGAAAAACCATCAGCATCGGTACACCGGCTAGGGCCAACGCGCCAAACTGCACCAACCAGCGATCACGTTGTTCTTCGTAGCGGTGCCAGTAGGCGGCCAGCGCCAGAATGAGCGCCAGTTTGGCGATCTCTGAGGGTTGGAACGTGCGCGTTCCGAGCGCAATCCAACTCTGTGCGCCACCGCTTACCCGCCCAACAAGCGGCACAAGGGCGAGTAAGCCCAACGCAACAAGATAGGCCGGGCGGGCCAGGCTAGTGAGTAGTTGGTAGTTCATCAGCGTCAGCGCCATCATGACGCCCAGCCCAATCGCCATATTGATGATGTGGTTGGGGTAGATCGTGCGCAGCGGTATGCCGTTGGTCAGCGCATTGAGCGTTGCGCTATGTACGGCGAGCATGCTGATGATCAACAGCACCAGTACACAAATGAGCAGCGGCCAGTTAAAATCGCGCCAGCGACGAATTTCCATAGGCGATGAGGCAATAAAGCGATAAAACGGTAGAGCGATAGAGCGGTAGAACGGCTCCTCAATACATTGTCAGGAGCGCGGAGTATGTAGCGCAGGTGCTGAACCAGGCTTTGTTGCTCAGGTGTGGACCGTTAGCGGACGGTTGACGGCTGCGGCCAGGCGGCGCAGGTCGTCCATCATCTGCGCAAAGCGCTCGGGGGCGAGGGCTTGCTCACCGTCGCACAGCGCGTATGCCGGGTCCTGATGCACCTCAACAATCAGCCCATCGGCGCCGGCGGCGATTGCGGCGCGGGCCATCGGCGGCACCTGCGCCCAGCGCCCAGCGGCGTGCGATGGATCGACGATCACCGGCAGGTGACTTAGTTCTTTGATCAACGGAACAGCGCCGAGGTCAAGCGTAAAGCGGGCGCTGTCGTCGAAGGTACGAATGCCGCGCTCGCAAAGCACCACATTCGGGTTGCCTTCGTTCAGGATATACTCGGCGGCGAGGAGCAGATCCTTCACCGTAGCGGCGAAGCCACGCTTGAGCAGCACAGGTAGTTTAGAATGGCCTGCGGCGCGGAGGAGCGGGTAGTTCTGCATATTGCGCGCGCCGATCTGGAGCATGTCGGCATATTGCTCGACAAGCGGCATGCGCTCAACATCGAGCACTTCAGTGACGACGGGCAGGCCGGTCACCTCGCGCACTTCAGCCAGAATGCGTAGCCCCGCTTCGCCGAGGCCTGCAAAGCTATAGGGTGAGGTACGCGGCTTAAATGCACCGCCGCGTAGGATTGTCGCCCCGGCGGACTGAACGGCATGGGCAACAGTGAGCGTCTGCTCGTGACTCTCGACGGTGCATGGGCCACCGATAATCGTCACCCCTGGGCCACCAATCGGTACGCCGCCAACGAACACAACCGTGTCGGCTTCGCGAAACTCGCGGCTCACCAGCTTATACGGCGCTGTAACGCGGATAATCTGACTGACGCCCGGTAGGCGCTCGATCCGTCCGGATTGCTCAACCGCACCCTGGTTGCCCGTGATTCCGATTGCTGTGCGCGTTGGGCCGGGCATCGGGTGGGGCGTATAGCCCATGGCGCGAATTTCGGCACAGACCGTCGCGATCTGCTCCGTCGTCGCACCGGTAGCCATAACAACTAGCATAAGGGAATGTGTGTTAGGCCGAAGAACGCGCAAAACTCGTTCTTCGGCTTTACGCTGTGCCTACTCGTAGATCCAGGCGTCGGTAGCGCGATTCCAATCCACGCTTAGCTCGTTGGCCTGGAAGAAGATTGCCGTCTCGCGCTCACCACTCTCGGGCGAGTCGGAGGCATGAATCAGGTTCCGCCCGATCTCGACGCCAAAGTCGCCGCGGATGGTGCCGGGGGCAGCCTTAGCCGGGTTCGTTGCGCCGACCATCGTGCGGATCATCTCGACGGTGCCCGCCTTGCCGGCGACAACCGCAACTACTACCGGGGCCGAGGTGATATAACTCACCAGACCAGCGAAGAAAGGCTTGCCTTCGTGTTCGCCGTAGTGCTTGCGGGCAAGGCTCTCATCGACCTGCATCAACTTCAGGCCCTGGAGTTTCAGGCCGCGCTGTTCCAGGCGGCTCAGGATCGGGCCGACGAGGCCACGTTGCACGGCGTCGGGCTTGAGAATAATGAGTGCGCGCTCCATTAAAATGCTCCGTATTTACGTATCGCGATCCGTACAGTTGTAGCTCGGACGCGGTTCAGTATACACCATCTTGTGCCGATCACAACAAAAGGCAGAAAACAAGGCTTGTCCTTGCTTTCTACCTTTGCCATCTTACAGAGCGTGAAGCAGCCTAAAAACGGTGCGACCCTCAGTGCTTCAGTAGCTCAATCAGCTCACTCAGCGATCTAAATCGGAACTGCCTCACCGATCCGTTTGGCAGCGCGGCGCATTTCCATCTTTACCAGGCCCAGGTTGACGGTGCGCTGAGTAATTACCACCAGAATCAACTCTTTGGCCTCCAGCAACAGAATCGAACCATCTTTGGCATCGATGATCGAGTCGATCAGGGTCCCAACGCCAATCCGCTTGGTGGCCTTGTCGATCTCACCAAAAACAGCCGCCGACATTGCGCCCAGGATTTCGGCATCCTCTTCGTCCAGGAGCGTGCTGGCAACGACCAGGCCGTCTTTACCAACGAGGAGGCTGCCGATAACCCCCTCAACCCGGATCAGATCTTCTACGATTCGCCGCATGAACTGACCTCTTGTGTGCTATGTTGCGCTGGGCGAGGGGTATTCCTCGTTGTCGCTCTGGTTATACGATACACGGTAGATATTACGATTGGGCGTGTGACCTGGGCGAACTCATGTGTCCGCCCAGATGGTGTCGCACGGGCGCTCTGACAGTGTTACGTGCATCTTCTGGCGTTACTCCGCATCCTTACGGCCATAGGTCTGGCTGTAGGCCGTCATCGCTTCGCGGAAGCGCCCCTGTTTTGTGTAGACATCGCCGAGAACGCGATAGAGTTGCCGCTGGGTCGTCGACTCGTTGAACGTCTCGATCAACTCCTCAACTTCGGACTCGATTGCGTCAAGCGCCTCACCATCGCGGATCGGCCGTTTATAGGCCAGAGCCATCAGATCGGTGCGACCGGTTTGCGCACAGAGGCGCCCGATTGACATCGCGAGTGGATAATTGGTCGGCTCGGCCGCCATCTGGCGCAGATAGGTATCGAGCGTCTCATCACCGCTGGGGATGAAGTCGCCGGGGGTCCGTGCGCCGGATTTACGCAGACTGGTGCGTTCGGCGATCACTGCCTCGCGGCGTGCATAGCGCGCGTCGTCACGGGTGCGCACAGCCTGCGCTGCTGCTGGATCGGCATAACTAGGCTCTGCAGCGCGGGCCGGGGGACGCTCGCTCAACGGTGGCAGCACAATGCGAGCCGGTTCGGTTGGCGCAACAACCTCCTCCGGAAGATCCCAAATGCTGTCCAGATTCTCCAGCGCTTCGGGCGTAAACGTGAGATCGGCCGGGTCGACGGGCGGCGGCGGCTCCTCTTCACGCGGCGCAGTGCGTTTCGTAACCTTCGCGACCGGTTGCTCTTCCACAAGATCGAAGTCGAAAAGATCCTCTGGTTCGGTCGTTTCCGGCGCTGCCTGTGCCTCAGGCTCAGTCATGCTCAGCGCAGCAATCTCCTCGGGGGAGAGGCCAAGCTCTTCGAGCGAGAAGGGCGTCAGTTCCGGCTCAGCATCTGCTGATGGCGGCGGTTCGGTCGCTGCGGGTGGCTCGTCAGCGGCGAAGGCGGTAATGTCGCTTTCCGCATCGGAAAGGCCCAGCGCGGCGATCTCCTCGGGGGAGAGGCCAAGCTCTTCGAGGGAGAAGGGCGTCAGTTCCACTTCGCCTTCGAGCGTGACTGGTTCAGCTTTGGGCGGCGTGGGGGCAACCGAGCTGAATTCTTCAATCGCGTCATCCTCGCCAGCCTCGGCCTCTTCCATGTCGATGATCTCGTCCCCATCACGGATCTGAATGCCGGCGCGGTGTAGGGTCCAGCCGATCTCCTCGATCCGTTCCGCTTCCGCTTCGGGATCCTCGACAACGGCAATGATATCGGTTAAGTCGACAAACCCCTGGCGCTGGCCCAACATGATCAGTCGGTCGAGCGCAGGATCACCGGTATCAACGCGATTTGCGTCGTCGGCGGCGGTGGTTGGTTCACCAATTAAAGTTTCAAACTCGCCCAGGTCAAGACCGGCCAGTTCCTCATCGGTCAGGTCAAGCTCCCGATTCATCCCGCCGGACGTATCGCCTAGGTCAAACTCGCCCAGCCCAAGGTCGTCGAGGGAGAAAGGTTGCACATCGTCGTCAACGCCATCTTCGAGGTCTGATGTGGACGTCTCTTCCGTGTCGGCGAAGTCGAACTCGGCAAAGTCGAAGGGTTCGGGTTCTTCAGCAGTGCCCGCCGACGTCTCTTCACCAAAAGGCGTGAGTTCGGTCCGTTCGCTTGCGGTCCAACCCGGTATGATCGTGTCGCCGGTTGCCGCTTCACCCAGACCGGCAATCTCCTCAGGGGAGAGGCCGAGGTCTTCAAGCGAGAAGGGCGTGAGCTCGGGCTCGGCAGACGTGTCGAGTTCAGCCGGAGCGGAAGTAGCGGCGGCGTCGTTCAGCGCGGCGATCTCCTCAGGGGAGAGGCCGAGGTCTTCAAGCGAGAAGGGCGTGAGCTCGGGCTCGGCGGACGTGTCGAGTTCAGCCGGAGCGGAAGTAGCGGCGGCGGCGGTCAGCGCGGCGAACTCCTCAGGGGAGAGGCCGAGGTCTTCACGCGAGAAGGGCGTGAGCTCGGGCTCGGCAGACGTGTCGAGTTCAGCCGGAGCGGAAGTAGCGGCGGCGTCGTTCAGCGCGGCGATCTCCTCAGG
>JBBRUG010000303.1:0-7497 GCA_038247995.1 Chloroflexales bacterium | reverse complement strand
GCCCGCGTATCGACCTCGCTGATCGCCACCACGTTATGATCGCGCAGGAGTTGAGCCAGGCTGCCGCGGGCGCGCCACGAACTGTACTCCTCGCTGTAGGAACGCACAATAAAACCCGCTACCTGCGGCTGAAACGACTCCGGATCGAAGTCGTTCACGCCCGTATTGCCAATATGCGGCGCCGTCATCGTCACCAACTGGCCGCAATATGAAGGGTCGGTCAAGATCTCTTGATAGCCGGTCATTCCGGTATGAAAGACCACCTCGCCAATCCGCTCGCCGATCGCGCCGAATGCGCGCCCCGGGAAGACCCGGCCATCCTCTAGGACAAGCAATGCATCCATGAAATGTAGTTCACAGTCTGACAGTCTGACAGTCTGACAGGCTGGCAGGCTGTCAGTTCGTATGTATCGGGTAACAAGCATCAATTATCAGGCAACATTGTAGCACGGAAGCAAGACGTATAATAAAGCCGATGCACATTCTTCACATCTATAAAGATTACTGGCCGGTGCTGGGTGGGATCGAGAACCACCTGCGTGAGTTGGCCGAGGGGTTAGCGGCCGGCGGACATCAGGTGACGGTGCTGACGGTCGGGCAGAGACTACGGGGTGAGGAGCGCCTGATCGGCGGAGTGCGCGTGATCTACGCCGGGCGACTGGCGACGTTCAGTTCGGCGCCGCTTAGCCCGACGCTGCCGCTACGATTGGCCCGCGAGCGCCCGGACGTGGTGCATTTGCACCTGCCCGACCCAACCGGCGACATTACGCAGACCATCGCGCGCCGGGCGCCGCTGGTGATCACCTATCATAGCGACATTGTGCGTCAGCGCCGGATGCTTGCGCTGTATGGCCCCTTGTTGCGGCGTACGTTACGCCATGCCGACCGGATTATCGCCACGAGCCCGAACTATGTGCGTAGTTCGCCCTTCCTGGCGCCGTTGGCCGCGCGCTGTACGGTTATTCCCTACGGGATCGCGCTCGACCGATTTAGTACGGCTGAGCCCGCCCGAGTAGCCGAACTGCGGGCGCGCTTCCCCGGCCCATTGGTGTTGTTTGTCGGCCAGTTGCGCTACTACAAAGGCGTTGAAATATTACTCCGCGCCCTGGCGCAACTACCGGGCGTGCGCGCCGTCCTGGTCGGCGGCGAGGCGAGCGTCCGTACGGCGGAAGTTATGGCCTTGGCGCAACAGTTAGGCATCGCCGCGCGCGTCCATCTGGTGGGCGAACAGGCGGCGGAATTGCCGGCCTACTATCATGCCGCCGATCTCTTTGTGTTGCCTTCGGTCGAACGCAGTGAAGCGTTCGGAATTGTCCAGATCGAGGCCCAGGCGGCCGGCTTGCCGATTATCGCCACGGAGCTTGGCACCGGCACCAGTTTTGTCACCCAGCACGGCCTTACCGGGCTGATCGTGCCGCCACGCGATCCAATTGCGCTGGCCCGCGCAATGCGCGTGCTCCTGGCCAACCCGGCGCTGGCGCAGGCGTTGGGCGCTGCCGGTCGCCGCCGGGCGCATACAGAGTTTCGCGCCGAGGTGATGGTAGAGCGGTATGAGCAGGTGTATGCGGAGGTGGCGTGATGGTAGGGTTGGCGCATAGTGCGCGGACGCTAAAGCGCCACGCATTCGTGGGTGGCAACCGGCCGCTGAAGCGGCGGAGACGTCACAGTGTGCTCTCGATTGATCCGTTTTCACGACTTTGGGTGGCAACCGGTCGCTGGAGCGGCGGAGACGTCACGTACGCCTGGAAGGCCCCGCTTCGGCAACCCTAGCCATTGTGTCAAGCCTCCAAACTATCAGACTGTTAGCCTGCCCAACTGCGAACTGCTATAAGGAGCATTGTTATGTCCGAACTGATCGACCGCCTGCGCACCAATCTGCGCATCGCCGGCATTACCGTCACCGACGCAGATCTTGCCGGCATTGAGGCCAAGGGCTTCCTGAGCCGGGTGCCCGATGTGGCGCGAGCACTCGATGCGGCGCCGAATGCGGCCCTGCCCGACTATCTCGATGCGGCGAGCTTACCGTTGCCGGCGCTCCCGCCGACCGAAGTTGATCTTTCTGCAAGCGCAGCCGGCAAGCACGCCGCCAACACGATCCTCGGCGTTGCCGCGCAGGTGGAAGCGAAAGAACGTTCGCCGGTAGAACTGACCGAGGCGGCTCTGGCCCAGATCGCGGCCCGCGACGGGGCGTTAAATGCCTTTCAGCTCGTGCTCGCTGAAGCCGCCCTGGACGATGCGCAGCGCACCGAAGCCGCGATTGCGGCAGGCAACTATATTGGGCCGCTGCACGGCATCCCGCTGGCAGTAAAAGATCTGCTTGACCTCGCCGGGACGCCGACGCGGGCCGGTTCGTCGTTCTACGGCGGTGGCACACCGGCCAACGCCGACGCAACCGCTGTGGCCCGGCTACGCGCTGCCGGCGCGATCATCATCGGCAAAACGCGCTTGTCGGAGTTTGCCTACTCGCCAGGCTCGAATAATGCCCATTATGGCGCAACCGGCAACCCGCACAACCCCACCCGCGACACCGGCGGCTCCAGCAGCGGCTCGGCGGCGGCTACGGCGGCCGGCATGGCCTACGCTGCACTGGGCACCGATACCGGCTGCTCGATCCGCATTCCCGCCGCATTCTGCGGACTGGTAGGTCTAAAGCCGACCTGGGGCCGTACGAGTTTGGCCGGCGCGGTTACGCTCTCCTGGTCGCTTGATCATCTCGGCCCGCTAACGCGCAGTGTCGCCGATGCAGCACTCTTGCTCAGTGTGCTGGCCGGCCCGGATCCGGCCGATGGGCGCACCCTCCGCAATGCCCCGGCCTTTGTCCCCGGCGATCTGAGCGGCGTTGTACCCAGACTACGGGTTGGGGTGTTGCGCAACGATGGTTCAGGCAACGCGCTAGCCGGCGCGGAGCAACTGGCCGCCGTCGAGCGTGGCGCAACAGCCTTGGCGGCAGCCGGCGCTGAAGTGCGCGATATTGATCTGCCGGAGCTTGACGGGCTGCGCGTAGTGGGTGGGGCCATCCTCGGCCTGGAGGCAGCGGCCTTCCATCTGCCGTGGTTGCGCACCCGGATCAACGACTATGGCGAGTTTATGCGCCAGCGGGTGTTGGCCGCATTTGCCTATGAAGCCGGCACCTTTGTGCGTGCCCAGCAGGCCCGCGCCGCGCTCCGCCGCCAGATCAGCGAGCACTTTGAGGCGATCGATGTCCTGCTCACGCCGATCCATCCCGGCCCGGTACCTGAACGGGGCACCCCGGCTACCAATGGTCTGGCGATCCCTTTCAACTGCCTGGGTTGGCCGGCGCTCACCATGCCCGCCGGGCACAGCGCCGATGGTATGCCGTTGTCACTCCAGATCGTTGGGCGGCCGTGGGAAGAGGCAAGCGTGCTCAGCGCTGCGGCGGCCATCGAATTGGCGCTGGCCGGGTAATCAGCGCTCGACTGCGCACATGAACATCGCTGGCACAGAACTTGCAAAAGCTGCATCGGTCTCCATCCGGCTTGCGTAGGCCTGCTGAAGCATATAAACTAACTTACACCCAACGCCAGGGTGAACCTACTGCTAATGCGCCAGGGGAGTTCTTTGACATGCGTTCTGTTGCCATCAACCCGCTCCAGATATGCGTCGGCTTATACTGCGTCTCACTCGGCACATTGATGTTGATCACTCCCCACCAGTTTCTCTCACGGGCCTTTTTGCCATGGCAAGCGCATTTAGGCTGGTGGGGCAGCATCTTTTTGCTCGCCGGCTGCTTATTGTTCGGTGCGGCGCTGATGCAGTTGCGCAAACAGCCGCGGCTGCTGATCCATTTGTTTGCCGGTGGCGCGTTGTTGAGCCTCGCTTACGCTTTTATCGCCACCCAGGCGTGGAGCGGCATCAGCAGTTATCTGGTGCTTGGCGTCGGTACCGCCGTAGCGCCGCTGCTTGTGCGTGAACCCGCAATTGCGCCGAGTACTGCGCGGCCGCCGATCGATCTCTTCACCGTACTGATGGGCATTGCAGCCATTCTGACCGGCCTGATGATGCTCGGGCTCCCCGAGTTTTTTCAGTCGGCGCTGTATGCCCCAATTTACGATTACCTGCACATCCACGGTAGCGCATTTCTCGTCGGCGGGCTAGCGCTTGGATGGGCCCAATTGGGCGCGCCTTACCGTCCGGCCTGGGTTGCCATATGCCATATTGTGGGCGGCAGCGCATTTCTCGCTTTCTGCGTCACAACGACGATACCGGCGCATAGCCTCACGGGGATCGCCTTCTATGGCGGCTTGGGGTTGAGCGTTTTGCTGATGCCCTGGCTGACCGGTTTTTTCAAGCACATCGATCCGACCCGCCTGCAAACCCGGCTTGCCCTCGCGTTGATCGCCCTATCGGCCATACCGCTCATCCTCAGCGTCGCCGTAATCAGCGATCGCCAGTCCTACACAGCCACACAGCAAACCCTGGCGCGCGAGCGAATACTCGCCCGAAACCTGGCCCGCAATACCCATACGTTTGTCACGTTACATCAATCGGCAACGGTTTTACTCGCCCAGCAACTCACGCAAGTGCCGGCCGAGGATGCAACCCACGCGCCACTGCTTATAGCATTCCAACAGGCCTGTCCTGAATTTCGCAACGTCCTCAGTTACAACGCGGCCGGCGAACTGATCAGTCGGAGTACCCTGTCCGCCGACACCGAGCCGCTCACACGGCCCGTGACCTATGGCACTGTGCGCGATACCCTCCTGCCGCAGATCACCGTTGGTCCAACCCCATTTTCATCGACACCGGTATTCAAGATCGGCGCACCAATCTTGACCGAAACCGGCGCCTTTGCCGGGCTGGTGATCGGGGTGCTGGACTCGGTGGACTTGTCGCAAATGTGGATCGAGTCGGCGCAGATTTCTGAAGGCGAGGTCTACCTGGTGGATGCGAATGGGCGCGTGATTGCCGCGCTGGACGCCGAACTGATGGCGCAATTCGCCGATCGATCAGCAACGCCGTCTGTAATGGCTGCACTGGATGAGCAACAAGTTGGCAGCATCACCTATGATACAGATAACGGCCCGCGATTAAGCAGTTACGCGCCGCTACCCGATCTGAATTGGTATGTCATTATTGACCGACCGGCCAATATAATCCTCAGCGGTCTGCGCGCCGGCCAGGATTTGACGATCGGGATTTTGCTGATTGTGGTGGGCCTCGCTGCCCTAACGAGCGTACTTCTCGCGCGCACGTTAAGCATTCCGCTCACGATGCTGGCCCGCGCGACCCGCACAATTACCCAGAGCGAACCACCAACGCCGTTACCGCAGAGCGCTATCTACGAGGTTGCGCTGCTTGCCGAACAGTTTGCCGAACTGCGCGACTCGCTGCAAGAGCGCACCGCCGAGCGCAATCGCGCCGAGCAGCGCCTACAACTGCTGGCCGATGCCGGCACTGCGCTCACAACATCACTCGATGCCGAACCGACGCTCGAACAGATTACGCGCCTGATGGTGCCGGCCCTGGGCGATTGGGGGCTGATCTATCTGGCCGAGGCCGACAAGCCGATCACGCTGGCTGCCGCTACCCACATCGATCCGATGCACCAGGCGATCGCTCAGGCGTTGTACGCTGAGTACCCGATCAACCCTAATGGGACGCACGGCGTGGCTCATGTACTGCGCACCGGGCGTTCGGAGGTGATCACGCAGATCAATGACGAAATGCTGGCCGCCGGCGCCCGCGACGCAGAGCACTTGCGTCTGCTGCGCCAAATCGGCTTTCATGCGGTGATGATTGTGCCGCTGAATGCTCGTGGCCGTACCTTAGGCGCGCTGGTGCTCGTGTCGGCAAACCATGAGCGCAGCTACGATGCAGAAGACTTGGCGCTGGCCGAAGATCTGGCGCATCGGGCGGCGCTTGCTGCCGCCAATGCCTTGCTCTATGCCGCTGAGCGGACGGCGCGCGAGGAAGCGGAAGCAGCAACGGCGCGCAATGAACGGTTGCAGCAAGTCACCGCTGCTCTCGCCGGCGCGCTGACGCCGGAGGCTGTAGCCGAAGTGATGCTCACCGAAGGCGCCGCTGCCATTGCCGCCGATGCCGGGCTCGTGGCGCTAACCACCGAGGATGGCGGGCAACTCAGCCTCGTTCACGCCGTCGGCTACCCACCCGACCTGATTGCCGCACACACGACCTTCGCACTCGACGCGCCCTTGCCGCTCGCCGAAGCGGCCCGCACCTGCACGCCGATCATGATCAACTCGCTAACGGAGGCGCAAGAACGCTTCCCCAACCTGAACCCGATCCGAGCCCAGTCCGGCCTTCAGGCTTGGATGAACCTTCCGCTGCGCTTGAACGATCGCTGTCTGGGCGCGCTCGAACTAAGCTTTACCCAGCCACGTACGTTTACCGTCGAAGATAGTGAACTGGTGTATACCCTGGCTCAGCAATGCGCTCAAGCGTTGGAACGCGCCCAGTTGTACGTGGCCGAAAAGGCTGCCCGCAACGAAGCTGAACTGGCCCTTGGCGCACGCGACCAGTTCCTCTCGATTGCGGCGCATGAACTGCGCACCCCGCTTACGGCGCTGCTTGGCCAGGCCCAACTGATGGAACGGCGGGTTAAGAAGTATCCGGAGATCAATGAGCGCGATCAACGTGCATTAAATGTCGTGGTCAATCAGGCCCAGCGGCTGGATCAATTGATCACGACGCTGTTCGACTTGAACCGGCTCCAGACCGGTCAAATCACGTTGCAATGCGCTCCATGCGATCTTGGCGCAATGGTGAGTCGCCTGGCCGAAGAGCTTGAACCGACGCTGAAGGCCCACACGATCGAAGTGGATGTGCCTGAAACACCGCTCATACTTGAATGCGATGAACTACGAATGGAGCAAATACTCCAAAATCTCATTCAGAATGCGCTCAAGTACAGCCCTGATGGCGGTCAAGTGAGTGTCCGCGTTGCACTGAGTGGTGAGCAGATCCTGCTTCAGGTACGCGATTCGGGAATTGGCATTCCCGAAGAGGCGCTGCCGTATCTTTTTGAACCCTATTTCCGCGCTTCAAATGCCGAGCGCAGCGTCATGCAGGGCATGGGCGTGGGGTTGGGCGTGGTGAAGGAGCTTGTGCAGTTGCACGGCGGCACTGTGAGCGTGATCAGCGTTGAAGGCCAAGGCAGTACTTTCACAATCGCCTTGCCTTACACTGTTGCTGATGTGGCACAACCCGCCGCGGCCCACGAGAGGGTGTGAGGTGGGCGTGGGCGCGTAGCGCCGCACCAACCCGCATCCCCAACCGCTCTCCCTGAGCGGGAGAAGGGCTTCGGACAGCATCAGAATGCCGAATATCCGGCAGATCCCCCTGCTCCACGCAGATGGAGCAGGGGGTTGGGGGGATCTCTCAGGTGAAGGGTTTTTGCCGTTGCCCGCACCCCCAACCCCCTTCGGCTACGCTCAGAGCAGGCCGCTCCCTGAGCGGGAGCGGGGCTTCCGACAGCATCAGGACGCCGAATCTGCGGCGGCTCCCCCTGCTCCACGT
>JBBRUG010000302.1:0-7564 GCA_038247995.1 Chloroflexales bacterium | reverse complement strand
CACGGGGCCACCACTCGGGGCCCCCCACGCGGGGGGGGGGGCCCCCTTTGTGCCCCCCCCAACCGGTCGCCCCAAACCGGTCGCCCCAAACTACAGGTCGCTTCCGTCGTTGGCGAGGGCGGCGAAGCGTTCGCGGCTGGATTGGGAGTGGTAGGTGGCGAGACGCGCGGCGGCGTCCGGGTCGCGTTCGACGATGGCGCGGTAGATGGCGCGATGCTCGCGATTAGAGGCGCTCATCATCTCGGCATCGACGGCTTTGCCGTAGCTCATCAGAAAGAGATCGACGCGCTCTTCGTTGCGCTCGACAAATTGAGCCAGCGTCGGGTTGTCGGCGGCCATGCCCACCCCGGCGTGGAAGAGCCGCCCCGAGCGGAGGAAGCCGGCGATGTCGCCGCTTTCCACACCCGCTTCCCCTTCGGCAATCGCCAGATCGAGCGCAGCAAGCTGTTCGAGTGTGGCATAAAACGCCGCTCGCCGCGCTAAAAACGGCTCGACAGCTTCGTTGGCGGTAAAGAGTTCGATTACTTGTTCGCGGCTCAGTTTGCATACAAAGAGCCCGCGCCGGTAGATTGGCGCGATTAAGCCTTCATGCTCAAGAATTGCCAGCGCCTCACGCACTGGAGTGCGGCTGATCTGGAGCATTGTCGCCAGACGCTCTTCGACCAGGGGTTGGCCCGGCTCGATTTTGCCGGCAAGAATGGCCTGTTTGATCGCCTGATACGCCGCATCGCGAAAGGTGGGCGTCTTTTCAATCGGTTGATTCCCAATCGGGGTCAGCATGCCTGGGGTTCCACGTTCCACCCAACCTGGGGCGTGAGCGTTTGCATTGGTTCGTTGTACGTGTGTATACAATAATAGCCGGTTTCAGCCCCGCGTCAAGCTTCAATCAGCGCCATTTCTTACGAGCTTGCATCTCTACCCAACAGTAATTGTCTACACTTTGTCCCATTCCAGAGCGAGATCCGCCAGGGTCTTGACATCTCCTTAACCTCGTCGTATAGTGCTGTCTACCCTGTATGGTCGTATACGAACCTGAGTCCTCCCTGGGTTACTGGGCAACATCTCGGCCGGGATGCTGCACGTACGTAGCCCGGATGCAGCTATGGCATGCGCCATGGCTGTGCTGACGCATCGTATCTAAGGAGGTTTTCGTGGCCTACCGCCTCAAACCCCGTCGGGCTTTCTTTTTGTTCACCGCGCTCTGGATGAGCCTGGCGCTACTGCTCGCCGCCTGCGGCAGTGCGCCCGCCCAGCCGGAAGCCGGCCCGCCGCCCACCACCGCCCCCGCCGCCCCGCCGCCCACCACCGCCCCGGCTGAACCTGCTGCCGCTGCGCCCGAAGCCTCGACGAAGTCGCGCCTGGTCTTTTCGGGCAATCAGGAGCCGGCCAGTATCGACGTTGTGACCATGTCGGGCAATGTGAATGAGCGCCAGGTGGCCGGACAGATTTTCGAAACTCTGGTTTATATCGACCAGAGCCAAACCGTGTATCCCGGCCTCGCACTAAGCTGGGAGCGCTCGGAAGACGCGACGGTCTGGACGTTTGAGTTGGCTCAGGGCGTGCAATGGCACGACGGCGCGCCGTTCACCGCCCAGTCGGTGGTGGATTACTTCACCTATGTGCGCGACAACGGCACGGTCGGCACCGGCCCCGGCCAGCTTAAGTCTGTGATTGGCGCGGTCGAGGCGCTCGACGACGCGACTGTGCAACTCACGCTGACCGCTCCGCGCCCCGACCTGCTGGTCGAGTTGGCCGATCCGGGCATGGGCATCGGCAATATCGCCAACCTGGAAGCGCTTGGCCCCGACGCCGGCTTCAACCCGGTCGGCACCGGCCCCTTCAAGTTCCGCGAGTGGATTCGCGGCAGCGAGATCGTGCTGGAGCGCAACCCCGACTGGACGTGGGGTTCCTCTATGTTCCAACTCGACGGCCCCTCGCTGATCGAGGAACTGATTTTCCGCTTCACGCCGGAGGCGCAGACACGCCTGGCGACGCTGGAGGCCGGCGAAGTGGACTTCGTGGACATGCTGCCGTTCCAGGATGTGGCCCGCGTGCGCGAGAGCGGGCAGTTTGCCGTCTCGGGCTTCCTGCTGCCCGGCATGCCGCAGATGAACTACATGCACACTGGGCTGGCGCCGACCGACGACCTGAATGTGCGTAAGGCGATTATCTACGCCACCGACAAGCAGGGCATCATCGACAGCGTCTACTTCGGCATGGTTGAACCGGCCTACGGCCCGCTCTCACGAGTCTTCCCCGAGTACGAGCCGGCGCTGGAGGAGATGTACAGCTACGATCCCGAGCAGGCCATGCAACTGCTCGACGAGGCGGGCTGGGCGATGGGCGCCGACGGCGTACGCACCAAGGATGGCCAGCGGCTGGAAGTGACCATCGTCGAAAACAAGAGCTGGAACGACTGGGTCTATGTGCTCCAGGCGAACCTCCAGGCCGTCGGCTTCGACGCCCAGGTGCTCACCACGCAAGGGCCGTCGAACACCGAGGCGATTGTCAGCGGCAGCTACCAAGTGCCGGCCATGGGCGACGTGTTCGCCACGGCCAGCCAGATGACCCGCGACTGGCACTCGGAGGGCTTCGGCACCTTCCCCTCAGGCCACTTCCTGGCCAGCGCCGAACTCGACGGGATGCTCAAGGCCGCCGAGACCGAGCTTGACCCCGACACGCGCAAGCAGATGTACAGCGACATCCAGATCTACATTATGGACAATGCGCTGATGGTGCCGATCTTCGAACTCTACTTCTACGCCGCCCACTCCAATAACCTCAAGGGCTTCATCGTGGATGGCACAGGTTTTTATAAGTACTTCGCGTCGGCCTATTTCGAATAAGTGGATCAGACCTGTCAGGTGGCGCGCCATCTGACAGGTCTCCCGAAGATTATGACCAACTATTTGCTGCAGCGCCTCGCTCTCACGCTCCCGATTCTGCTCGGGATTGTGATCGTGACTTTTTTTATTGTGCAACTGATCCCGGGCGACGCGGTTTCGGCAATGCAGGGCCAGGTAAAGATGAGCGCGCAGCAGATGGAGCAGATGCGCGAAACGCTGGGCCTGAACGATCCGCTGCATGTGCAACTCGGCAAGTATCTGGTGCGCCTCGCGCAGGGTGATCTGGGGCGTTCGCTCTTTGGTTCACAACCGGTGGCCCTGCTGATCGGCGCGAATATTGGGGCGACAATCCAACTTACGGTGGCGGCGATGATCGTCGCAATCGCGATCGGGCTGCCGTTGGGCGTAGTAGCAGCGGTGCAACACGGCCGGGCCTGGGATGTGGCGGCCACCGCCGTCGCAATGATCGGGGTGTCGATCCCCTCGTTCTGGCTTGGCCTGATGATGATCCAGCTCTTTGCCGTAACGCTCGGCTGGCTGCCGATCACCGGCGACCGGGGCATTCGCGGGCTGATTATGCCCGCCGTCGCGCTTGGTGTGGCCGAGGCCGCGATCATCACCCGCATGACCCGCTCGACGCTGATTGAGGTCTTGGGCACAGACTATGTGCGCACCGCGCGGGCCAAGGGCCTGATCGAACGGGCGGTGGTCTGGAAGCACGCTCTGCGCAATGCGCTGCTGCCCCTGCTGACGATGATCGGCATGCAGTTCGGCACGCTCTTCGGCGGCGCCGTGATTATCGAGAATGTCTTTTCGCGCCAGGGGCTGGGCACGCTGGCCACGCAGGCGGTGATCAACCGCGACTTCCCGGTGGTGCAGGGCTGCGTGATGATCGCGGCAATTTTGTACGTACTGGTCAATCTGGTCGTGGATGTGCTCTATGCCGTGGTTGATCCGCGCATTCGTTATGGGTAAAGGGACGCCATGACCAGGGCTGTGCAACAAAGCCAGACGATTGAGGTACGACCGGCGGGCGTTACTGCGCGTTGGGCCGCTGTGCGCCAGATCTTGCGCAAACATCCGTCGCTCACGATCGGGGCGGCGATCCTTGCCGTTATGGTCTTCACCGCCCTCTTTCCCAGCCTCTTTACCGACGCCAACCCGGTGATGATGAACATCCCCGACCGCATGCAGCCGCCGAGCATGGCGTTTCCCTTTGGCACCGACCAGTACGGGCGCGATATTCTTGCGCGCGTGCTGTATGGCGGGCGCTACTCGCTGATCATGGGTACGGTGCCGATCGTCGTTGCTGCAGGCATCGGAATTGGGCTTGGCCTGGTTGCCGGTTACTTCGGCAGTCTGGCCGACCTGCTGATCATGCGGATTATGGATGTCTGGGTGGCGTTTCCAATCATCCTGCTGGCGCTGGCGATCGTGACCGTGCTCGGGCCAGGATTGATTAACATCATGGTCGCGATCGGCATCGCATGGGTGCCCTACTACACGCGCATGGTGCGCAGTGTCGTGCTTGGGTTGCGCACCACAACCTATGTCGAAGCGGCCCAGGTGCTCGGCTTCGGCGATCGGCGCATTCTGTACCGCCACATCCTGCCCAACACGCTCGCACCGCTGATTGTAATGTCGTCGATGGGCATTGCCGGGGCGATCCTCACCGGCGCGTCGCTCAGCTTCATCGGCCTGGGGCCACAGGCGCCGACGCCTGAGTGGGGCGTGATCCTCGCCGACGGTCGCCAATTCATTCGCCTGGCCTGGTGGATCGGTTTCTTCCCCGGCGTCGCAATCGCCCTGACGGTACTCGGCGCCAACCTGCTCGGCGATGGCCTGCGCGACTGGCTTGACCCGCGGATGAAAGTGTAGCCCATGAAAATCGCTCGTGTCTCCACACTGATCGTTAATGCGCGCATGCGCAACTGGGTCTTTGTGAAAGTTGAAACCGACCAGCCGGGATTGTACGGTTGGGGCGAAGCGACGCTGGAGTGGAAGACCAAGACCGTCGTCGGCGCGGTGGAGGACGTGAGCCGGCTGCTGATCGGCGAGGACCCGCGCCGGATCGAGCACTTGTACCAGATGATGTACCGCCAATATTTCTGGAAGGTCGGCATCGAGGGCATGAGCGCGATCAGCGGGATCGAGCAGGCGCTCTGGGATATTAAAGGCAAATGGCTGAACGTGCCGGTCTACGAACTGCTCGGCGGGCGCGTGCGCGACCGGGTGCGCGTGTATGACCATCTGGGCGGCGGCGAAATGGAGAGCATGTACGACAGCACCGACCCGGCGCAGTTCGTCGAGCGAGCGCTAATGGTGAAAGAAGCCGGCTACACAGCAATGAAGTTTATGGCCGTGCCGCGCACTGAACCAATCGAGGGGCCGCGCCCGGTGCGTTACGCTGCGGGGTTGGTGCGCGCAGTGCGCGAGGCGGTAGGCGACGAGATGGATCTGATGGTCGATCTGCATGCGCGCTGCACGACGCCGGCGATGGCGCTACAGTACTGCCACGCCCTGGAGCCGTACGGGCTGCTCTTCTTCGAGGAACCCTGCCCGACGGAAGATATCGAGGCCACGGCGCAAGTGACGCGCAGTTCACGCATCCCAATCGCTACCGGCGAACGGCTGGTGGGGCGGCACCAGTTCCGCGAGATCTTCGAGCGGCGGGCCTGCCACATCATTCAACCCGATTTGTCGCACTGCGGCGGGCTATGGGAAGCACGCAAGATCGCCGCCGCCGCCGAGGCGCACTCGATCGCCGTGGCACCGCACAACCCGAACGGCCCGATCGCCACCGCTGCTGCGATCCACTTCGCGCTGGCCACGCCGAATTGGGTGATCCAGGAGGCGATCAGCAGCGACGTGCCCTGGCGCAACGAGGTGGTGGAGACGGTACATCGGGTGCAAAACGGCGCCTACGCCGTGCCGACAGCGCCGGGCCTGGGCATCGACGTGAACGAACGGATTGCGGCACAGTACCCGTATGCGCCGGAGTTGGTGCAGCGTTATTTTCACTCGGATGGGGCAGTGGCGGATTGGTGATCGATCCGATCCGCAGATGGCGCAGATGGCGCAGATTTCCGAACCGTGGACGACTAGGGATCGCCATCCCAGCCCGTCGGGCCGATGCAACGCCACGCGTGCCATCCGTCCCCGTCAGGCGCAGGCAGAGCCGCTTCAGCAGCCGCACCATTCACACGCGGAGCAAACCATGTACGATATTTACGCATCTTACAAACTCACCGGCGCCTATGATGTGGCGCAGACGGCCCGGCTCGTGGCGCGCTACCATTATGTTGAAGCGCAGTTGATGCGCGTGGCTGCCGGAAAGCTCGCCGAACTGCCCGAGTGGGAGGTGAAGTGCCTGCTCGGTCGGCATCTCTGGCAGGACTCGCTGCACGCCGATGCCTGGCTTGCGCGCTTGATCGATTTGCGTTGGCCGCGCCGCGCCCCGCTCAGCCCCGGCGAGCCGACGCGCCACCTGCTTGCCTTGCTCGATGCCGCGCCCTCCAGCGCCGCCTTCCTCGCCGCCGTCTACCACCACGTGAAGCCGTGTCTGCTCGCAGGCTATACTGCCCATCACGCCGCCTGCGCGCCCCTCGCCGACGAGCCGACCTGGGATCTCCTGGCCCGTACGCTGGCCGACGAAGCCGAGCAGATCCGCCAGGGCTTGGCGCTGCTGGAAGGGTTGCCGGCCGACCAGCGCGCCGCTGCGACCACCTACGAAGCCGAGATCGCTGCCGCCTGCGCAGCCATCGGCAGTTTCGCCGAGCCGACCAGCGCCGCCGAGCGCGAGGCCGCCGGCTCGTTCGAGGGCCAGAACGTGCGCCCCGCGCCGCCCGTCGCCGCCCGCGATGCACGCTTTCGTTTCGACGAGCACGCGGTGGACCATCCGCCCGCCGACGCGCACGAACTGGCCTTGGTGATGGCCCACCGCGACGCCGATAACGAGATGCACGCCGCCGAACTGCTCGGGCGTAGCCTCTACGAGCACCCTGAACTGCCCTGGGAATTCCACGTCGATATGGCCCGTCAGCTCTGGGATGAAGTGCGTCACGCTGTGCTCTACCAGCGCTACCTCGAACAGCGCGGCGGCAAGTTGGGCGATTTCCCGGTGATCCCGGGCAACTATACTTATCGGATCGGCCTGGATTTCCCGCATCGGCTCTATGATCTGCACTTGCGCGGCGAAAAACTCGGCATGCCCGACCTGATCCGCTACCGCGAGGAGGCGCGGGCGGCGGGCGATGCACCATACGCCATGCTCAACGATTTTGTGCATGCCGATGAGGTGCCGCACGTAAAAAACGGGCGCTGGCTGAATTGGCTGCTCAACGATGATCAGGAAGCCTTCAAGCGTATCGAGCGCGAAACGATGCAATTCCGCGCCGCCTATGAACGCGCCCATCCCGACGACCCGATTGTGCAGGCATACACCGGAATTGTGCCGGCACTGGCGGAATGATTGGGTCGCCCGTCGCCGCGCCCTCAAGGGCACGGCTCAGGTTGTGGGCGGGCGCGGCGATGGGCTGAAGCCCACCCGCGCCGGGTACGCATTCGTTTGTCACCGCTTCGTCGGCGGCTACCCTTGCGGTTGGCCCACCCGCGCCGGGTACGCATTCGTTTGTCACCGCTTCGTCGGCGGCTACCCTTGCGGGGTTGGCCCACCCGCGCCGGGTACGCATTCGTTTGTCACCGCTTCGTCGGCGGCT
>JBBRUG010000301.1:0-7572 GCA_038247995.1 Chloroflexales bacterium | reverse complement strand
CCGACTTCGAAATTATCATTACCCAGAGCGAGCTTGAAGCGTTGCTGCTCGAAATGAACCTGATCAAGCAGCATCGTCCGCGCTACAATATTCTGCTCAAAGACGACAAATCGTACCCCTTTATTAAAGTTACCGTCAACGACGAGTGGCCGCGCGTGATCTACACTCGCACCGTCGCCAAAGACGGCGCACGTTACTTTGGCCCTTATGCCAGCCCTGGTTCAGTTTATAAGGCGCTCGACACGCTCAACAAGCTCTTCGCTTTCCGGCCGACTTTTAACTGCAAAGACGCCTGGTTCCAGGAGCATCGCCGCAAGGGGCGCCCCTGCACCTACTATCAGATGAAGCGCTGCCTTGGGCCATGCGTGCCGGGCCTGGTGAGCCGCGAGGAGTATCGCGCCGCGATTGATGCGGTTTGCAGCTTCCTGGAGGGCAAAACCGACCAGATCTTGCGCAATATTCGGCGCCAGATGGAACATGCGTCCGAAGAGTTGAACTTCGAACGCGCCGCCTATCTACGCGATCGGATCATTGCGATCGAGAAGATCTCGGAGCGCCAGCAGGTGCTGCGCACCGTCGATCAGGATCAGGACGTAATCGCCTTCGCTCGCGAAGAGGGCAGCGCCGTGGTCCAGGTGATGTTCGTGCGTGGCGGCAAGCTGATCAATGCCGAGACGTTTGCGCTCCAGGGCACCGAGGGCGAAACCGATACGGCCCTGATGAGTTCCTTCATTACGCAGTTCTACGACAACGCGCCCAATGTGCCGCCCAACTTGCTGCTCGCCGACCACGTCGAGGAGCCGCTGATCATCGCTTCCTGGCTGGCCCAGAAAAGCGGTCATAAGGTTGAATTGGCCGTGCCGCGGCGGGGCGAAAAGAAGCAACTGGTAGAACTGGCCTCGCAAAATGCGCGCCAGAAACTCGAAGAACTGCGCACGCAATGGCTCAACTCCGAGCAACGCGCCGTGGCCGGCCTCACCGAACTGCGCGACCTGCTGGAACTGCCTAGCCTACCGCAGCGGATCGAATGTTACGACATATCCAATACCCAGGGCCAGAACTCGGTGGCCGGCATGGTTGTGTTTGAATTCGGCGAACCTAAGCCTGCGGCCTATCGGCGCTTCAAAATTAAGACAGTTGAAGGCGCCAACGACGTTGCCTCGATCCACGAGGTGATCATGCGCCGCTTCAAACGCGCCGCCGAAGAATTGGGCGACGCAGAAGCTGACGCCCTGGTGGAGGAGGCCGCGCCGGAAGGAGCCACGCTGGAGGCAACTAACCCACTCGCAGCGCCCGATCCAACTAACCCACTCGCAGCGCCCGATCCAACCGACCCACTCGCAGCGCCCGAGGGCTTCAGCCCGAACGGCGCCGACCAACCTACCGAGTCGCGCCCTTCAGGGGGCGACACCCAAGAGGCGACCGCACCCGGTAAATGGTCGGCGTTGCCTGATCTGGTCTTGATCGACGGCGGGCGCGGTCAGGTGAATGCCGCCGTCGATGCGTTGCACACGCTCGGTTTTACGTCGATCCCGGTTGTCGGCGTTGCCAAAGGCCCCGATCGTAAACGCTTCGACCTGGTGCGCCCCGAACAGCCCGCAGTGATCGTGCTTGACCGCGATAGCCGTGCGCTGGGTCTTGTGCAGCGCATCGACGAGGAGACGCACCGCTACGCGATCACGTACCATCGCAAACTGCGCAGCAAAGCCGCCTTCCGCTCGCCGCTCGAAGATGTACCCGGCATTGGCCCCAAGCGCAAAAAAGCGCTCCTGAAAGTTTTCGGCAATCTTGACGGCCTGCGCAAAGCCAGCCTCGAAGCGATCGCCGCCGTGCCCGGTATGACCCGCAAGGCGGCAGAGGAACTCAAGGCGTTGATTTAGGTACCGTATGTCAATCATCCATTCGCATATCTCACCGCAGAGCGCCGACTTTCAGGCCAACGCCGCGCATCAGCGCGCCCTGGCCGATGAATTGCGCGAACAGCTTGCGCGTACCGCTGAAGGCGGCAGTGCCGACGCCCGGGCTAAGCACACAGCCCGCGGCAAACTACTTGTGCGCGAGCGCATCGCCACCCTGCTCGACCCCAGCACAGCCTTCCTCGAAATCAGCCCGCTGGCCGCCCACGAAGTTTATCCTGATCCGGTTCCCAGCGCAGGCATGGTGACCGGCATCGGGCGGGTGAATGGCCGCGAGTGTGTGATCATCGCCAACGACGCGACGGTGAAGGGCGGCACCTATTATCCGCTTACGGTAAAAAAGCATCTCCGCGCCCAGGAGATTGCCCAAGAGAACTACCTGCCCTGCATCTATCTGGTCGATAGCGGCGGCGCCTTCTTACCGATGCAGGATGAAGTGTTCCCCGACCGCGATCACTTCGGGCGGATTTTTTATAACCAGGCGCGTATGTCGGCGCTGGGCATCCCACAAATTGCCGCCGTGCTGGGCAGTTGTACTGCTGGTGGCGCGTATGTACCAGCCATGTCCGACGAAGTGGTGATTGTACGCGGCACGGGTACAATTTTCCTTGGCGGCCCGCCGCTGGTGAAAGCCGCCACGGGCGAAGAGGTCAGCGCGGAAGATCTCGGCAGCGCCGATGTCCACACCCGGCTCTCCGGCGTTGCCGATCATTTTGCCGCCGACGATCGCGAAGCCCTGGCGATTGTGCGCGACACGGTGGCCCATCTCGGGCCGCGCCGAAACGTGCCGTGGTCGCTCCAACACCTTGAACCGCCACGCTACGATCCCGAAGAACTGTATGGGATCATCCCGCGCGACCCACGCAAGAGCTTCGATGTGCGCGAGGTGATTGCGCGCCTCGTCGATGGCAGCCGCCTGCACGAATTCAAGGCTCGTTACGGCACGACGCTCGTCTGCGGGTTTGCGCATATCGGCGGGGCGCCGGTGGGCATTCTGGCCAATAACGGCATTCTGTTCAGCGAAAGCGCACTCAAAGGCGCGCACTTTATTCAGCTCTGTTGTGAGCGCGGTATTCCGCTGCTGTTTCTCCAAAATATCACCGGCTTTATGGTTGGGCGCGAGTACGAAAACCGCGGCATCGCCAAAGACGGCGCCAAGCTCGTTACGGCCGTAAGCTGCGCGAATGTGCCCAAGTTCACTGTAATCATCGGCGGCTCATTTGGCGCCGGGAACTATGGCATGTGCGGACGCGCCTATCAGCCACGCCAGCTCTGGATGTGGCCGAACGCACGGATCAGCGTAATGGGTGGCACACAGGCCGCCAATGTGCTGCTCACTGTGCGCCGCGATAACCTCCAGGCCCAGGGCCGCGACATGACGCCCACCGAGCAGGCGGCGTTTGTAGCGCCAATTCTCGCCAAGTACGAAACCGAAGGTAACCCGTACTACTCGACGGCGCGCCTCTGGGACGACGGCATTCTCACCCCGCCCGACACCCGTACTGCGCTTGCCCTCGGCCTCGCCGCCGCCGCTAATGCACCGCTTGAGCCAACGACGTTCGGAGTGTTTCGGATGTAAGTGGGGATCGCCACCCATTTTGCCTTTTTCAGTTTGCCTCTGGCATTGCTATGGCTGATCTGCGCCTGCTCACGCTCATCCTACTAGTCATTGCTGCGCTGCTCCGCAGTGAGATCTTCTTCTATCTGCTGTATGTGCTGATCGGGTTTCAAGTTGCGGCGTGGCTCTGGGTACGGACCGCCGTGCGCCGGCTCAGGTGGCAGCGCGATATGCCGGCGGCAGCGTTCCCCGGCGAGGCGATCCCGATCAGTCTGCGCGTACAGAATCGCAGCTTGCTGCCGGTGCCCTGGCTGATGATCTATGAGAGCCTGCCCCCAACACTCTATCCGCCGCCGGGCGTACGGCGCGTGCTGGCGCTCGGCGCCAATGAAGAGCGCAGCCTGACCTACACCGTTCAGGCCAGCCGGCGCGGCCTCTACACGATCGGCCCGTTGCGCCTCCAGACCGGCGATGTATTTGGCATGCGCGAGCAGCCGCTGGCCGGCGGTAATGTGGATACGCTGACGATCTTTCCCGAGGTTGTGCCGTTACCCGATTTGGGGTTACCGGCGGCCCTGCCCTTTGGCGCGCAGCCCTTTGCCCAAAGCCTCTTCACCGACCCGGCGCGCCCAATCGGCGTGCGCAATTATCAGCCCGGCGATCCACCCCGCCAAGTCGATTGGAAGAGCAGCGCCCGTGTCGGTGTGCTTCAGGTACGACGACACGAGGCGGCAATTGCACGCACGACGCTGATAGCACTGGCCTTTAGCCGTACCGAATATCCGGTGCGCTACGTCTACGATGCGCTCGAACGTGCCATCGTTGCGGCCGCCTCGATTGCGGCGGATCTCTCCGCGCGGCGCCAGCCGGTTGGCCTGTGTACGTCGGGCGCCGACCCGCTCGCCACTGGCCCGGCCGCCATACTGTCTCCCGGTTATGGGAATGCCCATGTCATCGAGATTTTGAAATTGCTTGGTCGGTTAGAGGTTGCGCAGACCGGCGATGTAGATGCCCTTCTGGCTGCCGCTGCGGCTGATCTTGGTTGGGGCGCGACGGTGGTAATTGTCGGGGTGGGGATCGAAATTGAGCGCATCGAGCGCCTGATCGCACTCCGCCGGCGCGGATTACGAGTTGCGCTGGTGTTAGTCGAAGGCGCCGCCGCCGATATTGCGCTTGCCCGGCGGCATGGCCTGGCGGTATACCTAGTTGACCGCACGGGGGTGCCGAATCGGGCATAAGGCGTCAGAAGTCAGGCGGTAGGGCAAGCCCTCCTGCCTCCTGCCTCCTGCCTGCTGCCTCCTGATATCAGCCCCCGCCGCCGCTCATGATCCCGCCTTCGGTCATTGCGCGCACGTCGAGCAGTTCATCGATCTGGTCGGCTTCGAGCAGGCCCTTCGCAAGCACCACTTCTTTAATGCTCTTGCCGCTGGCGAGCGACTCCTTGGCCACAGCCGCCCCATTCAGGTAACCGATCGCCGGATTCAGCGCCGTCACGAGGATCGGGTTCTTCGCCAACCAGCCGTGGGCCTTTTCGGCGTTCGCCGTGATGCCAACTACACACTTGCTGGTAAAGGCGTTGATCGCGCCGATCAGTACATGCATCATTTCGAACAAGTTATGCGCGATGATCGGCATCATCACATTCAGTTCAAGCTGCCCAGCCTGCGCCGCCAGCGCCACCGTGTGATCATTGCCCTGCACATGGAAGCAGGCCATATTCAGCATTTCGGCCAGCACCGGATTGACCTTGCCGGGCATAATGCTTGATCCGGGCTGCACGGCCGGCAGGCGGATCTCATCGAGGCCGGTAGTCGGGCCGGAGGAAAGCAGGCGGAAGTCGTTGGCGATCCGCACGAGCGTGATACAGAGGATGCGCATGCTGCCCGAAAAATCGGCGGCGTCGGCCATGCTCTGCATACTCTCGAACAGATCGCCCGCCGAGCGCAGTTCATGGCCGGTGAGTTCCGTGAGCTTCGCGACCATCCGCAGGTGATACTCGGGATGGGCGTTCAGCCCCGAGCCGGTAGCCGTACCGCCGATACCCAAGCGGCGCAAGCGATCGGCCGCAACCTGAATGCGCTCCATATCATTGCGCACAGCGCGCGCATACGCGCCAAACTCCTGGCCAAGCCGCACGGGAACGGCATCCTGAAGGTGGGTGCGCCCCGACTTCACAATCTCGTCGAACTCTTTGGCTTTGGCTTCAAGCGCATCGGCCAGATCGTCGATCGCGGCCAGCAACTCCGGCAGACGCCAGAGGCAGCCGAGGCGGATGGCGGTGGGAATCGTATCGTTCGTGCTCTGGGCCATGTTCACATGGTCGTTCGGGCTAACCGGCTTCTGCGGATCTTCTAGGGTAAACCCCAGGATCTGATTGGCCCGGTTTGCGATCACCTCATTCACATTCATATTGTGCGAGGTACCGGCGCCGGCCTGGAAGGGATCGACGACAAACTGGTGCGCGTGCTGACCGGCGATCACCTCATCCGTGGCCTGCACGATCGCCGCAGCGAGGGCCGCGTCGAGCAAACCCAGGTCGCGGTTAACATCGGCGGCAGCGCGCTTGACGATGGCCTGAGCCCAGACGAACGCTGGGTACGGGCGCATTCCACTAACGGGGAAGTTCATGACGGCCCGCTGCGTCTGCGCGCCATAGAGCGCGTCGGCGGGCACCTGCATCTCACCCAGCGAGTCTTTCTCGGTTCGATAAGCAGACATGCTGCGACTCCTGTGTGGCTACACTTCTGTGGCTACACTGATGATGGGCTGATCCATCTCGATTGTAGCACAGGAACGCCAAACGCCGAACGGAAATTCCGCCCGGCGTTCATACGAGTAGAACAGAAGATCAAGTTATGCACATTATCCACCACTTATCCCCAATTTGGCGCACTGAGCAACCCGATTGAGCCGGCTGAGGCGCTAAAACACGGGGTGGCGCGCTTTTAGGGGCGCCCGAACACTTGCGTCCAGTAGTGGCGATAGCCATAGGGGCCGGGATAGCGGTCATCGCTCTCAAACACATATCCGAGGCCCATCTCACTGAGCGCACAGTTCAAAATATTTTCGCGATGGCCGGTAGTACTCGTCATCCAACCGCGCACCACCATCTCGGCGCTACTATACCCGGCTGCGACATTTTCCCAACCCGACTGACCGGTGTAACCCGCCAGACTAACCCGTTGAAGGGAACGCGAGCCATCGCTGCCGACGTGCCCAAAGAAGTTATTGAAGGCCATGTCTTCGCTGTGAGCCTGAGCAGCAGCAGTTAGTTGCGCATCAAGCGTGAGGGCGCCGCACCCGGCAGCAGCGCGTTCATTGTTGACGGCGACCAAGACTTGCTCGGCCATAGCCCGTTGTTCAGCCGTTTGCGGCCAATTCTCAGCCAGTTGGGCCAGCGGGAGGTACATTGTTGTCGTCGCCTGTGTGGTTGGCGTAGCAGAGCTCATGGGCACAAACCCAAACAGCGCGCCGCACAATCCTGCAAGGCTCAGGGCTAAAATGAGGGGAGATCGCATAGTGAGGTGTCCTGGAATATGCCAATGTCAATGTGTAAGATAACACGGCTTTAACCAGGTGCACAGTATACCAGAGTCCTGATGGAGGGCCTTCAATGGTCATGGCCCAAAAAGGCCAGGGCCGACGGAATTATCCCGCCGGCCCTGGTTGTTCCTGCTACACCGGATCGGGGATGATCAGGCCGTAGTTCCCATCGCGACGGCGGTAGAGCACGCTGATTTTCGACGTCTCAGCGTCTTGAAAGACAAAGAAGGTATGGCCAAGCAGTTCCATCTGCTCAACAGCATCGTCGGTGAACATTGGGCGCAGGGTGAACTGCTTTGTACGGATCAACTCCGGATCGGGCGGCTCGTCGGCAGGTGCATCAACCGGATCGGCAACGCTGATCGCCGTTTCCAGTTCGGTAATGCGCTCAGCATCCTGGCGGCGCAACCGGCTTGATCGGCGCCAATATTTCTCCTTGTAGCGCTTGATCTGCCGCTGGAGCACACTTTGCACTTCATCGGTGGCGGCCATCAGATCAGACGATTGTTCCTCTGCGCGCAAGATTACCCCACGTTCGCCAACAAGCGTCACCTG
>JBBRUG010000300.1:0-7591 GCA_038247995.1 Chloroflexales bacterium | reverse complement strand
TTCCGGGCCGGCGTGCAGATAGCCACAGACGTGGCAGAGTTTGGCGGTGCGCAGGCGGGCGGATGCGCCACCGGCCGGCAGCACGGTGCGGGTAACCCGATACTTGCGGCCCTCGTGGTAGATCACATTGCGCGGGCCGAACTCGCTCAGGGCCAGAAAGCGCGGCCGGGCCACAAATGCGCCATCGTCGCGGCTGGTGGGTAAGAAGGCGCGGATGGGCAGGCGCGGAAAGTTGTAGCCCGGCAGGAAGCCTTCGCTGGCAAAATAGCGGTAGGGGTAGAAATCCGTTTCAACACCCTGGCGCGTGTTACAGAGCAGATCTTTCTGGCGCAGCGCCTCGGCCTCACGACGGCGCGCATCATCGCGATCAGCGCCGCCGGTGCGGTCGGTATAGCGCCGATCAACATCGGTGCGCGCCTGCTGCAGTTGGCGCTCGGCCGCCATGTACAACTCACGCCAGCGATCGCAGGCCCGGTCGAAGGTTTCCGCCGCGCGATCGATTGTTTCCGTGAGCCAATCGGCGTGATACCAGGCTGCCTGAGCCACAGCGGGTGTCGCGGCGAGCACGCTCCGGCAGGCTTCCAGCACGGCCTGGCGCCGTTCGCTCGGCAACTGGAGCGCCTGCGCAATCTCTGGCCTGAGCGGATAGGTTTGGGTTGGATCGGCGGTATCGAGCAGGTCGAGCATGGAGCGCCCGAGCGGCAACCCGACCAGCGCCAGCCAGATCGCGTGCAAATGGGCCTGGATCAGATCGGGGTTGCTCAGATCAAGCCGGGGTGGCGCGACCTGGCCGGAAACCATGCGCTCCGGGTTGCGGAAGAAATACTGATCGTGACCACTGCCCACCGAACAGTACGTTGCCACAAACGCCGGTTGCCCGCTGCGCCCGGCCCGCCCACTGCGTTGCGCGTAGTTTGCCGGGGTCGGCGGAACATTGCGCATATGCACGACATTCAGATCGGCAATATCGATCCCGAGTTCCATCGTTGGCGAGCAGAACAGCGCTTTGAGGGCGCCGGTGCGGAACGCCTGCTCGCGCTCCTCGCGGCGCGCCTGTTCAACCTGACCGGTATGCTCACCGCCGGTGAGATCGACGAGTTGCCCCGCCGTCTCGCGGTACAAACGCGCAAAGAAGGCATTCGGTCGTGCGCCCGGGTCGAACTCGACGTGCATGCGCCGCGTGCGGATTGGGTCGCGGGCGACGGTTCCATTGCCGGGACGCCAGACCAGCGTATCGGCGCGCACCTGAACCGCTTCCCCATGCTCGCCGGCGCTCCCGGCAAGATAGCCCGCCGTGCGCAGCGCCGTCACCAGAGCGGTGGCAAAGGGCGCATACTCATCGGGCGTGAGGTTGGCCGTGAGGCCGGGCCAGGTCTGGCGGGCGCGCAGGAAACGCCCAAGCGTGGTATTTGCGCCGAGGCTGCGCTCATCGCGCGGGCCGACGGGCGTGCCGGGCAGTACAAAGCGGCTGGCCGTAGCAAGCACTTCGTGCTGATCGAAAGCCCAGCGCTCGTGCAACTGATCGCGGGCGCGCAGGCGCAACCCGTCCTGAAATTCCGGCTCCAGACACACAGCGGTCAACGCCAGTTCGCGGCGCATATAATCGAGCAGCGCCCGAATGGCATGCAGGCGCGTTTCCGGAGTGGCATTTGCAAGAATGGGATGCTCGCCCCAGAGGCTTTCCGTCGCCGCAATCTCATCGAGCAGATCGTAACCGACCACCAGGAGACCGCACTGCTCCAGGTTGGGTTGCACGAGCCGCCAACCCCGGCGCAGATCTTCATAGATCCGATACTCAATCACATCCCGAAACGTGGCGCGCATGCGCTTGGCATTGGGGCCGATCACCGGTTCGCTGGCGATAGCCGCATCGCTCAGATTGAGTTGCGTGACCGCCGCCCGCGCAATCTCGGTATAGTCCAGCCCGCCGTCAGGCGCCGCAGCCACCGCGCGATAGATCGCGGCGCGGAGCAGGGCCGTGCTCACAAAATCGTTAAAATGCCCGGCCTGGAGCGATGCGTCCTGCCGATTATCGGTGAAACTGAGCAGCTTCCGCGCATCATCTTTGAGCGCCGGGTCGGCGCGCATCTGCGTAATCGTCGCCACCGTCAGCAGTGTCGTCGCTGTGCTGCGGCCTTCACTGCTCAGCCGGGCCAGCTTCACAAAATCGGCCTGGCGCTTCGTGTAGATCTCGCCGCAGCGCAGGCACGTGAGCAGCGGCGCGGGGACGAACCAGGCGCGTAGGAAGGATGAAGGATGAGGGATGAAGGATGAAGAATCGGACAGAGCGCGGCGCGGATCTTCATCCTTCTGCCTTCTGCCTTCATCCTTCACCAACCCGGTGGGATCGACGAAGAGTTTGCGCGGGAGGAACGGCCGATAGTCGGGTTTGACCTGGGGGCCGCTTTTGCGTTGGACGAACCAGTTTTCCGGCAAGAGCTCTAGATACTCATCGGGCCAGAAGCCCTCCGGGTCGGTCAGCAGATAGCCGGCGCTGTGCTCGGCCGCATCAACCTCAGTGAGGGTGGGCGGGCGCGGCCGCACCGTACCATTCGCCGCATTGAGCAGACAAAGGTAATGTTCCTGACCGCAGGTACGGCAGAAAACGAGTGGGAAGAGCAACTGTTCCGGGGCGTTGGGCGCGTAGTGCTGGCCTTCCAAGGTCAAGGTGCGCGTTTCGGCACTGCCGAGCGTGGCATAGACGGCGCCGCCCTGCGCGAAGAACTGATGTAATTTGAAGGCGAAGCCGGGCGTATGCTCTGGACTGCGCACCTGACTGCCGCGCAAGAAGAGTTCGGCGAGGCGTTGGGCGCACGTTTCCGCAGGTATGCCGGTGAGCGTCGCGAGTTCGGTCGCACCGGTGTGCAATGTCACCGGATCACGGCGGTGCAGGCCATCAGGATCGGCGCGCAACCCGAAGCGATGCTCGACCCAGGCGGCAAGCGGATGGCGGGCGAAACTGTCCCAGTCGTGGGGCAACGGTTGCGCCAGCGCGGCCTGCAATTCAGGCGCCGTGGGTTGGGTTGGGCGGGCAAAACTCCAGCGCAGCGTCTCATCAACGATCTGTGCCGGGGTCACCGTAGCGCCAAAGATAGTACCGGCGACGGCAGCGACAGCGCTATGCCGTTCGTGGCGCGTCGTACCGGTAGCCATTGTTGCGCTCGTGCCGATACACTGTAGCGCCGCGTTGCCCGAACGCTCACGCAGACGCCGTACCAGCAACGCAATGTCGGCGCCCTGCCGCCCGCGATAGGTGTGCAATTCATCGAGCACCAAAAACTGGAGCGATCCGGTATTGGAAAAAAAGACCTGCTCCTCCGGGCGGGTCAGCATCAGTTCCAGCATCACGTAGTTGGTCAGCAGCAGATGCGGCGGCTGGTCGCGGATCGCGCGTTTCTCAGCATCACGCTCCTGGCCGGTATAGCGCGCAAAGCGCACCGGGCAGGCATCGGGGCCGCCGAGATTCTGGACAAACTCGGAGAGTGCATTCGCTTGTGAGTTGATCAGCGCATTCATCGGATAGACGATGATCGCGCGGACGCCGCCGTGCTCCGGCGCATGGCGCAGCACATGGTCAATGATCGGGATTAGATAGGTCAGGCTCTTGCCCGAACCGGTACCGGTCGTCACCACATAGTTGTCGCCCTGTGCGGCCAGATCAATCGCTTTGCGCTGATGCTGATAGAGTCGGAGCGGTTGCCCCCGCGCCTGGAAGAGGCGCGCACTCAGCGGATGCAGCACACCCTGCGCCGCCAGATCCGCCACTGTCTCGGCGGCCTGGTAGGCCGGGCTGAGTTGCAATAGTGCATCAGGCCAGAGCATACCGGCAGCCAACTGCTCATCGACAAAAGCGCGAATGCGCGGATCGAGGATGGTCAAGAAGCTCTGCACATACTCGGCATAATCGGCAACAACCATCTCGCGCAGGCGGAAGGCATCCATAGCGTCATACCAAGCGAATCAAAGCGTTGGAACCCGGCATCAGTATAACATCTCGATCCAAAAAAGGCACCGTCAGATGAGCGAAATGTCACCCACCGACATGTATATATCTCACCTCACCGAAGTGTAGTGTACGACATACGCTAGCGTGCGCATTTGTGCTCAGCTCCGAGGGTATGCTGAGAGTGCGTCGATCAATTCGCTCGTCCAAAGGAGCCTATCCGATGTTTCGCTTGCTCAGCCGCTTCTGCTGGATCAGCGCGCTGCTCATCTTCACTGCCTGTGGTACCAGCGCCACAGAAGAACTCGTCAGCGCCCGACCCACGGCCAATGCGGCGCCGGCCGCAGCCGCACCAACCGTCGTGCAAGACGCACCCCCGACTGAGCCGACGATTGTGCCAACTGCCGCGCCAACAGACGTTCCGACGCCCAGTCCTGAACCGGCCCGCGCAGCTGTCGTCGTCCAATCGGGTTTTGGTCAGGATGGCCAGGCGCTTGGCTTTGGCGTGGTGATCGATAACCCAAATCTAGCCGCAGCCTTAGAAGATGTCAGCGTGCAGGTTGTCGCTTATGGTGCGGGGGATGTCGTGCTCGGCGCGGATGATAGCACGCTCCCCATGGTGGCTCCGGCAGTCCAGACCTACTTCGGCGGTGATCTGTATCTTGACGTCGATCAGCCGGTCGAGCGCATCGAGGTGCAGATTACCGGCGGTGGGACACCACAGCGTGCCACCCCCGACGAACTGCCGCCGTTCCTGGTTGAAGCAGCGACGTTCCGTGAAACCGACTTCAGCCAGCACGTAAGCGCAGTGATCCGCAATCCATTTACGGTGCCGCTAACGGATCTCTATGTTGGGATTGTCCTCTTCGACGAGGCCGACCAGGTGATTGGCGGCGGGTTCACATTTCTCCCATTTCTCTTGCCTGAAGGGGCAACCCCATTTGACTCCAGTGTGAAGAGCAACGGCGTCCCGACACGCGTCGAAGTCTCACCACTGGTGAGCAACCTGACCCGCTTTGCCCAGCGTAGCGCCGAGGATCTCCCTGAACTTACGTTGGTCGAACAGGGCTGGGGTGTTGATCGCCAGATTGGCTACGGAATTGTCGTCGAGAATCCTGACCAAACCCTTGCGCTGGAAAGTAGCCAGTATCTTGTGGCAGCCTACGCCGAAGATGGTCGAGTTATTGCGGTAGACAGCGGCTACTTCGGACTCATCTTGCCCGGAGAGCGCACCGCAAACGGCGGCGTGATCTACCTCAGCAGCGATAGTGTTGCTCCTGCACGCGTCGAAGCGCAAATCTTCCCTGGCCGTACGACTGAGATTGAAGGGAAACAAGCGTTCAGCTTCACGAATGCAACCTTCTTACCCGGACAGTTTGGCGCCAAGGTAACCGCACAGATCAGCAACCCTTATGGCGAACCCGTCCAAAACGTGAGCATCAACGCCATCTTGCGTAACGCCGACGGTGCAATCATCGGGGGCGGCAGCAGCTTCAGCGAACGTATTCCCGCCAATGGCACCGCCGCAATGGAAGTGACCGTGGCCGTGGGTGGCGATGTCGCGGCGGTTGAACTCTTTGCCGCCGAGTCTTCGATTACCCGGTTTGGCGAGTAGCAGTGTAGCCATGTGATACGAACGACCACCGACACTGCCGCATCGGGATAATGCGGCAGTGTTGTACAATACCCGCCAGGTCACCATTATGCTTGATTCATCGCCTGCTAACCAACCCGCCACGCTTGAAGCCCTACGTGCGATCCTCGACGCCTTGCAGGAACAGGCACGCACGGATGCAACGCTGCGCACGCATCTCACCACGCTTGGGCAGGCGCTCCTCGCCATTGCCAACGAGCCGACTATCGCGGCGGAAACTATCACGCCTAGCGTTGAACCGCCTGCCGTAGAACCGCCCAGCGCTGCACCTACTGAACCGGAAGCGCATGTGCCCGCCGAACCAGCCCCTCCACCTTCCATACCAATCGAAACGCCATCGCCGCCGCCCGCATCGCCACCGGCAACCCGCGACGAGTTAGAACGACTGCTCCGCCGTTATGCGCAAGGCGACGATGATCATGATCTAACGGAGTCGCCTCCTGTTGTCACCCAGGTGGACGACGATCTACCCGACGAAGCGACCTTCCTCAATGAGCTGAGCAGCTGTTGTGCAGCGAAAGCCGAACGCATTCAGCAAGCGCTGGCGCAACCAGGTGCAGCACGCACCACTGCCGCAGAGTCTTGCGCTTACTGGATGGATCCGTTGCTGACAAAATCCGGCATTTCGGCAGCGCAGTGGGCGGCGCTCGCCGGCGCCTATGAGACGCTCGCCACACTCGTGGAAACCCTCGTCGACGTCCTTGCCGACCCGACACTGGCACCCTATCGCAAGACTGGTTTTGATCTCACCGCTGAAGCGCAGTCGGCGTTACGCGCTGCGGTTGCCCAGATACGATCACTTCCCGATCTCAGCCAGCAAGCTCTGTTTCAATGGTTGCGCCGTCGCGCCCAAAACGAACGGGTGTTTATTGAGCGCTATATGCGCCTTGACGATGTTGCCGATCCAGCGCATTGGCCGGAGCGCCTGGAGCGCATCACCGCATGGTGTGAAGCTGTCGAGCAGGTGGTCTATCGCCGCCGCCACACGCAGAAACTCTTTGGCAAGCTACGCTATCAGGTGGGACGCGTGCAGCAGGGCTTTGCCGACGAATGGCCCCGCGTCATACAAACCATTGAAGCGCTTGTCGATCACGGAACACCGCCCAGCAACCGTACGTTGCGCAGCATCCTCGAGCCGCATCGCACAGCGCTTGCAGCTGAAGGGGCGCACTCACGTACCATCGCCCGTGTTGTGCGCGAACTCGAACGCGTGCAATCAGCGCCCAGCAATGGTCAATCCAACGACCCGAACGCCGAGCGTGACGATCCGCTGATCAGTCAGGTTGCCGAGCTGCTCCGCGATACGACCGTGGTGCTCATTGGCGGTGATGAGCGCCCCCAGGTCGTTCAGACGATCGAAGAAGCGTTCGATCTGCGCGAACTCGTCTGGTGCGATACCCGCCCACATAAGAGTCATCTGCCGCTGGAGGCCGCCATTGCGCGCGCCGATGTTTCGGTGGTGCTGCTGGCCATTCGCTGGGCCAGCCATGGCCTGGGTGAAGTCAGCACCTTCTGTGAGCGCTATCAGAAACCGTTTGTACGCCTCCCTGGCGGCTACAACGTCAACCAACTCGCCTATCAAATGCTCCAACAAGCCAGTGAACGACTGAAAACGAGCCGCGCTGAGGGCACATAGGAACCCAAAACCTACAACTCATGATCTAGAATAGAACGCACGACTCATAGGTGAAGGCTATCGCCTCCTCAGTCGCAAAATGTTCGCGCTGCGCCCCACGCGCTGCCTCCCAATCGTCGGTTGCACGCCGATAGCGTACACCCCAACCCGCAGCCGGAACAGTTCGATTGACCGGTTCACGCTGGCGCTCCTGCTGCACAACCCTGGCCAGACCTTACCGCCTGCGCACCTCCTTTACTCCTACACGTAGCTACCACACTACGTGTGGTCTTCTGGATTGCATCGCTATTCGCAACACCTAGAGGAGCCACACGATGCACACACCGCAGCCCAAACAGCCAATCAGCGAACAGCCCCG
>JBBRUG010000299.1:0-7619 GCA_038247995.1 Chloroflexales bacterium | reverse complement strand
TGGCTCGGGCGACGACGCGACGGCATCAGGCATGGGCGGTGTACCGACTGCCGCGCTCATGCGCAGCAAAAGCGTACGCGCCTGGCGCAAACTGTCAGCGACAGCCGGCTCGCGCTGTTGCACGGCAACTTCAATCAGTTGGGCCAGGGTCATCTCGGTAGATGGATCGAGCAAGATCGGATGGGTGGCCAGAGCGCGGTCAAGCTCCGCGGAGCTATCGGCGGCCAGCAGCGCTTCGACGGCCACCAACAGCGGCGGCGGTTCGCCGGGAACTTCAGACGTTGGGGCCGCGCCCGCCGGAGGTGGCGGCGCGGCGTTATCCGGTCGGCGGCGGCGCATGCGGCGCAGCAGATGCGCTACGCCCGCAACATCCTGGGCAATATCGACATCGACCAGATACGGCCGGCGCTGTTCTTCAGGGATGGAACCGACCAGCAGCGCGTGCAGATCGCGGGCCTGGTCGCGCACCTCATGTTCGGCGGCGCCGGGCGCACCGGCGAAGATCACCCGGCGATTGGCGGCGTCGTGGAAAAGCAACGGCGCGCCGGCCGGGCCGCGCTGGCTACACTGCGGACAGGCCACCATATTCAGATCACCCGCGAGCAGCGTCTCAACGGCGGCCGGCTCTTCCTGCGCGTCCAGAATCAGCCAGACGTCCGCAGCGAAATCGGCGCCGCAGGCAGGGCACACGAGTTGCACCGGTTCCTGGTATGAAATAGGCATCGGCTTGCGCCGCATGGCCGGCTTTGGGGTGGCCAGGCGGTATTGATCAACCTTTCCAGAGTGTCACTTCAGTGTTTCTATTGTACCATCAGTTATGGATGCGGCAGTTTAGCGCACTGAGCAGCATGACTGAGCTGCTGCGGCCACTGAACCGGGTAGCGCGCTGCGCTCGCGCCTGGTTGGGCAGGCGCAATCGATCTGAGCAATGCTGTAGGCGTGGGGCGGGGCGGCGGGGGCGGCGGGGCAGCCCCGGGCGACCCTCGTGGTCGCCCGTACAGGGGCGGCGGGCAGCGGGCGGCGGGCATCGTAGGGCCGCAGCATTCGCCCTTGCTTGATCGACCAAATCGCAAGGGATCAAATGATTAGGAATGCTGCGGCCTTACTCAGGCATCAGGCATCAGCACATCAATCGTGTAGGCGTGTTCCACGGGATGCGGGACGGCGCTGAGGGTAATGGTGAGCGTGTATTGGCCGGGGCGGGTTGGGGTGAAGCGCAGGCGGTCGATCGTCTGGGTAGCGCAGTCGGCCGACAAGTCGATCCGATGGTTGACCTCGGCCAGGATCGTGCCGGCGGGATCGGCGAGGCCGGCGCTCAGGCGGGCGCCGCGCACCGGTTGGCGCGCATCGTTTACTGCATAGATCGGCAGTTCGATCGGCGTGCCGATTGCGTAGCTGTCGGGGGCGAAGACGCTGAAGGCGTACTGCGGGCTGAAGGCGGTTTGCATGGCGTAATAAGAGCTTTTCGGCACGCGCCAGTAGTCGATCACGCTCCAGAGTACCGCCGGGTAGGGATCGACGAGCAGAAAGGGCACAATCCCGCCGGTCGGCTGATATTTCGCCAGGCGCAGCCGATCAATGTAGTGTCGGTTGATGAAGCTCTGGTACGCTTGCGAGTGGCGGATCATTTCGCTTAGATCAGGCGCTTCGCGCCAGGGGATCCAGTGGCCCATAATGGTGCCCTGTAAGCCGTGGCGGGCTTCCAGGTGTTCGATCGCTGCGTCATCAAGCTGTTCCGGCATAAAGCGCAGGCTGCTCTCCAGGTTGGGGAAACTCTGCGCGCCGAACTCGGTGACGAAGCGCAGGTTGGCTGGGAAGCGCTGCTGCATCACATCGCCCATCTCCAGCGTGCCGTAAGTACTGTACCAGCCAAAATAGACGTGCGCGTCGGTGCCTTCGCGCAGGCGTGGCACGGCCATCTCGCCTGATGACCGAACGGCGGGCCGCGTCGGGTCGTGGCGTTCGACCTCGGCTTTGAGCTGGGTGTCCATCACGTCGCGGTTCCAACTGAAGCCGAAGGCGTTCTGGTAGGTCCGCAGGCGCGCAAAGAGGCTCTCGTCGGCGGTGTCTTCCACCGGCACCGATTCGTTGTGCATACACCAGATCACAATGCTCGGGTGGCTGCCGAGCAGGCGCACCATTGCGCGCACCTGGCGCAACGCGTCGGGCAGAATGCCGGGGTCATAGAGCCATTGGAGCGGGAAATCTTGCCAGAGTAAGACGCCGGCGGCGTCGGCTGCGGTATAGAACACCGGATGATCGACATGAGCGTGGACGCGCAGCAGATTCATGTGGCAGGCCTTGGCCAGTTCCAGATCAATCTCGCAGCGTTCGCGCGTCATCGTGGCGATACGGATATCGCCGGGCGGGTAATTGTTGCCCTTTACCAGAAAGCGCTCGCCATTGAGATATGGGATCCAGTCACGCAGTTCGAACTGACGCACGCCGATCACTAGGTCGGCGCTGTCGCTACGTTCGTCCGCGTGCAGCACTTCGATCTGTACGTCGTAGAGGTCGGGCCGCCCGAGGTCGTGAGTCCACCAGAGCTGCGGGTCTTCCAGCTTGAGCAGACCGTTGAGCTCTTGATGCCCGGCGCGCACCCGACGGGTTTGGGTAAAGCTCTGGATGGCACCGGTAAAAGTGCGTGGAACGAAGGTGAAACGCAGGGTGATCAGGCCGGCCGCAGCGGCGTCGAGATCGAGTTGAAAGCGCAGTTGGGCGAAGGTCGGGCCGACGGTTTCGGTGCGCACACCGGCGTGCTGTAGGCGTACCGGGCCGCTGGAGTGCAATTCAACCGGCAGCCAGATCCCGCCGGGATTGGCTTTGGGGTCGAAGCAATCCCAGTGCGAGAAGACACCGGTGATCATGCGCTTGCCGAGCTTGTCGCGCTCATCGGGGCAATCGAGTTCAACGAGCAGGGTGTTGCTTTCCTGGAGCAGTCGGGTTACCTCGCGTTCGCAGGGGATGAAGTAGCCGGTGTGCCCGCCGAGATCGACGCCATTGAGGTAGGGGCGGCTGGCGTAGAAGGCGCCATTGATCCGCAGCCAGTAACGGGTATGCGCCGACGCATCAGCGAGAGCAAACGGGAAACGGCAGCGGTAGACCACTTTGCCGGCGTGATGCTCTAGTTCGGGGATCTGCTGCCAATGCCCAGGTATGTTTGCGGGCAGCCAGCCCTCATCGGAGCGCGGGTAGATCCCGAGTTGGAATTCGTCGAGCGGGCGGACCTGCCAATTGTCGGTGAGGGTGAGCATGATGAATTAAACAGGCAAAAGGCAAAATTGTCCGAACCGCATTTTGCCTTTTACATTGTCCTTAGAACCTGCAAATATACAGTAATACGCTGTTTCCGTAGAGCCGGCTTGTGGCCGAGGAGTAGTTTGGCACCTTCGTTCAGGAGTTCGTAGGTGAAGCCGAGCCGCAACAGGAAGCGTAACCGGCGCGCATAGCCCCAACCATACCAGATCTGGGCCAGGAGTAGTTTGCTGCGGTTGAAGTTCAGGTAGCGCGCCGCCACGGCTTGCTCGCTGCTCTTGCCTTCGTGGTGGATGATGACGGCGCTGGGAAGATACCAGATGCGCGAGGGCTGAGGGCTGAGGGCTGAGGGCTGAGGCGACGGGTTGCGTATCTGCGTGCCAACAGGCTGAAGCCCATGGCTCAGGATTGGGCGTGCGACCGGCGGGCTGAAGCCCTTGCCGCTAGCGTTTCGCTGATTCCCGGTGTCCGCATTTTGCCTTTTGCCTTTTGCCTTTTGCATTCTGAACTGCCATTCAAGCTCTTCACTATACATAAAAAAGCGTTCGTCGAGCATGCCGGCGGCGCAAATTGCTTCGCTGCGCACAAGCAGGGCTGCGCCGACCAGCCAGTCTACCGGCTGGGTCGTGTCGTTGGGCGTGTCGGTCAGGCGGTAGCGCTGCGCCCAGGGATTGGCGGGCCAGAGCCGTTCGAGCGGTGTGCTTTCCCAAAGCAGCGTCAGGCGGGTGGGGAAGCGCCGCCGCGACGATTGCACACTGCCGTCGGCGTAGCGCAATTGCGGCCCCACGGCGACGGCCTCCGGTTGCGCCGCGAGCCAGTGGACGAGTTGCGGAATGGCGTCGCCGACGGGTTCGGTGTCGGGGTTGAGCAGGAGGACGTATGAAGGGGCGCCCATGGGGGCAGCCAGCAGGGCAGATACATGGGTCTGCCCGTACGGGGCAGCCAGCGGGGCAGCCAGCGGGGCAGCCAGCGGGGCGTCCTTCTCCCGCAAGATTGCGCGCAGCGCCAGGTTATTCCCTGCGGCAAAGCCGATATTCGCCCCGGATTCAATCAGTTCGACCTGTGGGAAGTGTTCACGCAGCATGGCCGGTGTGCCGTCGGTGCTGGCGTTATCAACAACGACAATCCGATAATCGATGCCGCTGCCGGCCATGCTCGCCGTAACGGCATTCAGGCAGCGTTGGAGCAAGTCGCGCACATTCCAGCTAACGATGACGACGGCGAGGGTTATGCCCGCATTCCCCCGCCCCCCTGCTCCCTCAAGGGGAGCAGGGGGAGTGTGCAAACTGCCCGTGGGGAAGCGGTTCGGCGCCCCTCTCCGGCTCCGGGAGAGGGGTTGGGGGTGAGGGTTCCGGCGACGTTTTGGGTAAGGGGATGCCCACTCAGGGAGCGGGGTTGGAGTGCGGGGGGTGTTCACAGGGTCGCCTCGGCGAGCAGCACAACTTCGTCGGCGTGGCCGGCTTCGGCGAAGATGCGCAACTCGTTCTGCTCGGCCAGCCAACTGACGGGCAGTTTGTAGTCTTCTTGCGGGCCGATCTGCCAGAAGCGCCCAATATTATGCTCGTTTAGCCAGATCTGGCCTTTCACGAGCCCGCCCACGCGCAGGCGCAACGCTCGGAGCTGATCCGGTAGGGCATTGCGTGCAAAGGTCACCATGAAAAAGCGTGGCCCATCGGCTGCCTGTAAAGACGCCCCGGCGGGGCGTTGCTGCCCTGAATCCTGGTGTGCGCTCACGCTTGAGCGAAAGCTCCACTGCGCCGCCAATGGTCGCGCCGGGTCGTAGTGAACCAGGGTGGCTCGCCAGGGTGCGCCGGCGTAGTTGAGGATGTTCAGCGCCAACACATTACGCGCACCCGGTTGCAAATGGTCGGTGATGTCGGCTTTGAGCACGCCGCCGCTGCGATGCCGGCTGAAGCGCTCGATGGCATGCCCATTCACGAAGAACCCGCCTGAGTTGCGGTCGCCGGTGAGATGCACGATATAGCGCCGCCCCGGCTCTACGGCGATCTCGCGCAGCAGCCAGACCGCCGGCCCGGCGAAGGCGAAGGCGCCGAGATCTACGTCGGCGGCGTCGGGGCGCACCGCCCAGGGCTTGATGTTGGCTACGGCCTCGCCGGCAAACTGAACCTCCTGCCAGAGTGCGCTCCAGCCGGCTGAAATGTCCGCCTGGGCGCCGCCAAGGTAGAGCGTGTCGAGCAGGCCCTTGCGCTCGCCCAGATTGATCCCGTAGTTGAAGCGGCCCAGGTTATCGGCGAGCAGGCGCAGATCGTGCTTACCGGCAGGGAGTTGTAGGGGCAGGCTATACACCGGCCCAGTGGGATCAACGCCCAGCGTGCCGAGGACAGCGCCATTGTGGAGCAGCAAGCCGCGATCGCTGAGCCAGGGCGCGATCAACACCGCGTCGAGCGGCGCGGCGAGCTCCAGTTCGGCGCGATACCAGCCGTAGCCAGATTGGCAGCCGAGTTGTTCGAGCGGCAGCGGGTGCTCGATGGCCGTCCAGCCGTCGTTTATGTGGGCCTCAGCAACGGGCGTGGCAGTGAGCGGCAGGTAGATTGTTGGAGTGGGCGCGCCGGCAACCGGCAGGCCCGGCGCGTCGGCTTCCTCGATGGTGAAGGTTTCGGCGCGCTCCTGCGGTAACAACAGCACCGTCAGTTCGCGATTGCCGTATTGCACATCAAACTGGCTGCCGAAGCTGGTCAGCCAGTAGCGCAGGTGGAGCGTGTCGCCGTTGATCTGAGCGCGCACCGCCGGGTCGCTATCGCTCAAATCCACGTCCAGATCCGCAGCGCCGAAGCGTAACGCTAGTTCGCCCTGTTCGCCGCCGGTGCCGTAGATCACGAGCAGATCGGCGCCCCCGTCGGCGGGCCAGAAGCCGAGGATGCGCCCGCTGTGGTGCGCAATCTGCACGCCGGTGTCGCCCAGCGGCAGGTTGGCGAAGATCGGGCGGATACTGGTCGGCTCGACATCGACGCTGAGGTGGGCGCCGGCGGGTGTGAAGACCTGGTAGCTTGCGCCTTCGAGGCCGGGATTATGCAGGTAGGTGCAGCAGAAATCGCGCCAGGCGGCGGGGGCGTTGGGGCCGGCCCGCACGGTGCGATACGGCTCCGCGCCGCCCTCGCTGCGCCCGCGCACGGCTGCCGGGGCGATGACGCGCAACCCGCCAGGCACGGCGTCGGCCAGCACCGGAGCGAGCTCCGCGCCGAAGCCGGCCAGGAACAGATGGTGGCGACGGGCGACGAGCGCCTTGGGCGTCAGTACGCCAAATTCGTCAATTGGCGCGTCGTAGTCGTAGCTGGTGGTCATGTGGATCGTGTCGCCGCCGACGGTGCGCCCGCCCCAGTAGCCGAAGTTGGTGCCGCCGGCCCACATCCAGTGCGAGAAGCCGCTACAGCCGACGGCGGTGAGTTGGTGCAGCGTCACGTCGAGCTTCGCGGCGCTCTTGCGGGTTTGGCGGCTGGCGCCCCAGTTATCGAACCAGCCGCTCCAGAGTTCACTGACGATCATGGGGTTGGCGGGCCAAACGGCGCGGGTGGCGACGAGCTTCTCGGCGATGCCGCTCCAGCCGTTGCGGAACTCGGGCCAGCCGTTCATCGCGCCCATACAGGTGTACTGCGGCACGTCCATGCCGCGCTCGGTCGCCGCCTGCGCGAGGCTGTCCTGATGGGTATCACTCGCATAGACGCCGGAGGCCCAATGCTCATTCTCGACCTGGCAGAGGATAATCGGCCCGCCGCGGCTGATCTGGCGCGGGGCGAGGATCGCCATCAGCGGATCGAACCAGCGCAGGGTCGCGGCGAGGAAGCGCGGGTCGTCGGTGCGCAGTTGGAGATCGCCCTGGGCGGTGAGCCAGGCCGGGATGCCGCCATTTTCCCATTCAGCGCAAATGTAGGGGCCGGGGCGGACGATGGCGTAGAGGCCGAGTTCGTGGCAGAGGTCGAGGAAGGCGCCGAGATCGGCTTCTTCACTGAAGTCGAACTGGCCCGCTTCCGGCTCGTGGCGGTTCCAGGGGATGACGGTGTCGATCGTATTCAGGCCGGCCCAGCGCGCCTGTTCGAGCAGCGGGCGCCATTCGGCGCGCGGCCAGCGGAAGTAGTGGATACAACCGGAGAGGATGTAGAAGGGCTTACCGTCGATTGCAAGTCCGGCGCGATCAATGCCGACGCTCTGGTGCGCCATTGCTGTCCCTCGGATAGAGACACCCTGCCGGGGCGTCATTACGTTATGACGCACCTATTATACAGGAGGCGAGGAGCGGGATCACTGAGCGGGTGAGGTGATGAGCACACTGAGCCTGCGGTGAAGCTTTCTTCCTGGCCTCACGCGCTCAGTGCGTCAGTGATCCAGGGGCGCGGCGGGCGGGCGGG
>JBBRUG010000298.1:0-7625 GCA_038247995.1 Chloroflexales bacterium | reverse complement strand
GATGGTACGTCCGCTACGTTCCGCCAGATCAATGCGCTGCCCATCGGTCGCCGGCAGCAGCAACGCGGGGAGCCGCATGCCCGGCATGTGCGCACACGCGCCGTCGTCTTCTGGTACCGGCAAGTCGTCAGGAAGCTGGGTAAGCTGCGGCTGGGTCATGGTCACCTCGGGGTGTGGAGCGGCGGGAGCAGTACCGGACATTGTACCATTGCGCCCAGCGGCGGCTCACACCCCTGCCATCGACTACGCAGCAATTTCGGCGTTACCGCTCTTCGTTTTCGCGTTCAACCCAAGCTGCTCGCCAGGCCGGCGCCGCAAACGGATCAGGCCAGAACTCGATCTGCTGCACAATCTGACCGTCGCGTACGATGGAGAAGGTGATCACGCGGGCATGGATCGCACCATCGGTGACGCCGACATCGCTGACGACCGTATCGCCCTCCGTCACCAACCGATGCAGCGTAAAACGCCACGGTCCGGCGGCCGGGTAGTGCGTATTCACCGCGACGAAGTTTGCCCGCCCGATAATCCGCTCGCCCGACTGGGGCCATTCAAGCACATAGTCATCACTGAAATAGGCGGCCGCCCCAGCCCAATCATTCGCCTGCATTGCCACCCAAAACTGGGTTACGATTGCGCGTGCGTTCATCGCTGTATCCACCATCGCCGTACACTTCCTTTCCGATCAATGCCTCGTCCTGGAAGAAGTGTAGCGAGCTATGTGGACACATGCGATCCGCTATCCCATATGCCTTCGCGCCCGTTTCCCCCACACCCACCTGCCCGCCAGCGCCACCAGCAGCGCCGTCGCCAGGATGTGCAGCCAGCCAGGGTTGGGTTGGCCGGGTTCGCCAATCCAGGCCGGCGGGCCGTGGAGGCGCAGCGGGCGCAGCGAGCCGGGGAGGTCGGGCGGGCCGAAGACGACGCGCTGGACGAGGTTCCAGGCCAGGTGGAAGCCGCCGGAGAGCCAGAGGTTGCCCGTGCCGAGGCGCAGCAGGCTGAGGAACAGGCCGGCGAGTCCCAGGCCGAGGAATGGTTTCGCGCCGGGGCCGTGGTAGCGCGCGAATAGGGCGCTGCTCAGCGCCACCGCGCCCGGTGCGCCCAGCGCTGCGCGCAGCGTATCAAGGCCGTAGCCGCGAAAGATCTGCTCTTCGTTGTACACCGCGAGGGCGACGTTGGCACTCGCCCAGCCCATGGCGGCCGCGACATCAGCCGGTGTCGCGTCGTGCTGCGCTTCCCAGCCCCATACCGGCGCGGAGATCCAACTGTTGGCGGCAGCGACACCCAACACGCTCAAACTGGCCAGTGTGCCGAGAGCCATGCCCCGCGCCAAGTCGTCCAGGTTACGCCGGGTAGGTGCGCGCGTCCAGGCAGCACGATCCTCTGGGCGCAGGCGGGTGAAGGCGTCGGTGATCAGCACCACACCAGGGAACGCGTACGGGTGCACGGTCTCCCAAAACGGATGGTGTGCGTTGCGCGGCAGGCGCACGCTCGCCAGCAAAATACCGACCATCGCGCTCAAGTAGGCAGCACTGCGCAACGGCGCAGAGTCGCGGAGCAGGTGGATGGGGTAGAGCAGATTGCGTTTGCGTGGCATTTGCATCCTTATCATCTGTTGTCACGCCCACGCCCCGAGCGCCTTCGTGAGGATCTTGATCTCGATGCACGCCCGCCGCTTCGAGGTTGTCACGCTCACGCCACGCACGCCTTCGTGAGGATATGTGCGAATATCCACTTGGAGGCAGTATGCCATACCCGTTCGGTTTCCGCGTCCTGATCGGTTCCTCCTCATCCTCAACCCCCGCTTCCTGAACCCTGCCCCCTGCTCCCCGATCCCCGATCGCTAACCTCTCACGTAGCTCACAATGAGATGATAGCACTGGTGATCACTTGCGCCGGCGCATCGATTGGCGTATACTGCCCCGGCGATTAACACTGTTTTTACTTTTTCCGCTTCCCCCACCGCGGAGATCCCACGCCGCATCCTGATCTGGTGGCTCATTGACGCGACATGCGCAGCGCATCCGGGCTGGGTGTTGTCGCCGTCCCTGAAAGCACCCATGACACCTGACCAACCACTAATTCAGGTCATGATCGCCGACGATCATCCCTTTGCCCGTGAGGGTCTGGAGCTGTTGATCCGTGCCGATTCGTCTATTACGATTCACGGTACGAGCGACTCCTTTGCGACGTTGCTGGAATATCCGAAGCTTGCTGATGGCGAGGTGCTGCTGCGCGATGTCAGCGGTACTCCGCGAAACGCGCCGATGCCGCAGGTTCACCGCGTGTGGTGCGCAACAACTCCAGGCGTGGATCAGCCAGCAGCACCCGCAGATTACGCACAGCCGTCTGCCAGCCGTCATGCAACCTTGCGGCTGAAACGCTCCGCGTACGAGCCGTCAGCGTAGATTTCCACTTCCCAGCTAACCGCTTCGCCTAGCGCTCTTTCCCGCAGCGCCCCCGATGGATGCGCAGTTCTGCGGAGCTCGCGGCCCCAAACCACCGCCTGACTGGCACACACCTGCACTCTTTTTACTCCCTTCGTTCCTTTGACGCACTCGGGACACGCGATGCCAATACTCTCGACAGCTGATGGTTGGTTTGTTGACCCCTACGGGCGGAAGGTGCTGCTCCGGGGTGTAAACCTCGGCGGCAGTAGCAAACTTCCCACCACCCCGCCCGGGGCAACCCATCTTCCCACGAGTCTCGATCCGACGGCACCGGTTTCGTTTATTGGCCGTCCCTTCGATCGCGCCGTCGCTGACGAACATTTTGCGCGCCTGCACCGATGGGGCTTCAACGTCGTGCGTTTCATTATTCCCTGGGAGGCGGTTGAACACGCCGGCCCCGGCCAGTACGACGAGCGTTATCTGGATTGGCTTGCGACGCTGATTGCCCGCGCTGCCGATTATGGCATCCTGGTGTTCATCGGTATCCACCAGGATGCCTGGGGCCGGTGGAGCGGCGGCGACGGCGCGCCGCATTGGACGTATACGCTTGCGGGGCTTCATCCGGCGACATTCGATGCGACCGAAGCCGCCGTGACGATGCAGCGCCGCCTGCCGCGCTACCAACCGATGGCCTGGACGGTCAATAGTGCTCGGTTTGCTGCCCGAACGATGACGACGCTCTTTTTAGCCAGTGACGAATTTGCGCCAACACTGCGTATTGGCAGCGAGTCGCTTCAGCAGTTTCTCCCACGCCATTTTCTGGCTGCCGGGCAGCGGATTGCCGCTGCGCTCGGTCATTTGCCCCATGTTATCGGCTACGGATTTCTCAATGAGCTTGGGACGGGCTACATCGGTCACTCATTGGAACAACCTGCGCGGTCGCTTGTTCACGGGCCGCAGCTCAGTGGGTTTGATGGGATGGTGCTTGCCGCTGGCATCCCGCGTCGCGTGCCGTATGTCTATGCCCTTGGCATGGCCCAGCTACCGTTTGGCAAACGCCTGCTCAATCGTGCGGGAGTCAGCGCCTGGCAACCCGGAGCTACCGATATCTGGCAGGAGGCGCAGGTGTGGGAACTCCAGGGCGACACGCCGGTCTTGCTCCGGCCGGATCATTTTCGGCACATTGCCGGACGACCGGTGAATCCGCATCAGCGATATATCCAACCGCTTGTCCAACGGTTTGCCGAGACGATTCATGCCGTGCATCCTGATGCTTGCATTTTTGTGGAGAACGGGGTGTTGGGTGAATTGCCGACCCAGCAGCGGGATGCGCCCAATCTTCAGCCGCTAGTCAATGCGACCCATTGGTACGATGCCGTGACGTTGTTTAGTCGGCGACCCTTCCGGCGGTGGTCGTTTGATGTCTATCGTGGGCGGCACGTCGTTGGCGTGGCAGCCGTGCAGCGCATGTTTGTCGAACAACTGGGGCTGATCAAACAGGCGGCCCACGAGCGCATGCAGGGCTGTCCGACCCTGATTGGCGAGTTTGGCCTGCCGTTCAACGCGCCGGTGCGTCGCCGGCGGCGTGATGCCTATCGCGCCCAGGAACGTTTGCTGGCCATGTACTATGCTGCGCTTGATGCCCATCTTCTGAGTGCGACCCAGTGGAACTACACTGCTGATAACGATCATCGCTGGGGCGACCAGTGGAACCGGGAGGATCTGAGTATCTATAGTCGGGATGATCGGGATCTGGGTGATGACGGGGCGCGCGCGTTACGCGGATTTTCCCGACCCTACGCTCGTGCAACGGCGGGAACACCGGTTGCGATGCACTTTGATCACGCCACCAGTGTCTTTCACTACCGCTACTATCCTGACCCGCGCGTGCAGCAGCCTACCGAGCTTGTCGTGCCGCCCGCCCACTATTCTCACGGCTATACCATCTTTCGTCGGGATACGCTGAGCGCGATGCCACGGCGCCGCTCGTGCGCGTGTGGGCAACGAGCGATGCCCTGCTCTCGGTACACATTTGTCCACACCGACCGACACCATCCGTGTCGCGCTAATTCGTGCCTGGGTACGCCCGATGAACCTGACCCAACGGTGGCTGGCCACCTTTCCGCAACGCCCCACGTATACGCTCTTTGATCGGTTTGCCTGGCTGCTCTGCGGGTGGGTTGTGGTGTATGTGTGTCTGCTGCACGTCTTTGACCCCCGCATTCCCGTCTTTGATGCCAGTATCTACTATGCGCCCATGGTGCTGCTCCTCGGCAATAGCGTGTTGCTCATTGCCACCCGACAGCAGGCGCAACGCCATCAGGATCGCCACTATGGATGGGCGTGTACCGCCTTGCTGGTCGTACAGATCCTCAACATTCTGACGATTCTTTTCACCCTCCAGCCCTATCAGTTTGGAGAAACACTGTCGGTAGGGCTAGGGTTTGGCAGCTATGTGCTGGTCTATCTCGCCCTCATCTGCAGCATCGGGTTCTTTGTTCCCTTCTGGCGTTTTCCCCCCATCCTCGTGCTGCGCATCACCCTTGATACCGCGATTCTGATGGCGATGCTCGATGTCGGACTCCGCTTCCTGCTCCCGACCCTCATCCCAACCTGGCAATGGACGCCCCCGCTGCTCGCGTGTGTCTTTCGCCTGGAGAGTACCATCGGCTTAGTATTCTGGTATAGCCGGCTCTTCGCACGCTTTGGCAATCCGCGTGCGGTTCCGCTCCGCCTCTGGATGCTTGGCTTTGGCTGTCTGGTTGTCAACGATGTACTGGTTGTCTGGGCCACCTTTCAGGCGACGCACTATCTGGAGCTTGTGCGCACCGCCATCCCCTTTTGGATGCTCAATCAGACGCTCTGGACGCTGGCGCTGTATCGCACGCGGCAAACGCCATTGCACTGGCAGGACACCGCAGCATCGCCACCGTCCCGAAGCACGCTCCCACTTTGGCAGCAGATTATGCGCCATATTGTCGCCTGGACAACCCTCGCCATTGTGATTGCCACGGGACCGGCGCTTACCAGTGTGCTCTGGTTTTTTTGTGCCCTGGTGAGTCGGGAACTGCTCACCCTTTGTGAGCGCGAACGGGTGATTACCGCCGAACGCCAGGCGCGGGAGACGTTAGCGGCACGCCATCAGGAGGTGCTCCAGATCAACGCGGCGTTGCGGCGTGCGGAACAGGCAGTGTTTGCCGCCAACGCGCAGTTACAGCACCTCAGTGCGCTCCAGGCGGAGCAACTGGAACAACGCCAGATCCGCGCTGCAGAAGTTGCCCATGATATGGGTAATTTGCTGCAACCGGCCCGTGTGACGCTCGCGCTCATTGAGGAGTTGATGGACACGCTCAATCCGGCTGATGCGGCGCTCCTCCGCCCGTACCTCGCCACCATGGAAGAAAATGTACTGATGAGCGAGAACTTACTCAAAACGATTGTCGCGGCGGCGCGGCTTGATGCCGGTGGACTGACCCTCAATCTGAGCTGCATTGCCCTCGACACGCTGCTGATGCGGGTCGTGCAGTATCAACAAGCCCGCGATCTGCGCCCACCAGTGCAGATCCACGTCGATCTGCCGCGTGCGTTGCCGCCTGTGGTGGGCGATGCTGATCTGCTGATGCGCGCGCTGTTAAATGTTGTAGGTAATGCAGTGAAATATACCGCTGGGGCGCACCCCGATGGCACAGGCCTGGTGACGATTACCGCGCGCGCAACCGATCAGCATGTGGAACTGCAGGTGCGCGACAACGGCACCGGCATTGATCCCGCCGTCCAGGCCCGGCTGGGGCAATCGTTTATGCGCGGGGTTGATGATGCGCGCGCGCCTGCCGGCTTCGGCCTGGGCCTGGCCTTTTCGCGTGGCGTCATTGAACATCATCCCGGCGGCGCATTGACGCTGCAGTCCGGAGTGGGCGCCGGAACGACGGTGACGATCATCCTGGCGCGGCACCCAGAACCCGCCGTTGCGGCACCCTGATCACGCCGACTGCCGCTCACGCGATGGTCGCCACGAGCGCGAAAGGGAGACACCTATGCCGCAGAAACCGTATCTCCCCGCTCATACCATCCTGCTCGTGGAAGATCAGGTCCGGATGGCGCAGGAGCTGGCCATCTTGTTCCAGACCTGGGGTGCCGCCTCGGTCGCGATAGCGCCCTCGATTACGGAGGCGCTGACCGCATGTGCCACGCCCCCGCCGCCAACGCTCGTCCTGATTGACCATCTGCTCAGCAACGAGTACGGGTGTGTTGTTGCGCTGTGGTTAGGGTTTCGACCCGCCCTGCGGCAGCAGATGCGGGTGATACTGTATACCAATGTGGAGCTTGCGTCCGTCAAAGAAAACCTCTTCGCCGTCGTGCATACCATGGCGACGCCGACGAGCACGACAGCCCGCCTCCTGGCCAATCTGTCCCCCACCGAACAGGAACGGGCGATCGCCATGCTGACAGCAGCGCGGCACAGCAGGCAGGCGTGCGACGCCTTGTTTCACACACTCTATGATGCATGCTTTTCCAAACGGATGGCACTGCACGCCCTCCGCGACGCCCTAGCGGTGCTGACCTGACTCTTACCCATAGGTACCAGATGCATTCTGCCGACGGACCCATCCGCCGGCAGCGACAAGGAAGGCCGTATGCCGACACTTACGATTATTGGCATTGATGACTATGCCGATTCGTGCACGCTTATCACCCTTGCCGCGCAACGCCTGGCACGGCGGCTGAACCAATCCATCACCACGTATGTCACCCATGCCAGCGCCGAGGCGTTGGATCTGCTGCACCACCAGTGCCCGGAAACCCGCGTGCTGGTGGTGCTCGATCTCCATCTTCCCGGTGATGTGGATGGGCGGCTCTTCGGCTCCTACCTCCGCGAGCACTTTCCGCATGTCGCGGTGCTGCCTTTTACAGCGGATACGAGTCCGAAAACCCTGGACATTATGCGGCTCAACGGCATGCACGCGCCGGTGGTTAAGCCGACCTCCGCCGACCTGCTCGCCGAGCGGATGGCCGCCGCGCTTCAGACCTCCGCGCCGGCCCCCGATCCGGCACTGCACGCCTTTCACGCCGATATTGCCCGCCAGATGGTGGCCTTGGTGCGGCGTGGTACCGGCACATCACTCGCCGTCCAGATTGCTTACCGTTCGCTTATTTTTTTGGGCGCTAAATGAAATTCTCTCCCCACTTGCACGCGAAAAACCGGCTCAAATCGAGAGCAACCCCCCACTTTGGCGT
>JBBRUG010000297.1:0-7642 GCA_038247995.1 Chloroflexales bacterium | reverse complement strand
GCAGCACCTCGGCTTCACGCTGGGTGAGGCAATGGAGCTGGTTCATTAGGTTTTCCTTATGTTATGATCCGGTCTTATCCGGCTCATTGGGCAGCACTGTCAGTTGCCAACTGTCAATCTGATCCAGGCGAATATCCGTGAACAGCACTACGCCATGTTGGTTGGTATACGCACTGTAGGTGGTTTCGCCAACCTGCAACAGCACCTGTGTGCCGCCCTGCGCAAACGGATTGCGCTCGGGATATTCGACCGCAATCCGCACCTGGCCATAGTCGGTCATGTTCGTGCGCTCAAAGATCTCGATCCGCACCTGTGGATCCTGCGCCCGCCGCGCCGGGATGGTATGCTCATACCGTTTGCGCACGGTATGAGCACGTACGGTGCGCCGCACCTGAATCTGGGCGAGCAGGGCCGCTGAAAACGGTAGATGAATGGGTTCGCGCCTAACCTGATTCCGCTGCTTCTGCGGCGGCACAACTTGCATGCGCGTAAGATCAAACGCCTGCGGCAAGAAGCTCAGATCGGGCGGCGGCAGATCGATCGGCGCAGGAAGCGCTTCCGTATACGCCGCCCGCAGCAGTTGCTGTAACGCCTCCGCCTCAGCCCGGCATGCCCTGCACGCAGCCAAATGTGCCTCCACACTGTGCCACGCCGGTGGCGGTTGCTGACCAAGAACCAGCAACATGACATATTCAGGTAGCGTGTTCAGGATGCGCATATGCTCGTTAGCGTCTGCAGAAGACGCCGATTGTTCTCCAGAGAATTGTTGTTCCATGATCACTTCCACTTACTGCGCTGAAGACGTCGCTTCGCCAAGATCGAGATCCGCAGCGATCAGGCGCCAGGTCGGCTCGGTACGCAAAAGATCAAGTCCGCGCGAACGTAGGACGTGCACGCTCGCAACTTTCTTGCCCAGGTAGGCGCCGATCGTCTGATCATCACAGCCGGCGATATACTTCAACCAGACGGCTTCCAGTTGTTGGCGCGCCCGCGGATGGCTCCGGCATACGAGTTCAAAACACGCTGTTACCTGCTGCCGCAGATCCTGACGCAACGCATACGTCACTGGATCATCGGCGCCATTGACGCTCGGCACATCCACGGCCGCTTCGAGCCGCAACAACGCAATTGGGCGCGACCAAAACGGCCGCAAAACGTTGCGCAGTTCGAGGGCCGCCACGGCCAGAAACGCGCCCGGCCGGTAATACACCGCCAGGCGCTCCCAGATCCGTAAGAGCGCTTCATTCACCGCCTCATGCCGGATGTCGTTTGCCAGATCCCGGATCTCGCGAAAAGAGAGGGCATAAAGATAGCGCTGCAATTCGGTAAAGGCCAGGTTCTGGCGCTCGGCGCCCTCGTCGCCGCAGCAGGTGCGATACAGCTGTTGGCAGTAAACGTGGATGGCAGCGGGCCACGGCTCGGCCACTTCACCCATGAGAAGGCACGTATGCACGCGCTGCACATACTCCGCCTCATCGATGAGTTGCCAACCGTAACGTTCCAGAACCTGGCGCACTGTAGTTCGCGATTGTTCCGTAAGATTGGATGGATCTGGTTCGCGTTCAGTCATAGCGGGTGAATGGCTCCTCTTCCATGCAGTGCAGGGAGGCTCAGCTTGCTGTTACTGACGAGCCCCGATCACTGTGCGGATTCCAGAAGATCCGATAGTGCTCGACCCGATCCAGCGGCGCTCCGTTGATCTGTACTGGCGCAAGCGTCGGCGCAAATGCTTCGGTGCCTGGCGCATTGGTGTTTGTTGTCAGTGGGATCGCCAGGTAGGGCGGATCCAGCCGGTTCAATGTGCGTAAAGGTTGCCAGTTTGCGCCATCCCAGCGGTGAATTAGCAGGTCGCCGCCCGGCTTCAGCGCTTCCCGATCATAGTAGAGCACCAGTGCAGGCCGATAGGTGGCCAGCGGCGCATTGCTCGCCACACCAAAGATGTAGCTGCGCGCCTCGATGGCGTTGAAAAGATTCTGCTGGCCGACAACGAGAGTTGTTGTCACCACGCGCACGCCCTGGTCACCATCGTTGTCTGTGGCCACGCGCACGCCCTGGTCGCCGGGGTTGTCTGTAGCTGCGGCATCCGGCGATGCATTGTCGGCGAAGAAGATCATTGCGTTGCCGTCGGCGGAACCGCCCGTAATCGGCACCCGCCCACCGCCGCTGGTGTTCGGCCCGCCACCCTGCGAGTAGCTGCACACAAATCGCTGCAGGGTTTCAGGGTTCCTAGGGTTGCCCCATTGGAGCAAGACATGCCCATCCAGGTGCGGTACAGTAACGGCATTGAGGGTGCGGCGTTGGGCTTGATCCCATTGGATTGGCACGCCTGCCGGGCCTCCAGCGGGAAATAATCCGACGCTATGCGGCGAAAACTCGGTAGTGACATGAAGGCTCACCTCGGCTTGCATTGGATAGAGCGCCGCGGTTGCTGCCGGTTCGAACGCAGCCGGAATAACATCGACAAGCAACGGTTCGACGGTAGTGCCGGCGAAACACGGCGGGGTGACGTCGGCCAAACTGTCTTTCTGAAACGGCAGCGCCGCCTGGTGTACGCGCACCGTCGCGCCAAGCTGACTGATCACCAGTACCGTATCGCCCGGCGCGGCATCGAAGAGTTGGAATGCTTTGGCAGGCTCACGGAGGCTCACTTTCCCTTGCGCAACAATGCGCTCGGGCAGGTCGCCATCCATCGCTAGCTTGAGCAGGTAGAGCCAGTGGGCGACATATTCGCCCGGGTTCCCCGCAAGGGCTTTGATGTCCTCAAACAGATCTTCCAGGTTCAGCGGCTCGGGTGCAGTTGCGCCCAACGTCTCAGCGCTTTGCTCGGCATTGGCGCTCAAACGCGGGTCGAGCACAATGATCTCCGGCAGCGGCAACGCCAATTCGTCCGGGCCTTCCAACACGGAACCGGTCACGTTTGGGTAGCGATTCTGAATTCCCGCCACGATCTCAGCTGCTTCAATGAACTCACTGATCTGGACCGTCGCCATCAAGGTCTCAACGGCCAGGGCCACCTGCGGCGCCGCGATCTGGATTTCACCTGCCGCATCAGCCGTCCAGAAAGCAGCACCCTCAGCGCCTAAAGTCAGCCGATCCAGGTGCCGATCAACCAGGCCGAAAGCATAGTGGCCCCACTCGTGAATCAGCGTACGATAGCCCTCCGGCGTATCCCAGTTGAGCAATTTCTCACTCTCCTTCTGCCAGAGGCCGCGGCCGACCCGAATCGGCTTGAACTTCTCCGCCACGTTCAGCGCATCGATCCACGCACGCGGATGAATGCGACTCGAGGCCATGATCTGGATATCGGCGCCCTCCATCAATTCACGGCCACCAATCACCACCTGACCAAACGCCATCGAGCCGTTCGTCGCGTCGTACAAAAAGTCTGAGGCGCGGGCGAACGCAGTCCGTAGCTGTTGGTAGGTCTTCAAGTCGGGTTCCCATTCCAATGCCACGATCACATTGAACAGGTAGAGATCCTCCTGAAAGAGCGGTTCACCGTTGTGCGCGCTCAGCGTTACGGGCGATCCATCGGCATTGCGAACGTTGTACCGCACACATTGGTCTTCGCAGGGATCAGAGCCGCCCGACCAGGTTTGCGCAGCCGGTACATGTCCGCTCAACAAGTTCCGCTGCGTCGGGTTCCGCAACATGGGTTCCTGGTAGATCAAGCTAATCGTCTGTACCGACTGAGCCGCAGCCGCGTGGAGCGCTGGATGAAAACGGAATGGTAGCGTTAGATCGCTATGCGAAGCCATACTTCCCCCTTCACTTAATTGTCTTCCGGTCTTTCCAAAGCCTGATCGATCGTTTATGATGGCTGAATACCCCAATTGTCTGTCATTAAGGAGCGCCAGCAATGGAGCAGGTTCCCCCAGGCGCACAACCGTCGCTTGCGGCATGCGCCACCTTTTCTCTGTTCGATGCCACAGCCCTCGGTGTGACATTGAATCTGGCCCCGGCGGAGGTGCAGATCCTGCTCAGTGATCCGCAGATCGAGCCTGTTCCCGACACCAACGGCATGTTCCGCCTCCAAGCTCACGCTGTTGCGCCGCTCTTGGCCCACCTGCGCCAAACGCAACCCACCGCCGAATTGCGCCTCCACACGCTTGCGTGCCAACACTTTCTGACCCGCCTAGAACAGCCGCTTCCCGCCGCTGAACGCGAACTGCTTGTCACGGCCTGCATGCATCATCTGCGCGAACTGCACACGCTGAACCTGGACTACATGCGCTGGCCCGAGGTTGCCGCACTGAGTGCGCGCCTGCGGGCCTGTGCGCCGGAGCTTGCGTCCGAGGTCGGCGCTGCGCTGGATCTGATCGACGCCTACAAAGCGCTGCGCACCCAGGAATATCGCCTGTGTCAGATCCTGCTGGCGAACGTGCTCGCCAACCCAGAACTGCCGCCTGCGTTGCACGCCGAAGCGCACCTGACGCGTGGGCTCAGCGCGATGAATCAGGCCCAACTTGAGGCAGCACAGGCCGCTTTCAGCTTGGCCCATAACCTGGCCGGTCGTGTTGGTCGCCACGATCTCCAGGGCGGCGCGTTGATCAACCAGAGTTGGATCTACAACCAATTGAATCAATTCCATTCCGCCCTCGACTGCGCTCAACAGGCGCTCTGGCACTTTGCGCAAAGTAACGATCACTATGGCACCGCATTCGCCCTCTACAGCATCGGTAATAATGCGATCTACCTGGGCCAATGGGCGCTCGGACAGCAGCATCTTAACCAGGCGGCGGCAATCTACGCCCCGGCAGGCATGATCGCGCGCCTGGCAATTATCGAGTGGGCGCGCGGCTTTCTGCACCAACTGCGCGGCGACGAACAAGCCAGCGAAGCTGCGTATCTGCGTGTCCTGGTCAGCGCTGCGTCAGCCGAGACGGGCAACCGGGTCACGGCGATCGATACGCTCACCGAACTCGGCTTGCTCTACCAGATGCAGCAGCGCTGGGATGCTGCGGCCGACGCCTACCGACGTGCGATTGAACTGGCCGATCTGTTGAGCGACACCCTGCGCAAGGTGTTGTTAATGTATCGTTTCAGCCTGCTCCAGCGTGAACGCGGCGCCGAAGCCCCTGCGCTGACCACATTGGCGGACGCAATCGACCTGCTGGAGACGATGCGCAGTTCGACTGAAACCGAAGCTATGAAGATCCGCCTGCTCGGTACCACGCAACAGATCTACGAGACGATGGTACTCGCACAGTTAGCCCAGGGCGCCACCGATGTTGCCTTTGCCTATTTGGAGCGGGCGCGGGCGCGCGCCTTTCTCGATCTACTGGCGCGACGCATGAACGCCGACGGCGCTGTGATCCTCGAACAGACCCGCGAGCCGATCAGCTTGAGCGAATTGCAGGCGTGTCTTGCACCAGATGCGCTTGTGCTGGAGTATTACACCATTGGCGTTGTTGCCCCAGGCAGCAGCTTTCTGCCTGCCATTGCGCCGGAAAACATCCGGTTGCGCCGCTACCTCACCCCAGATCCGCTGATCGTGCTCTTTGCCATTACCACCACAACATGCAACGTCTTTCCGATCCGCTTCGATCCAAACTTGTTGCTGCCAACTGAAGAAGACCCGGTTCCAGGCTGGCACCTGCTTACTGAGGCCAAATTGCAGTGGCTGTACATGACCCTACTCGAACCGGTAGCGCCCCTACTGGAAACCACCCGCCACCTCCACATCATTCCCCACGGCCCGCTGCACTATGTACCATTCGCCGCATTACAACGCTCCGATGGTCGTTATCTGCTTGCCGAAGATGGCCCGCGCCTGACCTATGCTCCGAGCGCCACGATCTTTCGGGAATGTTTGGAGCGTCGGCCCGCCGGCGCCTATGCCAGTGTCAGCCTGGGCTACAATGGAACCGGCGCAACCCAACTCGATCTGGCTGAAATTGAGGCGCGCCGGATCGCATCAATAACGCACGGCCAGGTTCTTCCGCCGGGGCCGGATGTTCGAGCAGAACTGCTTCAACAGGCCATGCACGCGCATCACCTGCATATTGCCGGTCATGCTACTTTCGACGCCGCCGACCCCTTAGCTTCGGCGCTGCTGATTGGCCCCGATTGCCGACTCGATGCACGCGAGGTTATGCAGCAGCTCCACCTCAACGCGGCCCTGGTAACTTTGAACGCATGCACAAGCGGTCTAAGCCAGATAGCCTCCGGTGATGAACTGCTCGGCCTGCCGCGGGCGTTCCTGTATGCCGGGGCGGCAGACATTGTTTGCACCTTGCACGAGGTCGATGATCTGGCCGCTTATCTACTTATGGTTATGTTTCATCAAAATCTTGCAGTTTCGCGCAACGCCGCGCAAGCGCTTCACGCAACGCAGTTGCGGCTGCGCACCATCGCGCGAACAGAGGTGCGCGCTATGCTCGCACCAACTGTCGATAGCATTACGCTGGACAAGCTGCTGAACCAACTTGCAGATGAAGCCGCGCCATTCGGCGCGCCGCATTTTTGGGCCTCGTTTGTACTGATTGGGAAGCCGTAACAGTCGGACAGTCCTTCAGTCGGACAGTCGGACAGTCGGACAGTTCGGCACTTCAACCACGAACTGCGAACTGCCAGACTGCGAACTGCCAGACTGCGAACTGAATCTCAATCCGTATTCGCGCTCTTCGCCATCAGGCCGCCGTCGCACGCCAGGTGGCTGCCGGTAACGTATGCCGCCGCATCGGAGAGCAGCCAGAGCACGGCCTGGGCAATTTCGGCGGGTTGGGCCAACCGTCCCAGCGGGATCTCAACCTGCGCTCGCTCGTCGATCGCTTTGCGTAGCGCTGGTTGATCCTCCAGCGGCACGTGCGTGTAGAGCAACGGCGTATCGGTTGCGCCTGGCACAACGGCGTTCACCCGAATACCGTGACGGGCGTATTCGAGCGCGAGCGAGCGGATCAGCGCGGTAATTCCGCCCTTCGAGGCGCCATACGCCGCGTTGCTGCCGCCCGCCCAACCAACAAACGCCGACGGCGACGAGGTACACACGATCGCCCCGCGCTGCTGCACCGCCAGCATCAGCCGCAACGCATGCTTGCATGTGAAGAAGACCCCACTCAGGTTCGTCGTCAGTACCTTCTCCCACACGGCGGCAGACATTTCGTGCGTCGGCTGGTTGATCTCAATTCCTGCGTTTGCAAATACCCCATATGGCACGCCAATTTCGGCCCGGCACTGCGCAAACGCCTGCTCAACCTGCGCCTCAATGCCTACATCGCAGGCGATGCCGAGCGCCGCCGGCGCACCCTGTTCCTGCGCCTCTACCGCCGTCTGCGCCGCCCGCTCGGCGTGAATGTCCAGCGCCGCTACCTTGTACCCCTGCGCCGCCGCCAACAGCGCCGTCGCCCGGCCAATCCCCGAACCGGCCCCGGTGATCACGATTGTGCGTCCTTGCATCGTATACCCTGCCTATCTCTGCATGAAGGGCCTATGGAGAACCGCAATGTACGATCGCCGCACCAACCAGCAACTCAGCCGCTTCAGCGGCCACCTGCGCCGCACCAACCAGCAACCCAGCCGCTTCAGCGGCCACCTGCGCCGCACCAACCAGCAACCCAGCCGCTTCAGCGGCCACTGCGCCGCACCAACCAGCAACCCAGCCGCTTCAGCGGCCACTGCGCCGCACCAACCAGCAACCCAG
>JBBRUG010000296.1:0-7679 GCA_038247995.1 Chloroflexales bacterium | reverse complement strand
GGGGCCAGCGAGTTGGGCAGAATGTGCCGCCAAGCCACTTGCAAATCGGTCAGGCCGATACAACGTGCCGCTTCGACATACTCCTTCTGGCGCAGCGTCATAAACTGACCGCGCACGATCCGGCAGGGTGTCGGCCAGGTAAGGAGGCCAATAATGATCATGATCTTGTAGATCCCCGGCCCCAGGATCGATACGACACTCAGCAACAACACAATTAGCGGGAAGCACATCACAATATCGACGATGCGCATCACAATATTGTCGACAAGGCCCTGATAGTAGCCGGCGATAGCGCCCACAACCGTGCCGATGATCAGCGAGAAGAAGACGGCCACGAAGCCCACCGAAAGCGAGACGCGCCCGCCGACCAATGTACGCGCCAGCACATCACGCCCAGTGCGATCGGTGCCGAAGGGATGCTCCCAACTTGGCGGCTGGTTGCGTGTCCGCAGATCGGCAGTGAGCGCCGCTTCTTCCGAACCAAGGAGCGCCGCAACCACCAAGATGACGATGATGATCAGCCCGAGCATTGCCAATTTATGCTGGCGAAAGCGCCGCCACGAACGGGCCAACGGCGTATTTGAAGCAACGCGACGGTTTTCACGCAGGAGAGGCAAGGTTTGGGAGAGATTGCTTTCGCTCATGGTTAGCCGTACCTGATCCGCGGGTCAACCGCTGCATACGCGAGGTCGGTGAGCAAATTGGCCAGCAGAACACTCACCGCGACAACCAGATTGACGCCCATAATCAGCGGGTAGTCACGCCCGGCTACACCTTCAACAAAAAGCGAACCCATACCCGGCCACGAAAAGACGGTTTCGGTGATCACGGCGCCGCCGATCATGTCGGGCAGCGACAGGCCGATTACGGTGATAATCGGGATGAGCGAGTTGCGAAAGGCATGGACGAACACTACTGTTCGCTCGCGCAAGCCCTTGGCGCGGGCTGTGGTGATGTAGGCGCTGTGGATCACTTCCAGCATCGATGAGCGCGTGTAGCGCATCATAATCGCCACATAGGCAAACGAAAGGATCAGCGCCGGTAGCGCGAGGTGATGCAAGAAATCAAGCCACTCGAAGGGTTGGCCCGGCGTCACCATGCCGGCAATCGGGAACCAACCTAATTGCAGGCCAAACAGGTAGAGTCCGCCGAGGCCCAACAAGAACGACGGCGAGGAGATGCCCAAAAAGGCGATTGTGGTCAGGGTGAAGTCGAGCGTTGAGTATTGGCGTAATGCCGAGATCACGCCGAGCGGAATGCCCACCAGGCAACCAACTGCCAATGCCGTGCCCATCAGCACCATCGAGTTAAGCAGCGCTCTGCCGACAACCTCATCCACCGGGCGACCACCGACAGCGCGATAACCGAGGTTGCCTTGCACAACCTCGCCCAACCAACGCCCATAGCGCACTGGAAGCGGGAGATCAAGGCCAAGCTGGCGGCGCATCGCCTCGCGTAGGGCCGGGTTGGCGCCCTGTTCCGGGCTGAGATAGGCCGAAACCGGGTCGCCGGGCGCCAGGGCGATGAAGATGAACACCAGAATCGTCACCCCGAGCAGCACCGGGATGTTGATCAACAGTCGTCGTAAAATAAATGCGCCCATGTGCTCCTCACGCCGCACCGGAACCCGGCTCGTTAGCCTACCCGGCGCTAAGGCTCATTCAGGATGGCGGCGGCGTTGCCGCCAAGCGGAACCAGCGGATCACGGAGACGCAGTCTTCTACGCCCCAGAATGCAGCCAAAACAGCGCCATCGGGTAACACTAATCCCGCCGGTAACCCGAAGCGTAGGTTGGCAAATGATTCACTTAGACTCGCGCCTTGCACGGCAAGATCCGCACCGGCTAGGGTTTGCCCCCAGAGCGGCAGCGCGGCACTGTTCACCCAGGTATCGCCGTCGAGATGGACATAGACGGCCCAGAGGCCGGGCTTGTCGGTGCGCCGATAGATACAGAGCAAACGCCCATCGCCCAGGAAGATCGGCGTGGTCGTCTGGCCATACAAGCCGGTTGGTTGGGGCGGGCCGAAGCTGCGCCCCGCATCGTGCGAGAGCGCATAATGCACCTGGCGATCCCGCCCGGCGGCCAGGTCGTGTGTCCAGCAGACAGCCAGCACACGCCCGTTGTCCAGTTCAACGAGCTTCTGCTCCCAGTAGATCACCTGCTCGGCACGGCCATCCATCACCGGCACATAGGTCGGCCAGGTACGGCCTTGATCTTCCGAAACGAAGGCGAGCGCAAACATGCCATTTGGCGCGGCACCGTCCCAACCTTTCCAGGTCGCCGTCGGAATGAGCCAGCGCCCGTCGCGCAGCGCCCGCACCGGGCTGCAAATCTCAAACGACGGCCCGACAAGCGGCGGCGTAAGCAGCGTCGGCCCCAACCACGAACGCCCATTATCGAGCGAGCGGAGCAGGATCAATTCAGTTTCGACGAAGCCGAGCGTTGCCGGGTTCGTCAGGCCCTGATCGGGTCGCGAACGATCCCAGCGCGCCCCAAAGGCCAGCAATTCGCCGCTCGGCATGCGGCTGATCCGCACATGTGAAGACGTAGGGGTTGGTGTCTGTTCGCTGAACAGCGGGCCTTCGAGCGTCCAGGTGCGCCCACCGTCGCCCGAGCGGGCTTGTAGCGTCTGCTGATCAACACTCTCAAAGCCACTACCTACCCCAAAGGCGGCCAACAGATCGCCATCTGGCAACAGTGCCAGCGAAGGAAAACTCGCCTGGCGACTGGCTAGATGTGGCTTGGCGTTGCGGTAGATCAGTCCGGTTTCTAGCATTTGGATTAAAATCGTCACCCCTTTTTCGCAAGCGAAAAAGGGGTGACGGACAAACACCTACTCGCCGATCGACCAGAGCTCAGCAGCATCGTAGTACGAACCGCCGCCGGGGGCCGGCGTATAAACGAAGTTCTGGATGCGGTTCGAGACGGCCACGTAGCGCTCCTGCTCCCAGAGGAAGATCCAGGGCAAGGTTTCCGACATCACTTCGCATGCCTGCTGATAGAGTTCGGCCCGCGCCGCCGGATCCATCATGCTGGCGCCTGCTTCGAGCGCCGCGTCGAGTTCGGCATTGGCGAAGTTGAGGTTGTTCGTGCCTTGCGGCCAGACCGACGAGGAGTGGAAGTACTGGAAGGCGCGGTGCGGATCAGGGCCGTTGGCGCCGCCAGCGAACGAGGCGCCGAAGGCCAGATCGTCGTAGTAGAGCTTCGTCCACGACGGGCCGTCCATCTGGCGTGGCGTCACCGTGATCCCTACATCGGCGAGGTATTGCTGCATAATCGTCATCACGTCGAGCGAGAGCGGATCGTTGTAGTAGGTTGACATCTCGATCTCGCCGACACCTGTCCCATCGTAGCCGATCTCGGCAAGCAACGCCCGCGCCTGATCAGGATCATACGGGTACTTCGCGGCAACTTCATCAGAGACGTACTGCGGGTTGCCATAGAGACAGTTCACCGGGTTAGCCGCACCATTGTACAGCGTCTCGATGATTGCCTCGCGGTCGATGGCGTAGAGGATCGCCTGGCGGAACTTCGGATCGCCGAAGATCGGCGTGGATACCGAGTTGAACGAGAGGAAGTTATCGACCTGCGAAGGCCCGGCGATCACCGTGATGTTCGGGTTCTGGCGCAGGCGCTCAACTTCGTCGGCGGTAACATAGGCCAGGTCGATCTCACCGTTCTCAAGCGCCAGCAGCGCAGTGGAGGGGTCGGCAAACTGGCGGCGGATCAGCCGCTCCAGCACCGGCGCACCACGGAAGTAGTCGTCGAAACGATCCAGTTCAGTGAATTGCGCCGGCTCGTGGCGGCTCAGTTGGAAGGGGCCGGTACCGATCGCCACGGTTGACCAGTAATCGCTCTGGCCAATCGTCGATCGATCAACCTGACTGAGCGAGGCTTCGTGGAGGATCCAGGTCTCGGCGAGTGTGTCGAGGAACGGCGCGTTCGGCGCCATAGTCGTGAACTCGATCGTGTTGGCATCGACGACGGTGATGCCCTCGATCGTGTCTGCGTCGCCATCGATAAATGCCTGTGCGCCAACGATCGAGGCAAGCTGGCTGGCCTTGCTACAACCGCCTGCATTCGGATCAAGACAGACATTGATCGAGAAGGCGACATCATCGGCGGTGAAAGAGCTACCGTCGTGCCAGGTAACGCCTTCGCGCAGGTTGAACGTCCAGGTCAGGTTGTCGTCGGAAATGCTCCAACTCTCAGCTAGGTCGGGCACAATTTCCGTGTACTCGACATTGTAGGTCACCAGGTGGCTATAGATCTTGTTCAACCAGTGGTAATCACCGCCGGCCGTCAGCGGATTCAAGTTATCAACGCCGACGCAGCACGGACCGTTCCATGCGCCGGTCATCGTGCCGCTATCCGCCGCTGGTTCAGCAACCGGGGCGGTGGTGGGCGCGGGAGCTTCTGTAGCCTGCGGCGCAGCGGTGGGTTCGGCGGCAGGGGCAGCGGTCGGTTCAACCGCGACCGGTGCAGCGGTCGGTTCGGCCACGGGGGCGGCGGGCGCACCGCCGCATGCTGCCAGTAAGGCGCTGATCAGCACCAGGGCGATGATGGGCAAGCTTCGTACACGACGCAACATGGGAACTCCTTCTTCAACAATCGAGACACACGGACGCGAGGAATGATCGTACAGGGATCGTTAAGCTGGTTCAAAGGTGGTACCACTATACCTTTGCCCAGGATTACTGTCAATGTTCCAGGCGGCACCTCCTTTCGCGATTGATTATCCAGCCGCGCTTGTCAACGGAATGCGTGGGACAACCTGCGGGTTGACTACGCTGACTGGCCATTGGCCAAACAGGACAGCCTGCATCGCGGCGATAACTTCGTGACGCAGATCAACCAGCGAGTCGTCAGACGAGGCGGCGGCGTGCGGCGTGAGGATCAACCGACGCGGATCAACCGTCAAGAGTGGCGAGTCGGCTGCGAGCGGCTCACGCGCTACAACATCAAGGGCCGCGCCGCCGAGCCGACCTTCGGCAAGCGCTGCCGCCAGCGCAACTTCATCGACAAGCGGGCCGCGACCGGTATTGACGAGCAGGGCGGTCGGTTTCATTAGGGCGAGTGCGGCAGCGTCGATCAGCCCGTGGGTATGTTCACTCAGTGGTACATGCAGCGAGACGATATCGGCTTCGCGTAACAACTGCTCCAGGCCAACCGGCTCAGCGCCACGCTCGGTAATCGTTTGCGCCTTCAGGTACGGGTCGTAGCCTAATGTACGCCCAACAAGCGGCTGCATCTTACGGGCGACTGCGGCGCCGATCCGGCCCATACCGACGATGCCGAGCGTGCGCGAACGCATACGCCGCACTCCGCCAAGCTCGCTCTGGGCCGCCATCCAGCCCCGCTCGCGTATGGTTCGATCCAGCGCGACTACTCGCCGCGCCATGCTGAGCATGAGCGCCGTGGCATGGTCGGAAACTTCCTCGACGCAATAGGTGGGCGCATTTGCCACCACAATGCCCTGCGCGGTTGCGGCAGCCACATCGATTGTGTCCACACCGATGCCGTAGCGTACAATCAATCGACAGCGCTCCAGGGCGGCAATCGCCGCTGCGTCGATTGCCATCAACCCGACGGTGAGGATAACCTCGGCGTCCATGAGCGGCACGGTTCCATCACCAAGTACAAGCGTGGCCCCACATGCTTCCGCTGCGATACGCTCTTTGTCGTAAGGCGCCAGAACCGCAGCCGGATCGGGAATGAAAACGGTTGCCAATGCGCTACCTCCCATATTCGTCACCGCATCAGACCGCCACGAACGCACGGCTTAAAGCGCGCGCATCAGGGCATCCGAGTTGGGCCAGCGCGTTGTCGAATTCGCGACGCAAGTGCTCAATTACAAAAGACACCCCTGCTTCACCGCCAAGGGCCAAACCCCACAGGTAGGGCCGCCCGATCAGCACGGCACGGGCGCCGAGAGCCAGCGCTTTGACAATATCAGTACCGCGCCGCACGCCACCGTCGACGAGCAATGGAATGCGCCCATCGATGGCGGCGGCAATGGTCGGGAGCGCATCGATTGCGGCAAGCGCCCCATCGATCTGCCGACCGCCGTGGTTCGAGATGATCAGTCCATCGACGCCATGTTCTACAGCGAGCAGGGCGTCTTCAGCCGTGAGTACACCCTTGAGCAGGATCGGTAGGCTGGTCAGGTCGCGCAACCGGGCGACATCGGCCCAGGTGAGCGGCGTGAGTTGCAGCCCAGCGATGAATTCGGGCGTCAGACCGCCGTCCGGTGCAAGCGCATCATCACGCAGACCCACGCCGCGCAGATTGCCCAGGCGTAATGGCGAAGCAACCTGAAAGCCGCTGCGATCCAGCCCCTCGCGGCGCGGCGGGTAGCAAGCATCGACCGTCAGCACCAGCGCACGGGCGCCGGCCGCTGCGGCGCGACGCACCACTTGCGCTGTAACCCTGAAGGGTTCATAACAATAGAGTTGGAACCAGAACGGTGCGCCAGCGTTTGCGGCGGCTACCTCTTCAACGCTGAAATGGTTACCGGTACCTAAAACAGCTAGGGTTCCTGCGCCGGCAGCAGCGCGGGTAGTAGCGATTTCGCCGTCGGGGTGGGCCAGAATCTGATAACTGGTTGGCGCGAGGATCAGCGGAAAACTCAACGCCTGGCCGAGCACGCCTACCGCCAAATTGCGCGCTGCGCAATCGACCAGCACCCGCGGGCGTAAACGAATGCGCTGCCAGGCCGCCCGATTGTCCGCCAAGCTCACATCATCATCGACGCCGCCGGCATAGTAGGCCCAGGTGGTCATGCTCAAACGCTCGTGGGCCTGCGCTTCCAGTTCGAATAGGTTCAGTGCATCCATAGATGTGTCGTTATACTCTCAGCGCTTCGCCGCCAACAGCGTTATAACAAGCTCCCTTATCAGCAGATCATGCTGGTCAGACCAATGTACTGGAGGGGTCAGTCGCAAAGCACTGGAGTGCCGAAGAGCCATGCCGCAGCAATCCGAAAACTGCCTGGCAGCGTTGAGTTAAATCAGCTTTAACGGGATATGCTTACTCTACTCGCCTGCCCCACCCTGTGTCAAGCCACTACTGTTTCGCCAGGAGAAACGGCACTCCATTGCGTACCCGGACAGCTTATGCTAGAGTTCATGCTGGTCAGACAAGTAGACTAATCCCTTTGCCGCAAAGGAAGGCGCGCCCTATGCCCGAACTTGTCCTGGAGCGTCCGCGCAAAGTCACGGTTGTTGAAGCGATCGTGGAGCAAATCGTTCGGCAGATCCAGACCGGAAAGCTGAAGCCGGGCGATCGTTTGCCTTCGGAGCGCCAGTTGATCGAGATGTTGGGCGTGAGCCGTTCTTCGGTGCGCGAGGCGCTTCAGGGGTTAGCCGTGATGGGCCTGATCGAGAGTCGCCACGGCCAGGGCTCGTTTGTTAGCCCGCATCTGGCCCGCCTGCTGCCGAATCTCGAGAGCGCAGTGCTGCCTACATCGCTCCAACGGGCGATGCGACTGCATCTAATCGAGGCCCGTCGCACCGTCGAGTGCCCGGTGGCCGAGCTCGCCGCCGCCCGCGCCGACGAGGAGGGCCTGGCGCGGTTGCGTGCTGCGTTTGCCGCCTACAAGGCGTTGATGGAGAACAAAGGTTATCACGAAGCGCTCAACGTACACCACCACGCTTTTCATATCCGCCTGGCTGAGCTT
>JBBRUG010000295.1:0-7694 GCA_038247995.1 Chloroflexales bacterium | reverse complement strand
TTCCATGATGGCAGCCCGCTCACGCCGAACGATGTGGTCTGGACATTTGATCGGTTGCGCGATCCGGCGCTGGGCTTGCCTACAGCCGATCTCTATGCAAATGTTGTTTCAGTTGCAGCCGAAGGCGAGCAGGCCGTTGTCTTCACGCTTGCCGAAACCAACCCGTTCTTTCTCTACGATCTGAGCGACAATCATGCGCTTGTCTTAAAGGCCGATGCAGCCGATCCGGCAACTAACTTTAACGGTACCGGCCCGTTTAAGGTTGTGGATTATAGCGCCGAGAACCGCATGACGCTCGAAGCAAACCCGGAGTATTTCATCCAGGGCAAGCCCGGCGTGGCGAACCTGGAGATTATCTTCTTTGCCGATGCAGCGGCGGCAGTTGGCGCCTTGCGCGGTGGCCAGGTTGATATTGCAATGCGTATGCCGACGCCGCTCTGGCAGGCCCTGGAGCAGGAAGCGGGCGTGCGGGCGGTGCAGGTGCCGACGAACGGCTTCGACCTGGTGCGTTTGCGCTCGGATCGCGAACCGGGGAATGACCCGCGCGTGATCCAGGCAATGAAGTTGGCCACCGATCGCGATGATATCTTCCAGCGCGTCAGTCTGGGCGTTGGTGCGCCTGGGCGTGATAGCCCGATCGGCCCGCTCTTCAACGCTTACTACACTGAAGCGACGCCATTGCCCGCGCGCGATGTTGATGCCGCACGGGCGCTGCTCACCGAGGCTGGGTATGCCGATGGTCTGAACATTGATTTCCACGTGCCCGACTCCGGCGACCGCCCCGATCTGGCGGTGGTGTTGCAGGAGCAGTGGGCGCCCGCCGGGATTAATGTAAATATTATTGTCGAACCCGAGAGCGTCTATTATGCCGACGATGGCTGGCTCGAAGTCGATCTCGGGATTACGGGTTGGGGTTCGCGCCCAATTCCGCAGTTCTACCTTGATGTGATGCTCGTGACCGATGCAGTCTGGAATGAGAGCCACTTTTCGGACGCGGAGTTCGACGAACTAGCGCGTGAGGCCGGCACCACGCTCGACGAGGCGGTGCGTACCAACGCCTATGCAGAGATCCAGCGCATTCTGATCGAACGTGGCCCCGTAGTGATCCCTTATTTCTTCGCCGCACTGGGCGCTGTCCGCGAGGGTTTTACCGGGTTTGAGTTGAAGGCTTTTCCCGGTCGCACCGATCTGGCGGCGATTACTGGGTCGGCGTAAGAACCAGGAGGCAGGGTTCAGGATTCAGGATGACGAATCCTGAACCCTGCCTCCTGAATCCTAATAAATCATGTCACTTGAGCGGAGTGAGAAGCAACTGCGTAGTGTAAGCATGAGCGGTGGTATGCCGGCTACGCACGGCGCAGCCGGGTGGGCGCGTGTGCCGCGAGCCTTGTTTGCGCGCCCCACGTCGGCGGCGGGAACGTTGATTGTTGGTTTATTTTTGATGCTGGCGATCTTTGGCCCGCTGCTGGCGCCGTATAGCGCAACGGAGCAGACGAGTGCGTTACGCGCTGCGCCCTCGGCGGCGCATCTGTTTGGCACCGATCGGCTGGGACGCGATGTGTTCAGCCGGGTGATTCTGGGCACCCGCGATATTTTTGCTCTGGCCGGTCTCGGTACATTGGCAGCGGTGATTATTGGTACGGGCGCGGGCCTCGCCGCAGCTTACCGGGGCGGCTGGGTCGATGAATTGACCTTTCGTTCTTTTGATGGCTTACTGGCCATTCCCGCGCTCTTGCTGGCGCTGTTGCTCCTGGGCACGCTCGGCCCCTCGCGCCAGAGCGTGCTCTTGGTGATTGTGATCGTCTATACGCCCATCGTCGCCCGTGTAGTGCGCAGTGTTGTCCTTAGCGTGAAGGAGCGCGGTTTCGTCGAGGCGGCGCGGGTGCGCGGCGAGCGGACAAGCTATATTTTGTTGCGCGAGATTCTGCCTTCGGTGTTGCCGGCGCTGGCTGTTGAAGCGGCGCTACGCTTCTCGTATGCGATCTTCCTCGTCTCTTCGCTTGGCTTCCTGGGCGTGGGCGTGCAACCGCCCAGCCCCGACTGGGGTCTGATGGTGTCGGAGGCGCGCAACTATGCGAGCCTGACACCCTGGGCGCTCTATTTTCCGGTGGCAACGATTGCGGTGCTCGTGATCGGGGTAAACCTTATGGCCGATGGACTGCGACGAGCGCTGCAAGAATAATGCAGAATGCATCATGGGGCGCTCGTAAGGGCGGACCCGCGTGACCGCCCGTGGCCCGCGTGACCGCCCAGGCCCGCGTGACCGCCCGTGGCCCGCGTGACCGCCCACAGCCTGCGTGCCGTGACGCACTCTGCGTGATGACGCCTGATACAATGGATTATCCTTGGAACCCTTGCTCTCAATCGAAAACTTGACTGTTGGTTATCCCGCAAATGGCGGTTGGCGTGACGCAGTACGCGACGTGTCGTTGACCCTGGCGCCTGGGCAGCGTTATGGCGTAGTGGGCGAAAGCGGCAGCGGAAAGAGTACGCTAGCTCTGGCATTACTGCGCGCACCTGAGACGGGCGCGCAGATTCGGAGCGGGCAGGTGCTCTTGCGCGGCCGCGACATGACGACGCTTAACGACGCCGATCTGCGCACTGCCTGGGCCGCCGACTTGCGTCTGGTGCCGCAAAATCCGCTCGCAGCGCTGAATCCGTCGCTGCGGGTGGGTGAACAACTTGTCGAGGCGCTCGAAGGGCGGCTGTCGCGGGCTGCTGCACGCGAGCAGGCGCTCACCTTGCTGCGTCAGGTACGGATGGCCGATCCTGAACGGGTCTTCGCCGCTTATCCGCACGAGCTCAGTGGTGGGATGCAACAGCGCGTGATGATCGCCATGGCTCTGCGCGGCGATCCAGCCCTGCTCGTGCTCGACGAGCCGACGACGGCGCTTGACGTAACGACTGAAGCGACGATCCTCGACTTGCTCAGCGAACTGACCACCGAACGCAACGCGGCGGCGCTGCTGGTATCGCATAACCTGGCGGTTGTGGCCGGCTTTTGCGACCGCGTAGCAGTGCTGTACGCCGGCGAATTGGTCGAGGATGCGCCTGCGGCGGAATTGTTCGAGCGCCCGCTGCATCCCTATACTCAGGGTTTGCTCGACAGTCTGCCGCACCCAGGCGACCGGCGCGACAGCCGCCAGTTGCGCCCGATCCCCGGCGCCATCCCGCCACTCGAGGATTTGCCGAGCGGTTGCGTCTTTGCGCCGCGTTGCCCGCTGGCGATTGACCCATGCCGTCAGGAACGCCCGATGTTGGAGCAGGCGAGTGACGGACGGCGGGTACGCTGCTTGCGCTGGCGTGAAATTGCCGCGGGCAGCCTGAATGCACATCCGCCGGCGGCTACGGTTCCCCCTGCCCGTACTGCTGAAGATCAGGTAGTGCTGCACGTGGATGGGCTGGAGAAGCGTTTCCCGATCAGGCGTTCCCTACCCGAGCTTTTGCGCCGCACACCCAAGCGGGCGGTGCGGGCTGTCGATGGCGTCGATCTGCAGGTTGGGTATGGGCGCACGCTCGGCGTAGTAGGTGAAAGCGGCAGCGGCAAAACAACCCTGGCGCGCTGTGTGATCGGTCTGACGGAACGCAGCGCCGGAATGATCCAGTTGGTTGATATCCCGCTTGCACCGGCCCTGGCCAATCGAGCGCCGGAACTGCTCAAGCGCATCCAGATGGTGTTTCAGAACCCCGACGAGGCGCTCAACCCCTACCTGACGATTGGCGAGGCGTTGCGCCGCCCGCTAATGCGTCTGGCGGGCCAGGATCGCGCGCAGGCCGATCGGCGGGTGGGGCATCTGCTTGAACTGGTAACGTTACCTGCCGATTATGCAACGCGCCTGCCCGGCCAGCTCAGCGGCGGTGAGAAGCAACGGGTGGCGATTGCGCGTGCATTTGCTGCCGAGCCGGATCTGGTGCTGCTTGATGAGGCCGTCAGTGCCTTGGATGTTTCGGTGCAAGCAGCGATCCTGAATCTGCTCAGCGATTTGCAGCGTACCAGCGGCGTGAGTTACCTGTTTATCACTCATGATCTTGGTGTAGTAAGTTACCTCGCCGACGAGATTGCCGTTGTTTACCTGGGCACGGTAGTTGAGCATGGCCGAACCGAGGCGGTACTGAAGCCGCCGTTCCACCCTTACACCGAAGCGTTGATCGCCGCCGCACCGACCATCGGCGCCGCATACCGGGCGCGGGTGCATCTGGAGGGCGAGGTGCCGAGCCCGGCGGCGATCCCGTCTGGGTGCCGTTTCCACACCCGCTGCCCGCGTGTGCTCGGGGAGACCTGCCGCACGGAGACGCCGCCCTGGCGCGATGCCGGCGATGGCCATGCGATCCAATGCCACATTCCACTTGAGGAGTTGCGGCTGGCCCAGAAGAAGGAGGCGTAATGGCCCGTTACCTATTGCGCCGCACTGGTTTTCTGCTGCTTACTCTGCTGATCACCTCGCTGGTGATCTTCGTGATCTGTCGTTTGCTGCCGGGCGATGTCGCACGGGTGATTCTGGGCCGTGAAGCCAGCGACGCGGCGGTGGCCGCTCTGCGCGCTGAGTTGGGGCTGGATCGCCCACTGCCGATCCAGTATTTCAACTGGCTATTCGATTTTGTGCGCGGTGATTGGGGGATCTCATTCAGCACCCGCCAGCCGATTAACGAGCTTGTATTTGAGCGGTTGGGCGCCTCATTGCGTCTGGCCGCAATCACATTGCTGATTGCTATTCCGCTGGCGATTGGTTTGGGGGTGATCGCCGGGCTGAACGCCGAACGCCCGGCCGACCATGCGATCAGCCTGAGCGCGCTGACAGTTGTAGGCTTACCGGAGTTCGTTACCGGGTTGGTGCTGATCGAGATTTTTGCCTTTCAGTTAAAGATCTTGCCGGCCAACTCATCGGTGGCGCCGGGCATCGGTTTCTTCGCGGCGTTGCCCCAACTGATTCTACCTGCTGTTACGGCCACATTAGTGCTGCTGGCCTATATTGTGCGGCTGGTGCGCGCCGGCGTAATGGAAGAACTCAAGCAGGGTTATGTGCGTACGGCGGCATTAAAAGGGTTACCATATCGCACCGTAGTTGTGCGCCATGTGCTGCGCAATGCGTTGTTGCCGGCGGTAACCGTGATTGCGATCAGCTTTGGCTGGCTGATCAGCGGCCTGATTGTGGTCGAAAACGTCTTTAACTACCCCGGTCTTGGGCGCCTGCTCACCTTTGCGATCGACCGGCGCGACCTGCCCTTGCTTCAGGCGGTGAGCATGATTACGGTGCTGATCTTTGCTGTAGCGAACCTCGCCGCCGACCTGCTGTATGCCTACCTCAACCCGCGAATTCGTTTGGGGTGATCCGAGCGTGGGGAAGCCATATTCGGCTGCCGCTACTTTACTCCGTCCTGTCCGACCCATACATTCTATGTCCCCACACAGTACCTATCATAAAGGCTGTGCGGTATACTACAGCCATCCGTTGGTCTAAAGTTGATAGGCTGTTTATGGCGTACGCTGATCTTGAGGTATTTGTCCGGGCGTTGCCGGACGGAGGGCATGCAGTTGATATGCGCTTCCGGCGGGCTGATGGTTCGGCGGACAGTGAGTTGGCGAGCAATGTACCTATTACCCTCGATCTTGCGGCGCTAAACGTACTCCTTGGCGATCCGGCCGTCTATGGACGGGCAACGCAGCTTCGATAGTACGCTGTATGCGGGCACCTTCGGTGGCGAAAACCTGATCGGGGTAACCACCAACGCCTTCGATCTCCTGCTTGCCGGGCAGTATGGCGATGTGGTGGAGGCGGCTGAACGCGGCTTAGTTCTGGCGCAGGAGGCGAACCTCCTGCCGGCGCGCCAGGCCGATTACGATCTGCTGCGCGGCCTGGCATTGTGCAACAGCAGCGATGATGCCGCAGCTAGGGATGCGTATACGGCGGCGATTGAGCGCTCGCCCGACTTTGGCCTGCTGTACTTATTACGGGCCGATACGCTTTTGCGCCTGGGCGATCCTGGTGGGGCGCTGGCGGATCTTCAGGCTGCCGCAACCGGCCCGCAGGGTGAAGCGCTGGCGCCGGTGATCGCCGCAGCACAGGCTGGTGAACTGAACTGCCAAAATGTATTGGAATAAAAAATCGGCCACGCGGAAACCCGCGTGGCCGATTGAAGTTGAGGCAACTAGCCCTTGGCCGCAGCATAGTGCTCGGCGACCTTGGCCCAGTTCACCACATTCCACCAGGCATCGATATAGCCGGGGCGCTTGAACTGATACTTCAGGTAGTAGGCGTGCTCCCAGACGTCAAGGCCAAGGACCGGCGTCTTGCCTTCCATCGCCGGCGTATCCTGGTTGGGCGTGCTGGTGATCGACAGACTGCCGTCTTTCTCAGCGACAAGCCAGGCCCAGCCGGAGCCGAAACGGCCCGTGCCGGCGGCCTTGAACTTCTCCTTGAAGCTGGCAAAATCGCCGAAAGCGGCATTGATTGCGGTCGCCAGTTCACCGGTGGGCTCGCCGCCCGCGTTCGGCCCCATGATTCCCCAGAAGAACGTATGGTTCCAGTGCCCACCGCCGTTGTTGCGCACAACGGTACGGATGGCTTCAGGGAGCGCATCGATGTTACCGATCAGATCCTCAATGCTTTTGCCCTGTAGATCCGGGTGATTAGCTAGGGCATTGTTCAGGTTGGTGACGTAGGTGTTGTGATGGTTATCGTGGTGGAAATGCATCGTCGCCTCATCAACATGAGGCTCCAGCGCGGTGTAATCGTACGGCAGCGGCGGCAATTCGAACGCCATCGGTCTACCTCCTTAAATGTTTCAAGACTGGTAAACAACTCACCAGCAAGATGCGTGCCTGGGCATGAAAACAGGGCCAGGCGGCCCCGAGAATAACATAGCGTCGGCAAGTGCTTAGCTATGCAGGAATGCGATAACGACAGCAATGAGCGCCCCCGGCGATCGTTCCATCGCGGGTAAGCGGCACGCCTAGCAAGTCTTCGTAGAGCTGAATTTCCTGAGCGCAAAACGCTGGATGGCGCCGGGCGACACAATCGACGGGGCAATTGTACTCGGTGAGAACATACGACCCGTCGGCGAGTTGTTCACATTCGCACATATAACCCTGCTCGGCCAGAATAGCCGTCAGCGCCGCCACCCGTTCGCCGCGGCTCTTACCGGCCAACGCCGGACCAAGCTCACGCGCCAATTCCTCACGCCGATGGATGAGCAGTTCATTGACTGCCATCGGCCCACCGACCTTGGCCATATAATCGATCACCTCGAGAGCGAGATGATCATAGCGCTTGGGAAAGCGCTCCGCAGCTTCAGCCGTGAGCGCATAAATATTTGCCGGCCGGCCCACATTGCGCCGTAAACCGGCAATCCGAACCATCACAGCGCGTTCAAGTAACGCCAGATGCTGACGAATCCCGACTGCGCCGATTCCCAGCGCATCACTCAACTCCTGAGCCGTCATCTCGCCGTGACGCCGCAAGAGTTGCAAAATGCTCTGACGCGTGCTGCCCTGCTCTTTGCGCTCGGCGTTCATACGCTGGCCAGTCGATATGCTTTCATTAGTATTTACTATCCAATACCTTCGCCAATTATCCGGCGAGCCGGTCATTGGGGAGCGGATGGATACGCCCAAGCCCCGTGACCTGCGCCAGGAGCCGTCGCAATAAACCCGGCTCTGGTTTTTCCGGAAGGAGTTTAATCAGTTCTTCCGCATA
>JBBRUG010000294.1:0-7702 GCA_038247995.1 Chloroflexales bacterium | reverse complement strand
CCGTGGTTCCGTGGTTCCGTGGTTCCGTGGTTCCGTGGTTCCGTGGTTCCGTGGTTCCGTGGTTCCGTGGTTCCGTTGTTCTCAAGGAGTTGTCATGATCCTCGTGCTTGCCGGTGGTGTTGGCGCCGCCCGTTTTCTTGAAGGCCTGGTTCAGATTGTCCCCCCCGAAACGATCACCGCTGTCGTGAATACCGGCGACGATTTTACGCTCCATGGCCTCCAGATCGCGCCCGACCTCGATATTGTCACCTGTACGCTGGCCGACCTGATCGACCGCGAACAGGGCTGGGGCATTAAAGGCGACACCGACGCCTGTATGGAGTGGCTTGGCAAGCTCGGCGGCCCAACCTGGTTTAAGCTGGGCGACCGCGATCTGGCGCTGCATATTCGCCGTACCGCGCTGTTGCGCGAGGGCCATCCGCTTAGCGCGGTTGCCGATAGCTTCCGGCGCGCCTTCGGCGTGGCCGTGCGGATCATGCCCATGAGCGATGACCCGGTGCCGACCCATATTCTCACCGATGTCGGCGAATTGCACTTCGAGGAGTATCTGGTGCAGCGCCGCGCCCAAGATGCCGTGCGGGGCGTGCGCTTCGTGGGGGTGGAGCAGGCGCGCCCGGCGCCCGGTCTGCTGGAAGCAATCGCTACAGCCGAGGCGATTCTGATCGCGCCGAGCAATCCAGTGGTCAGCGTCGGCCCAATTCTGGCCATTCCAGGCGTCCGTAATGCGTTGGAGGCCACTACCGCGCCGATCGTCACCGTCAGCCCGATCGTCGGCGGCGCACCGATCAAAGGCCCGGCAGTGCCGCTCATGCAGGCCATGGGTCTGGAGATCAGCGCCCTCGGCGTCGCCCACGCCTATGCCGGCCTGATCGACGGCATGGTAATCGACCAGGTTGATGCCGCGCTGGCCGACTCAATCGCTGCGCTGGGGGTGCGCGTTGCCGTCACCGATACGATTATGCGCGATCCGGCGGTTAAGGCTGATCTCGCCCGTAGCGTGCTTCAACTCGCCGCTGAAACCCGCCGGCCCACGCTCTCCAACGGCAGTTGATCCAGGTGCAGCGGGGCCACCGGGGCGCGCACGCCAACTGCCCAGGCGGCAACAGCTTGCACCGTCACCGGCGCCCACTGGCTGCCGGCGCCCGCCCGCAACTCGGTGATCGCCATCGAGGTGCTGCGCACCCTGGCGTATGGTCGCCCCGTCGTCATCACATCATACGCATCAACCACCGCCACGAGCCGCGCCGCCGCCGGGATCAGCGTGCCGCTAAGCCCGAGTGGATACCCGCTACCATCCCAGCGCTCGTGGTGGTAGCACGCAACATTCGCAATTGGCTTGCCAAAACCGATGCGCTCCAGCATGGTTGCCCCTTCATGTGGATGGGCTACGATTGTTGCCCACTCCCCCGCATTCAATAGGTCGGGCTTGACCAATACGTCACGGGGAACGTGCAGTTTCCCAATATCGTGGAACAGCGCCCCGAGCACTGCCGCTTCCAGATGTACACCGCCCAACCCAATGCGTGGCGCCACGGCTGCGACAATTGCCGCAACGCGGAGGCTGTGGAGTAACGTCGCCCGCTCATGAAGACCAAGTGCGGTCAGCATCAGCCGCATCATCGGCATGAGTAAGATTTCGGTTGATCGGCGCATGACTGCTTCTCCTTGCTGATCGTGACACTAATAAGAGACCGCAAGGAGCGCCGAAAATACATTCCACTGCTGATTCTGTCCTGACAGGTCGCGTAGTGGGGCATGTCAGGTCGCCTATCCCTCACGCAACACGCTCCCAAGCCGTTGGCTCGCCGCCAAGATCACAGCGGGGCTGAACGGTGCGTAACCCAAGATCAAACCGCCGCGTTCCAGCGGCCCAAGCGCGTAGGCGGAAAGCGGCGCGATCTCTAGTTGCTGTGCGGCAGCACGTTGCGTGATCGCCTGATCATCGACGCCGTGAGGCAACAGCGCCGTCAGGTGCATGCCGGCTGTCGCGGGCAGGAGTTCCAAATGCGCGTGCAGCGGCGCCAACCCGGTAAGCAGCGCTTCACGACGGGCGGCATACAGCGTGCGCATCCGCCTGATGTGCCGCGCAAAATGCCCACCCTCGATGAAGTCGGCCAGGGCCGCCTGCGTAACGGCGGGCGCCTGCCGATCGGTAACGGCGCGCGCCGCAGTGAAAGCCGTAACCAGGTTTGGTGGCACAACGAGGTAGCCGAGACGCAATCCCGGAAAGAGCACTTTGCTGAGCGTACCCAGGTAGATCACCCGCCCGGCCCGATCCAGGCTCTGTAATGCCGCTAATGGCCGCCCGGCATACCGAAACTCACTATCGTAATCGTCCTCCATAATCCACGCCCCCGCCGCCTCGGCCCAGGCCAGCAGCGCCAAGCGCCGCGCCAAACTCAGCGTTACGCCTAGCGGGAACTGATGCGAAGGCGTAACATAGGCCATGCGCGCCTGAGGCGCCCGCGTCTGACCGGCTGCCACATCAAGCCCCTCGGCGTCGACGGGCACCGGGATTAGTTCACCGTCGGCGGCGCGCAGGGCGGCGCGGGCGCCGAGGTAGCCGGGCTCCTCAATCCAGACCGCATCACCTGGATCGAGCAGCAGCCGCGCCGCGAGATCCAGGCCCTGCTGTGATCCACCAACGATAATCACCTGTTCCGGCCGACAGTTCAGGCCCCGCGCAGCCGCAAGGTAGCGCGCCAGGGCATTGCGCAGCGGCAAATAGCCGGCTGGATCGCCATAATCGAGCAGGGTCGGCGCGGCATAACGCCGGCTCAACAGGCGGATCCAGAGCGTAAACGGAAAGTCGCTGATGTCGGGTAACCCGTGCCGAAACGGTTGCGCCGTCCGGGGGGCCGCCGTAACGCTCACCCGCGCCGTGGCCAGCCGCACGCCGCGCTGCGAGAGGCCGCCGGTTGGCGAAATTGTCGGCTTAGTGCGCGCCGCCTCCACGCCGACATGCAGTAACTCCTCGGGCAGATTCAGCGCGACAAAGGTACCCGCACCGACCCGACTATCCAGATAACCCTCGGCCAGAAGCTGCTCGAAGGCGTTCACGACTGTCGAGCGGGCCAAGCCAAGTGTTACGGCCAGCGCCCGCGTTGCCGGCAGGCGTGTACCCGGCGGTAGCCGCCCGCTGAGCACCGCCGTGCGGATCTCGGCATAGAGTTGCTGGTAGATCGGCGTGTCGGCGTTTGGATCAAGCTGAACAGCGGCAAACAATGCGCCAAGATCAGCGTGAGACATGTAGCAGTCCAATCAGATCCGCAAACCTGTCAGGTGCGCCCAAAAGTGGTCTGCTTACTATAGCCGATATTGGCCCTTTCAGCTAACCAATCGCTCGGCTATGCTAGAGCATAAGAATGTCGCGCCCGGCGTAAGGGCAGGTCGCGATCCGCCTTTACCAAAAGGAATAGCCCCATGCCTCACGATTATGCCACCCGCGAACGCGCCGCCGTACGCCGCCGTGATCGCGCCGTGAATGACGACGCCTGGATCGCCGATCTGCTCGGCCGTGCGTCCATGGCTACAATGGCGACGGCAAATGCTGGTCAGCCGTTTATCAACAGCAATATTTTCGCCTACGTGCCGGCTCAACACGTCATCTACGTCCATACAGCCCGGTATGGCCGCACGCGCGCCAACGCCGAGGGCGGCACCGCCGTGTGTTTGAGTGTGAGTGAAATGGGTCGGCTTTTACCCGCCGATGTGGCTCTGGAGTTTAGTGTGGAGTACGCCGGGGTGGTGGTGTTCGGTACACTGCACGTAGTCGAAGATGCCGCAGAAGCGGCGGCTGGGTTACAGCTTATTCTCGACAAATACGCGCCGCATTTGCGGCCGGGCGAACACTACCGCGCTACTACGGCTGAGGAACTGGTGCGAACGAGTGTGTTCCGGATCGACATTGAGGAGTGGAGCGGCAAACGCAAAGTCGCGCCTGAGGATTTCCCCGGCGCGTTTCACTATCCGTACGCTGGATAATCCGCCGGTACCAGCGGCACATGTCGCTGGTACCGGCAAACAGTTAATCCGGTTGCAACACCAGATTTTCGCCGGCCACCCAACCCTCCACACCGCCGACGGTGCGCACGCGCCACCAGGTAAAGCCGGCGGCCGCTTCGGGGCCTTCAAGGATCGCCATTTGCGTGCCGATTGGCAAGCGGGTGATGATATTGTCGGCGGTAACTGCCGGCGCCGTGCGAATGCGCAGCACCAACCCGCCCGCCCGCGTCACCCAGGCCCCGCAGCCAACGGCCAGTTCGGTGCAGAAGTCTGTTGCGCCATCACCGATCACAACCCGCACTGGCCGCCCGCTAATGTCGGGCGAACCGACTTCGCGCACGCCGATCGACGCCGTACCGTCCTCCGGCAACTCCACTGTCGTCGCCCAGGTGCCGTCGTCGGCGACCTCCGTGGTAGCCAGCACCTGATCGCTGTTCAATACCTCAAGCTCGGCGCCGGGGCGGCCGGTGCCGCTTACCTCCAACGGGCCGGGTTCCAGTGCGGCGCCCTCGGCCGGAACGTTAATGCTGAACTCGCCCGACGCCACACCATCGATCGGTGGCTGAACCGCCGCAACGTTCACCGTTAACGGCTCGGCCTCGGCCACAACCGCGCCGCTTGCGTCGAGGGCGCGCACCTGGATCGCGTTCGGTCCCGGGCTAAGGCCGGTTTCGAGCGACCAGATCCCATCGTCGCCCACCACTGCCGTACCAACCGGGCTGCCGTCGATCAGCACTTCGATGGTTGTGCCCGGCGCGCCCTTGCCGCTCAACGTGTTCAGTCCGCCAAGCAGCGGGCCGGTCGGCCCATCGAGCGTCGGCGCGGCGATTGCCGGGTCGTCGATCACACTCAACTGAAGCGGCTCACCGCCAGCAAGCACCTCGCCCGCGGCGTCCACCGCCGCTGCTTCAAGCGTCACCTCTCCCGGCGGAAGATCAATCGGCAGCGACCAACTCCCATCGGCGCCGACCGTGGTTGTGCCCACCTCCGCACCGTTCAGTGTGACCCGCACGGTTGAACCGGGCGTGCCGCTGCCCTGAACCGTACTCGGCCCGGCCCGCGGCACATCAAACGTGCGCACGATCAGCGGCACCGCCACCGCTTCGGCGACACTCAGGTTCACCGGATCGGCCTCGGCGGCAACTGCGCCTGAAGCATCGAGCGTTTGGGCGACCAGTTCCGCCGAGCCGGCGGACAACTCCGTCGGCAAGCTCCAGTTCCCATCGGCGCCCACGAGCGCGATACCTGCCGAAACGCCATTCACTAACACAGCGACAGTCGAGCCAGGCGTGCCCGAGCCTTGGATAGTGTACGGCCCGGCGACGATCTGTTCCTGCGTGCCGAGGATCTGCGGCGCAACAAGTGGCGTTGCTGGCACGGTTTCGATCACGGCCGTGGGCGCCTGTACGGTAGCCGCTGTCGCCGGCACCGCCGTTGCAACTGCTGCCGGGTCGCCGGTGGCGGGCGTGACACCGGGGCGCAACAGCGAGAGCGCCAGCAGGCCGGCGATGCCCGCTTTCGCCCAGTCGCGGCCCATCCAGTAGCGCAACGATGGGGTTTCAGTAACGGTTTGCTTAGGGCTACCGGTACGCATCAGTACCTCCCCTTGCGGTACGTGCCGTCGCGCACCTGTTGCGCCAGCAAGCGGGCCTCGTCAATCCAGGCCGCAAAATCTGCATTTTGCCAGGCTTTGGGTTTGATAATCGCCCGGAGTTCTTCGACGGTCATCTGGCCAACCTGTTCAAACGTAAAGAGCCCTGCATCAAGCAGACGCTGTTCATAGACCGGGCCAACGCCAAAGATGTCGATCAGTGGGTCGCGCTGCGGGCGTCCGGCAAGGCGCTGCGCTTCAACAATCCAGCTCGCTGTTTCTACATCGCCGACCGCATTCGGCGCCACAATTAGGGCGTGCACGCGATCAGGGCTCATCGCCGCCAACTACTCGAAGCTGACGATCCCCTGGGCGTAGAGGCGTTCCTGATAGATCGGCCCAATGCCGTTGATGTCGATCAGCGGGTCGCCGCGACCCGTACCGAGGCGCACCAGGGCGCGCCGGGTCGCGTCGAGTTCATCCTGAAGTTGCACATTGCTGTCGCGCATCGCGAACACGATCGCGCCATCGGCGTCACCAACAGCTCGTTCCTGATCGCCATCTTGCATCGACAATGCGAGGGTTGCCGCGCCAAGCGTAACCCCGGCGGGCGCACTGTTCGCAGCGTGCAACCGGTCTAGTTCGGTTTCAAGTTCGCCGACGCGGGCCTGATCCGGCTCTAGTTCGCCGACACGCCCACGCAAGAGGCCCACCTCGCTCTCAAGTTCGCCGACACGCGCATGATCCAGATCCAACTCACCAAGCCGGAGTTGGAGTCGGGCCAATTCGGCCTCGAGTATACCGACGCGGGCCTGATCCGGCTCTAGTTCGCCAATCCGCGTATGGAGCGGCCCAAGCTCGCTTTCCAGGCTGGCCGAGCGCTCACCGCAGGCGCGCAAATCGTTCTGCAAACGGTTACGCTCCGCTGTCAACGCATTGACCTGTACATCCGTATCAGCAGTTACTACCTGCCTGGATCGACGAAACCAGATCCAGTCCCAGATCCACTCGGCCACAAAACCGATCAGCGCACCAAGGGATAGCCACCACAGAAAGACTGGGTTCATAAAAGTCGCTCCTGGAAGATCTGCCTACAATTGGATAGCTGTAGCATACCACTTCCATTTGCGGTTGCGAATTATCCCCTGGTATAGGTTTTCGTGGTTGGGCTATAATGCGCCAGGGGGCAACGGCCCCAACGAACCAATCTGACCTACGAGGCAAGCTACGATGCGACTGATTATTGTCCGCCATGGCGAGAGTGAGTGGAATCGGATTCACCGCTACCAGGGCCAGCTCGATGCGGCGCTCTCCGAACTTGGTTTACAACAGGCCGAGGCGCTTGCCGAGCGCCTGAAACACGAGCCAATTGACCAGATCTACACCAGCCCGCTTCAGCGTGCGGCAAAAACTGCCGAGGCGATCGCCCGCAACCACCCGGCGGTGCCGTATACGTATGCCGACGAACTGTTGGAGATCCACCACGGCGAATGGCAGGGCAAGTACGCCGATGAGATCGCCGAGTTGTTTGCCGAGGGGTTGCGTGAATGGCGCGCCCATCCGACCCGCGCACAGATGCCGGGCGGGGAAAGCTTCTCGAATATTGTGAAGCGCACGCTGGATTTCCGTGAGCGGATCTATGCGCAGCACAAAGATCAGACCGTGCTGGTAAGCACCCACGACGTGATCGTGAAGATTCTGGTTGCCGATGCGCTGGGGATGAACATGGATCGGATCAACCGGATCTGGGTGACCAACGCCAGCATCAGCGTGATCGAGTATGGCGCAGATCTGCCCTACCTGGTGAGCCTGAGCGAAGCCAGCCATCTCGGCACACTCGCCAGCACCCGCGAGGGCCAGAAGGCGCTCTGATCGAGGCGGAACCACGGAACAACGGAACAACGTCTGCCCGAACACGCGCCGATCGTGTCCCAACGCCAAATGCCCCGCACCCCCTGCCCCCTGCCTTGCAGGTGTAGGGTTTTTACAGGATCGCGTCCCAATGCGCTATTTCCCTCATCCCCCCAGCCCCCTTCTCCCTCAAGGGGAGCAGGGGGAGCCGCCGAAGAATGGCGTCCTGATGCGGTCGGAAACCCCTCTCCCGCT
>JBBRUG010000293.1:0-7788 GCA_038247995.1 Chloroflexales bacterium | reverse complement strand
TGGTTCCGTGCCTCACGCCCTCAATGCTTCCGTGGTTCCGTGGTTCCGTGGTTCCGTGGTTCCGTGGTTCCGTGCCTCACGCCCTCAATGCTTCCGTGGTTCCGTGGTTCCGTGGTTCCTTGGTTCAGTGCCACACGCCCTCACTGCTTCAGTGGTTCCTAGTTTCCGTGGTTCCGTGGTTCAGTGGGTCCGTGGTTCCGTGCGTCACGCCCTCACTCCCTCACGCCCTCAATGCTTCCGTGGTTCCGTCGTTCCGTCGTTCCGTCGTTCCGTGCCTCACGCCCTCACGCCCTCAATGCTTCCGTGGTTCCGTGGTTCCGTCGTTCCGTCGTTCCGTGCCTCACGCCCTCACGCCCTCAGTGCTTCAGTGTTGTAAAATAGCGCTGCACTTTCCATACTTTCAGGAGGCCTCATGCAGCGCTTCGATGCCAATGCCGTACGTCCGTTGTTCCCCGCGCTTCGCGAAGAGGTCGGCGGGCGGCCGGCGGTCTTTTTTGATGCCCCCGGCGGCACCCAAGTTCCTCAGTCTGTGATCGACGCGATCAGCGGCTACCTGACGCATAGCAATGCCAATGCCCACGGCGCATTCCTCACCAGCCGGCGCACCGATGCTGTGCTCTCCGGCGCCCATCAGGCCATGGCCGACTTGCTCGGCTGCGCGCCCGATGAGCTGTTCTTCGGCCAGAATATGACCTCACTCACCTTCGCGCTGAGCCGGGCGATCGGGCGTGAGTTGGGGCCGGGCGATGAAGTGCTAGTGACCCGACTCGACCACGATGCGAATGTCGCGCCCTGGCGCGCCCTGGCCGAACGCGGCGTAACGGTGCGCGAAGTCGATGTCGATATTGAAGATTGCACCCTCGACATGGCCGATCTTGCCGCCAAGCTTACGCCGCAGACAAAACTGGTAGCCGTGGGCTATGCCTCAAACGCCGTCGGCACGATCAACGACGTGCGCAAAGTGGCCGAACTGGCGCGGAGCGTCGGCGCGCTGACGTTTGTCGATGCGGTACACTACGCGCCCCACGGCCCGATCAATGTGCAAGAACTAGGCTGCGATTTCCTGGCCTGTAGCGTTTACAAGTTCTTCGGCCCACATGTCGGCGTGATCTATGGCAAGCGCGAACATCTGGAGCGCTTCCAGCCCTACAAAGTCCGCCCGGCCACCAATGTCGGCCCCGACCGCTGGATGACCGGCACCCAGAACCACGAGGGACTGGCCGGCGTTACTGCCGCTGTCGATTACCTGGCCGGCCTGGCCGATCCGGCGCACCAGGCTGCCGGACGCCGCGCGGCGCTGGTCGATACGCTCACGACAATCAAGGCTTACGAACGCGGTCTGAGCGAACGGCTTGTGAACGGCCTCCTACGCATTCCCGGCCTCACCTTCTATGGCATCCGCGAGCCGGAGCGCTTCGACTGGCGCACGCCGACGGTTTCATTCCGCATTGCCGGGCATACGCCGCAGCAAGTGGCCGAACGTCTCGGCGAGCAGGGCATGTTTGTCTGGAACGGCAACTACTACGCCCTGAGCCTGACCGAGCGCCTAGGTGTTGAAGATCAGGGCGGCATGGTGCGCGTCGGGCTGGCCCATTACAATACAGCAGAGGAGGTCGATCGGCTGCTTGCGGCGGTGGAGGCTCTGTGAAGGGAAAACGCTCGCCCCTATTGGTGATCTTCCTGGTCGTCTTTATCGATCTGCTTGGGTTTGGGCTGATCCTGCCCTTGCTGCCGTTCTACGCCGAGTCGCTCGGCGCGAGCGAAATAGCGATCGGCGTGCTACTGGTAGCATTCGCGACCGCCCAGTTCGTCGGCGCGCCGATTTTGGGCAGCCTCTCGGATCGCTTTGGACGGCGTCCGCTGCTGCTCGTCAGCCAGGTCGGCACGGTGATCGCCTTCCTGATGCTTGGCGCAGCCGATTCGTGGGCGATGCTGCTGGCCTCGCGTCTGGTCGGTGGTTTGATGGGCGGCAACATCACCGTGGCCCAGGCGTATATCAGTGATGTTACCGACGAGACGAACCGCGCACAGGGGTTGGCGTTGATCGGCGCGGCCTTCGGGTTGGGGTTCATTCTGGGGCCGGTGGTGGGCGGCTTGCTCGCCACCTTCGGCTTCAGCGTGCCCGCATATGCCGCCGCCGGGGTTGCACTGATTACCGTAATCTTCACGGCGATCGCAGTACCCGAGCCGCCGCAGCGGGTTGCCTCCGGGCGGGGCAGCCCATTAAGCGCACTGCGCAACGTCTTTATCGTCGGCGTGCGGCCCGGCTTGCGCCAGATCTACCTGACCACGTTTCTCAGTGCGCTGGGCCTGATCGCCTTCCAGAGTTGCTTCGCCCTCTTCGCCGAGCGGCGCTTCGACTTCGGCCCACGCGAAACCGGCTTTCTGCTGGCGTATGTCGGTGTAATTACGGTGATCTTGCAGGTGGGTTTCACCGGGCGACTAGTGCGCCGCTTTGGCGAGCAGCGCCTCGTGTTCGTCGGCGCGATCCTACTTGGGCTGAGCTTGCTGATTACCGCGCTGGCGCCCGTATGGCCGGTGCTGCTAGTGAGTTTCCTGCTGATCGCCCTGGGGCCGGGATTGCTCAACCCAAGCCTGCAAAGCCTGCTCACCCTCAGCAGCGGCCCAACTGAACGCGGGCAGGTGCTGGGCGTCTTTACCTCCGTCGATAGCCTGGCCCGCATGATCGCGCCCCTGCCCGCCACCTGGATGCTCGGCGCGATCAGCCCCGGCTCACCGCTGATGCTCGGCGCCGCCCTGGCCGCCTGCGCCGCCTGCGCCGCCCTGGCGATCGCCCAACCCGCTCCAACGCTGGAAACCGAAGCGCTCGCGCAATAAATCCGCCGCCCGCCGCGCCCTGAAGGACGCGGCTCATGCCGGGGGGCGCGGCGCGTCCTTTAGGACACGCCGCGCCGCGCTCGCCCGCCGCGCTCGCCCGCCCCGGCCGCCCCGGCCCGTACGGGCGACCCTCGTGGTCGCCCCATTTTGCCTTTTGCCTTGCGCATTCCCCGCCGCCCCATCATGCTACAATGCCCAGAGGTATCCATTCGCTGCGGAGACGAGTATGGGCGCAACTGTGGTTGAACTGATGTCCACTGAGACATTCTGGACGCTGCCTGATGCTGCTGTCCGTCGCGAACTGGTTAATGGAGCGGTGGTTGAGACGATGCCGCCTGGTGGAAAACATGGCCTGGTTGCCGCTACGCTACGTTGGGTCTTGAATAGTTGCGCTGGTCTGGGCAGTCCATCCACGAACCCGCGAAGTGCTGATCCATACACCCGATAACACTATTCGTGCGCTCGGCGTTGACGCTACAATCGGCGATCTGGCGTTGCTCCCCGGTTTTAGCTGTGCCGTCGCCAATCTCTTTGATACCTGAAAACTCTCTACTTAATTCCCGGTTCCCCTCAATGCGTATCTTCTTGCTCCTGCTCACTCTTTTGCTGATTGGCTGTACTCCCGCTGTGGTCGCCTCGCCGTCGCCCTCGGCAACGCCTGTACCACCACCGACGCTTTCCAGCCCCACAACGACGGCTGCACGCGCCCCGCTGCCTGCACCAACGCCGCAGACCTTGGCGCCCACCTACACGCCGACACCGCTTCTGCCAACGGCAACGCCCGTTCCATCCGATCCCTTCCTGGAGGCGCAGGCGGCCGCCATGCGCCCCGATCAGCGTGATCTGCTCGCCGACCACGCCGCATGGGATCGCTACGACCTCACGCTGGCGCTTAACCCCACCGATCTGACGACGATCGGCAGTCTGGCGCTGACCTTCACGAACCGCAGCGCCGACCCGCTCGAACAGATCTTTCTCCATCTCTATCCGAACCATCCCGATTTCGGCGGGCGGCTTGATATTACGGCGGCGCGCATCAACGGTGTTGGAGCGCCCTCCGGCACCGAGCAGAACGATACGCTGTTCTACCTGAACCTGGCCGAACCATTGCCCCCCGCCGCAAGTGCGCTGGTTGAACTGGAATTTCGCAGCCGCACGCCGCGTAACGCCAGTTCCCGCACCTTTGGCGCGCATAATTTCGCGGCCGGCGTCTGGACGATGGCCAACATCTATCCGGTGCTCGCCCGCTATCTGCCCGAAAGTGGTTGGGATCGCCGCCCAATTATCAGCCGCGGCGACTTCACCGTTACCAGCGTGGCGTTGTACCGCGCAACAATTGACCTGCCCGTCGGTTGGACGCTGGTAACAACCGGGACGCAAACGGGGGTGGCAGCGGTGAACGAACAGGTGCGCCGCGAGACGCTGGTCAGTGGCCCGCAGCGTGAATTTTATATTGCGGCGCTTCAGGGGCTTGATCAGGCCAGCGCCGACGTGGACGGCACACGCATTGTGACCTACTTCCAGCCGCGCCATGCCGCCGCCGGACGGCGCAGCCTGGAAGTGGCCGAAGCCGCGCTGCGCATCTTCAACGATCGCTACGGCGCATACCCCTTTGCCGAACTGGAACTGATCGAGTCTGCGCTCACCCAATTCCTGGGCATGGAGTACCCAAGCGTGATGCTGATCGAGCAGAACCTCTATGGCAACAATGGGCGTAGTTTAACCACAACCGTGGTGCATGAGATCGCGCATCAGTGGTGGTACAGCCAGGTCGGCAATGATGCGCAGGCCGAACCGTGGCTCGATGAGGGGCCGGCGACGTATGCGCAGGTGCTCTACTTCGAAGCACTTGGTCGCACCGCCGACGCCGAAACCGAGTTACGCACCTACCGCGACATCTATCGTCAGGCGCGAGCGCGGGGCCAGGATGCGCCGCTCGCCAGCCCGCCGGCGGCGCTACGCGGCAACTACTTCGCGATTACCTATGCCAAGGCGGGGCTGTTCTTCCACGCTCTGCGCGGCACAATCGGTGAGGCAGCCTTCAACCGCTTCCTCCAGGACTACTACGCTGCCAACCGCTTCCGCGACATCAGTGGCGCCGATCTGCTGGCTGCGGCGGAAGCCGCGTGTGAATGCGATCTCACGCAGTTCTACACCGATTGGGTGCTCACCGCCGCCCCGGTTCCCATTCCATAAAAAAGGGCGGCACCGGCGACGAAGTCGCCGGTGCCGCCCCTACAAACAATCTTACTCCTTAACGGCGTCCTTCAACGTGCTGCTGGCGCTGAATCCCGGCGTCTTGGTGGCCGGAATGTGGATCTTCTCGCGCGTCTGCGGGTTCACACCCTCGCGCGCCTGACGCGAGCGTACCTCAAACGTACCGAAGCCGGTCAGCGTCACCTTCTCACCCTTGGCCAGCGCATCAGTGATCACGTCGAGTGCCGAGTCGACAACCAGCTTCGTCTCCTTCTGGGAGACGCCCGCCTTCTCCGCAACGGCCTTGATAAAATCGGTCTTCTGCATGAGCGCAGTCCTCCTGAATGAATTGTCATCTAGCCCTTCGCAACGCAGTATACCGCACTTGTCAAGACCCCTAGCCCGTAACAAAGCCCTAAAAGCCATTTCAGAATTTCCAAACCTCATTTTAAGGCTTCAGGACGCCATAAAATTTCTAGTACGCTTGTGCGATTTTACCCGCTAGCGTGTTGGACGAAAGTACGATTTGCACTTTTTTGCGGCGAAAGTGGTATAATCGCGCCGGTCACCCAGTTGTGGCCTGCTACCAAGTTTGTAGAAATGGAGGCTCAATGCGTGTTCGCCACACCCCCGGTGTGCTCACGGCACTGATCCTGGCTCTCATCGTCCTCTCACCGATCAGTCCTGTCGCTGCTCAGGCCACGCCGCCGCAGTTGTACAGCACCGATGACATTACCATTCAGGCCGGCGGCGTTTTCACACTCAGCCCTACAGCCAGCGCTTCGCCTGCCCTCTTCCCCGCATACGCCCGCTACGGCACGCTCGTCGCCGAACCACTCACCCTCAACCGACCGATTGATCGCCTGCGCCTCAGCTACACGGCGCGCACGCCTGCGGGCAGCGCGGTGCTGGTCGATCTGCGGGCCAGCGTTGATGGGCAAACCTGGCAACCCTGGGTTACCGGCTTGCCCGACGGCGCTGTAGTTGGTTTTGGGCCGATGGTGCGCCAGGTGCAGTACCGAGTAAGCATGCTCGCCGATCTCCAGGCCGCGCCGAGCGTGACGAACGTCACCCTGGAGCCGACCCGCGATCAGCCGACCTATCAGGCCCAGAGTTATGCCGGCACCCTCGCCGCAGCGCCCACCTTCCGCGTCCGTGGCACCCGTCAGGGCATGATCGGCGGGCGCACTGCCAACGGCACGATCATTCCGCCCCGCGCCCGCTTCGTTTCACTGCCCTGCTGGTGCGCGCTCAACCCCAAAGGCCAGACGAACTACTCCGTCCGCCTCACCTACAAGGGCCGCAGCACCGTCGTGCCGGTGTGGGATGTCGGCCCGTACAGTGGCCGCGACGATTATTGGAACGTGCAACGCAGCGGCTACCCCGACCTCGAACGCGGTTGGCCGATGGATCACGCCGCGTATTACGAGGGCTATAACGGCCGCCGCGCCGACAAGGGCTATGTGCGCTTCCCGACGGCGGTTGACGTTGGCGACGGCGCCTGGTGGGACGATCTCGGCATTGTGGGCGATCAGGCCGAAGTGGAGATCACCTTCCTCTGGATGGGCGCCGATCCACTGGCCGGTTCGCCCGAGCGCGATTCCGGCACGGCACAACACGAAGCCGACGAGCTCGGCGGCGACTTCTGGCAGAGCTCCTTCGCGCTCAGTCCGAGCGCCGTCGGTTGCGGCATGGGTCGTCACGCCTACGCGGCCAACGGCGTTAGCGATCCGGCAAAGAGCGCGCTTGTAGCCCGTTGGCAGCCGAACCTGCCCGCTGGCGCGTACGATGTCTACGCGCATGTGCCGGTCTGTCCCAATCGCCGTGCATCAACTACGCTCGCCCGCTATGTGGTGCAATTCGCCGACGGCGCGAGCGAGGTCGGCGTGAATCAACAAACCCAGACCGGCTGGGTGCATCTTGGGCGCTACAATTTTGCTGAAGGCACGGGCGGGTTTGTGCAATTGAGTGACGTTGGAGGGGAAGCCAACGCAACCGTCTGGTTCGACAATGTGCGTTGGATCAGGGCGCCGTAATGTAGAAACCCCACCGATCGATCAATCGCGCCAACCGCCTGTGGCATAATTGAGCCTGCGTCTCAGGGCGCAAGCGCAGCGCGCCACCCGGTTCAGTGGCCGCAGTGGCTCACGTATGGTGCGCAGTGCTCTAAAAGAGGGATTATGGCAAATATTCTTCAACACCTCCCGGTGGGAGCAAAAATCGGTCTGGCGTTTTCGGGTGGGCTCGACACCAGCGCGGCGATCCATTGGATGCGCGCCAAGGGTTCGATCCCCTACGCCTATACGGCCAACCTTGGCCAGCCGGACGAGCCGGATTACGAAGATATTCCCCGCCGCGCTCTGGCGTACGGCGCCGAGGCCGCCCGGCTGATCGACTGCCGCCGCGCCCTCGTCGCCGAGGGCTTGGCCGCGCTTCAATGCGGCGCGTTCCACATCTCCACCGCCAGTCTGCCCTACTTCAACACCACACCGCTTGGCCGCGCCGTTACCGGCACGATGTTGGTTGCAGCCATGCAAGAAGACGATGTCCATATCTGGGGTGACGGCAGCACCTTCAAAGGGAACGATATCGAGCGCTTCTACCGCTACGGTCTGCTGATCAATCCAAGTTTGCAGATCTACAAGCCCTGGCTGGATCAGACCTTTATCGACGAGCTTGGCGGGCGCAAGGAGATGAGCGAGTACCTGATCGCCAACGGCTTCGACTACAAGATGAGTGTCGAGCAGGCCTATT
>JBBRUG010000292.1:0-7907 GCA_038247995.1 Chloroflexales bacterium | reverse complement strand
GGATCACGATCCGGCGTGTGCTCGACGTAAACGACCGTTTTCTGCGCAGTGTGACGATCGGCCAGGGCGGCAAACTGAACGGGTCGCCGCGCAATACCGGCTTTGATATCAGCGTGGCGAGCGAACTAATGGCGATCCTGGCGATGGTGAATGGCGTTGGCGCCGCTGCCGCCCTGCGCGACTTACGCGAGCGGATCGGGCGCATGGTGGTGGCCTTCAGCACGGCGGGCACGCCGATCACCGCTGAAGATATACGCGCCGCCGGCACAGCAACGGTGCTGCTGCGCGAGGCGCTCAAACCGAACCTGATGCAGACGATCGAGAACACGCCGGCGCTAATCCATGCCGGGCCGTTTGCCAATATTGCGCAGGGGAACTCATCGATCCTGGCCGACCAGATCGGCCTGCGCGCCGCTGAGTATGTAGTTACTGAAGCTGGGTTCGGCGCCGATATGGGCGGCGAGAAGTTTTTCGACATCAAATGCCGCGCTTCGGGCTTGTGGCCCGCCGCCGCCGTGGTGGTTGCGACGATCCGCGCGCTGAAGAGCCACACCGGTAAGTACAAGATTGTGGCCGGCAAACCCCTGCCCGCCGAACTGACGACCGAGAACCCCGACGACGTGCTGATCGGCGGGGCGAACTTGCGCAAGCAGATTGCCAATGTACGCCGCTTTGGCGTGCCGGTGGTGGTGGCACTAAACAGCTATCCCGAAGATCACGCCAGCGAGATCGCGGCAGTGCGCCAGATCGCGCGTGAGGCCGGCGCCGAAGGAATGGCAGTCAGCCGCGTCTTTGCCGAGGGCGGCGTGGGCGGCGAAGAGTTGGCGCACCTGGTTGTCGCCGCCGCCGAGCGTGCTGAAGGGTCGCAACCGCAATTCCTCTACGACCTGGATCAGCCGATTGTGGCCAAGATTCGCACCCTGGCCACAAGCATCTATGGCGCCGCCGAGGTGAGTTTTAGCGACCTGGCCCAGGAACAGATCGCCAGCTTCGAGGCCAACGGCTTCGGCAAGCTACCGATTTGCATGGCCAAAACCCACCTGAGCCTCAGCCATGATCCACAACTCAAAGGCGCGCCGGAGGGCTTCACCTTTCCGATCCGCGAAGTGCGCGCAAGCGTTGGCGCGGGCTTCATCTACCCGATTGCCGGCGACACAGTGACGATGCCCGGCCTCGGCTCGAACCCGGCGGCGCACCAGATCGACATTGATGAGCACGGGAACACGGTGGGGCTGTTTTGAAGCGGTAACACGGTAAAACGGGAGAACGGTAAAGCTGACGGCATGCGGGTGATCGCATAGCGCAGGTGAGTGACAAGCCGGGAGTTATGCACCTCGACGATTGTCACTCACCTGCGCTGATCAATTCCTTCGAACCGGCGCCGGCGGAGCAGAGAAGCTCAGCTAGTCCCCGAACTGCGCCTGGTGTAGCCGGCTGTAGATGCCGCCGCTGCGAAGCAACTCCTGGTGGGCGCCCTGCTCGCTGATGCCGCTCTCGGTCACCACCACGATCCGGTCGGCGTTCTTGATCGTCGCCAGCCGGTGGGCGATGATCAGCGTGGTGCGCCCTACAGCCAGTTCGGCCAGCGATTGCTGGATCACCTGCTCGGTCTCGGTGTCGAGCGCCGAGGTCGCCTCGTCGAGGATGAGGATCGGCGGGTTTTTTAGGAACATGCGGGCGATCGCCAGGCGCTGCTTCTGGCCACCGGAGAGCTTCACCCCACGCTCGCCAATCAGGGTGTCTAGACCCTCCGGCAGCGACTGGATGAAAACGTCAAGGTGTGCGCGCCGCGCCGCCGCCCAGATCTCCGGCTCGCTTGCCTCCAGACTCCCGTAAGCGATATTCGCGCGGATCGAACCAAAGAAGAGAAAGACATCCTGCTGCACGACCCCGATCTGGCGGCGTAATGAGGCCGTTGTCAGGGCACGGATGTCGTGACCGTCCACGGTAATCTGGCCGCCGTCCACGTCGTAGAAGCGGGGCAGCAGGCTACAGAGCGTGGTTTTGCCGGCACCCGACGGGCCGACAAAGGCCACCGTCTCACCGGGGCGGATGGTCAGGTTGATCCCCTGTAGCACCGGGCGCTGCGGATCGTAGCCGAAGGTCACATCGCGGTAGTGGATCGCGCCCTGCAACCGCTCCACGTCGATTGCGCCGGGCCGGTCGGCCACCTCGGGTTCGGTATCCATCACTTCGAGGTAGCGCTTGAAGCCGGCGATGCCCTTGGGGTAGGTGTCGATCACCGCGTTGATCTTTTCGATTGGCCGGAAGAGGAGGTTGGTCAACAGGATGAAGCCGACAAACTCGCCCGTACTCAGTTCGCCACGGAAGATGAACCAGGCGCCGGCGAGCAGCACAAACAGCGAGACGAGCCGCATCAGGATGTAGCTCAGCGACGAACTCCAGGCCATGATGCTGTAGGCCCGGAGCTTGGCCCCACGGAAGCGCATATTGTTCTGCGCGAACAGCTGCTGCTCGTGCTCTTCGTTGGCGAAGGCCTGTACCACCCGCATGCCACCGATGTTGTCCTCGACCCGGGCGTTGAACTCCGCGATCTCGCCGTACATCGTGCTGAAGGCCTGCGTCATCTTGTGGTTGAAGTAAAAGCCCAGCCAGAGCATGCCCGGCACCACCAAAAAGGTAAGCAGCGCAAGTTGCACGTGTATGGTGAGCATCAGCACAAAGGCCGCCACCAGCGTCATCAGGGCAATAAAGAGATCCTCGGGGCCGTGGTGGGCCACCTCGCCGATGTCCCAGAGGTCGCTGGAGATCCGCGACATCAGATGGCCGGTCTTATGGTTGTCGTAGAAGCGGAATGAGAGCTTCTGCAAGTGGTTGAACATGAGGCGCCGCATGTCGGTTTCGATGTTGATGCCGAGCATGTGGCCCCAGTAGGCCACAATGAACTGCAACACAGCCGTCAGGCAGTAGATCACCAGCAAGCCCGCGCAGGCGCCCAGGATCAGCGGCCAGTTCAGGCTCGGCAGCAATGTGTCGATCAGGTAGTTCACGAAGAGCGGGAAGCTTAGTTCGAGCAATGCCGCCACTACCGCGCAACTGAAGTCCAGGACGAACAGCCCCTTGTAGGGCCGGTAGTACGCCAGGAACCGCCGGACAACGTGTGTCATAGAAATCTGTGCCCTCAAGCTCGTACGATTGCCGATTGCCGTCACGGCAGCATGATGATCACGACCCTCCGCTGACGGCGCAAACCATTGCCAGGACGCAGAAGGCACGCGGCAGGAAGCATGCCGCACAAGCGCGTCGCCTCTTTACAGCATTGCTCAGATCGATTGAGCCTGCACAACCAGGCGCGAGCGCAGCGAGCTACCCGATTCAGTGGCCTCAGCAGCTCAGTCATTCTGCTCAGTGCTCTAGTAGGGCAATTATACCCGCCTCCGGGCGCCGCCTCATCGTGCTTCCGCCCGAAGACAAGGCTCCAAGCCGCTCCAGTTCGAACGGCCCAATGAACATAGGCTATGCGGCGGCACTGCCAAGCACATGGTGCGCTCCGCAGATTGACGCCTGAGAATGCGGGCGTTCGGCCGAAGGTGGTGCAGGCTGTGCTGCGCAGCACAAACGGGATTACAGCGCTGAGGCGGATGCGCAGATCGACGTAATCATGATCGATTTCAACCGCATTCGGTGTTATCATTCGCTGAAGGATGGTAATACACTTGCCGGATTGAGTAGGTATGGAATTCCAAGCTAATCTGATGATCAACGGTGAACGTTAAGTAGCTTTGGGCGAATGAGCGCTGTGCCCCGGCATGTAGCCGGTAGTTTGGGACTGGTTATGCGAATTGAGCGACATCAGATCGAGCACACGGCGAACATTGCCGCCTCCGCCGAGACGGTCTGGCAGGCAGTTACGCAAGTCGATATCGCCGCCTTTCGGCATCCCGCGTACCTCGCGCTGCTCGGAATTCCGAAGCCGCTACGCGCCGAACTGCTGCGGACGGGCGTTGGCGGCGTGCGGATCGCCTACTTTGCGAATAAGCGCCGCTTCGCCCAGACGATCACCGCGTGGCAACCGCCGGCGCACTACGCCTTTACCTTCAAGGCGGACCCAGGCTTCCGCGTCGCCTACTGCCTCGACCTCGCCGATGGCCCGTTTCGGATGGTCGCCGGTGCGTATCAGTTAGGCCCAGCAGTGCGCGGAACCCGGCTTGTTCTATCCAGCCAGTATGAGCTACGGGGCGCTCTGGGCGCCTGCCTGCGTGTGCCGGTGCGGCTCGTCCTGCATCTGTTTCAGACCTACCTGCTCCAAGGCATTCAAACGAATGCGGAGCGCGGCGCTCATGGCCACGCATGAGGTCGGCGGGGCAGGGTCATGCACGGCTAGACGCATCCCTCGCTTGGCGGGGCGGAACGGGGGTTGGCGGTACGGTTCACACTGGGTGACGTTCCGGCCTTTAGGATGATAATGAGCGGAGGCGCGATGGCGCACGGCAGTATAAGTGCAATTATCCCGGCGCCGAGCCAGGCCGTCTTTGATCTGCTGCACGATTACAATCGCCGGCTGGAGTGGGACACGCTGCTGCGCGCCGCTTACCTGGAGGACGGCCACACGCAAGCGGGCAAAGGCGTAACGTCGGTCTGTATCGGTCGGCGCTCGCTCGGCAGCCTGACCTTCAAGACGATCTATGTGACGTTTGAACCGCCAACTCGCGCCGCAGTAAAACTGGTGAACACGCCGCCCTGGTTCGCAAGCTGGGCCGCCACCATTCAGCATCAGGATCTGGCGGCCCAGGAGTCGCGCATCACCTACACCTTTCATTTTACGGTCAAACCGCGCCTGCTGCAGCCAATGCTCGACCCGCTGCTTGAGCGGATCTTCGCCTGGGAGACTCAGCGGCGGCTGCGTGCGCTGCGAGCCTATTTTACACACCGAGCACCTTATCGAACATAAACTGCTCTAATGCAACCGGCTCTACCAACCGCCTCACCCGCCTCACCCTGCTCATTCAGGAATCCGCGCATATGTTGATCATCGACGCCCATCTCGATCTGGCATGGAACGCCTTACAGTGGAACCGCGACTTGACCCGCCCGGTCTATAGTATTCGCACTATGGAAGGCGGGATGCCGGGCAAAGGGCGTACCCTCGGCACCGTCGCCCTGCCCGATCTGCGCCACGGCCGTGGCGCGCTTTGCTTCGCCACTGTGCTTGCCCGCGCTACCGGTAACCATGTGCCGTATCTCGATTATCCCTCGCCCACGCAATCGAATGCGGTTGCCCGTGGCCAATTGGCCTACTACCACGCGCTGGAGCGCCAGGGGCAGGCGCGGGTGATTGTTGATCGCGCCGGGCTCGACGCCCATATCGCTGCCTGGACCGCCTGGGAGACAACCCCAACCGCGCCATCGCCCGTGCCGGGCATGGTGCTGAGCATGGAGGGCGCCGACCCGATCCTCGATCCCGACGAGCTCCGTGAGTGGCGCGCACTCGGCCTGCGGATCATTGGGCCGGCGCACAACTGTACATGAAGCTTACGTAGCGCCGATCCTGAACCACCATAATGATGTCGCCGGTGAGCAGCGCGCCCCGCCCCGCCGGCGCAGCGCTGGGGGCGTCCGCCTGCGCGGGCGCGCCAAGGAGCTTGCGTCACGAAGACCTGTTCAGACCGTTTCTTAGCGCCTCCGCCCTAGAACAAGAAAGCGTTGCACGATGAACTGCTGCCCTCACTGCCGTGATGCCGAAAACGTCTTTGACCGCCGCGACGCCCAGCAACGCCTTGAGCGCTATCGGCGGCGCGGGCCGGAGGGGACCACCCAACTGCTGGTCGATGCCCTCCGGTCGGTGGGTGTGCGCAACGCCACGGTACTCGACGTTGGCGGGGGTGTCGGCATTGTCCACCACGAACTGCTGCGCGCCGGTGCGGCCCATGCCACCGACGTGGACGCCTCGTCGGCGTACCTTGCCACAGCGCGCCGCGAGAGCGAGCGCCTTGGCCACGCCGACCGCGTAAGCTATGTTCACGGCGACTTTGTTGCCCTGGCACCGACCATCGCCCCGGCCGATGTCGTCGCTCTCGACCGCGTAGTTTGCTGCTATCCGGATATGCCGGCCCTGGTCGGGGCGGCGGCAGCGCGGGTTAGCCGGCTCCTCGGGCTCGTCTACCCACGTGATGTCTGGTGGGTTGGCCTCGGCATCAGAGCGGTAAACACCGGCCTGTTACTTCAGCGCACGGCCTTCCGCGTCTTCTGCCACCCAACGGCGGCTGTGGATGCCGCGGCCCAACGGGCTGGGCTAACCCAACGCCTCCAGCGTACCAGCGGCCCCTGGCAAGTCGTCGTCTACGAGCGCGTGGCCGCCTGAGCCATTGACATCAACGGTCAGTTCCGCGCTTTCGCTGGACAGCCTTCGGACGGCTACCGACGAATGTCGCCAGGTGCTCGCCGGTCAGCGTCGATTGCGCCGCCACCAGGTCGGCCGGGGTGCCTTCGAATACGATCCGCCCGCCGTCGTGGCCCGCGCCCGGCCCGAGGTCGATGATCCAGTCGGCATGCGCCATCACCGCCTGGTGATGCTCGATCACGATGACCGACTTGCCGGCGTCAACCAGCCGATCCAGCAACCCGAGCAGTTGCGCGATGTCGGCCAGGTGCAGCCCGGTGGTCGGTTCGTCGAGCACATAGATGCCGCCGTCGGCGCCTATGTGCGTCGCGAGTTTGAGCCGCTGCCGCTCGCCCCCCGACAGCGTGGTGAGTGGTTGGCCAAGCCGCAGGTAGCCAAGCCCCACGTCGGCGATGCGCCGCAGGATCGCGTGCGCGGCCGGCGTACGCGCCTCGCCGGCGCCAAAGAAGTCGACCGCGTCTGCGGCCGGCAGGTCGAGCACCTCGGCGATGTTGAGCCCGCCGAGCCGGTATTCCAAAACCGATGCCTGGAACCGCCGCCCCGCGCACTCCTCGCAGGTGGTGGCAACGCCGACCATCATCGCCAGGTCGGTGTAGATGACGCCGGCGCCGTTGCAGGTGGGGCATGCGCCCGTGGAGTTGGCGCTGAACAGCGCCGGCTTCACGCCGTTGGCCTTCGCAAACGCACTGCGGATCGGGTCGAGCAGTCCGGTGTACGTCGCCGGGTTGCTCCGTCGCGAGCCGCGAATCGGCGTCTGCTCGACCGACACCACTCCGTCTCGTCCCGACACCGAGCCGTGGATCAGTGAACTCTTGCCCGACCCGGCCACGCCGGTCACCACCACCAGCACGCCAAGCGGGATAGCGACATCGACCGCCTGCAGATTGTGGGTACTGGCGCTGCGGATCGCCAACGTGCCGGTCGGTGTGCGCACCGTCGGCTTGAGCGACGCCCGGTCGTCGAAGTGGCGCCCGGTGAGCGTGCCGCTGGCCCGCAACCCTGCGACGGTGCCCTCGTAACAGACGGTGCCGCCCGCCGTACCGGCGCCGGGGCCGAGGTCAACAACGTGGTCGGCGATCGCAATCACCCCCGGCTTGTGCTCCACGACGAGCACGGTGTTGCCCTTGTCCCGCAACTGCAGCAACAACTCGTTCATGCGCTGGATGTCGTGGGGGTGCAGGCCGATGGTGGGCTCGTCGAAGACGTAGGTCACGTCGGTGAGCGACGAGCCGAGGTGGCGGATCATCTTGGTGCGCTGTGCTTCGCCACCCGACAACGTGCCCGCCGGCCGGTCGAGCGAGAGGTAGCCCAACCCGATCGTCGCAAACGAGTCGAGGAGGTGTTGCAACCCCTTGAGCAGCGGCGCCACCGACGGCTCGTCCAAGCCCCGCACCCAGGCGGCCAGGTCGCTGATCTGCATCGCGCAGGCGTCGGCGATGCTGAGCCCATCGATGCGCGACGACAGGGCCGCTTCGCTGAGGCGGGTCCCGGCGCAGGCGGGGCACGAGGCAAAGGTGACCGCCCGGTCGACGAAGGCGCGGATGTG
>JBBRUG010000291.1:0-7977 GCA_038247995.1 Chloroflexales bacterium | reverse complement strand
TGGCGATCGGGTCGCGCCCGCCGAGCAAGCGGTTGTCCTGATGGAGTAAAAAGAGCCCATACAGCGCGCCAAGCGTGAGCAACAGATCGCTATATGTGCGCTGCCAGAAGGGCACGCGAGTAGTGCGCGAGCGGTCGCGCTGCGCGGCGGCGAGCGTGCGCCGGGTGGCGACTGCCGTCGGCGTCAGCACGGCCAGCAAGGCCAGGCCGGTGACCAATAACGCGGCGATCAGGGCATTGGCGGTGAAGCTTAGCGCCATGGGCGGCAGGGTTGGATCGAGCCGGAGGAACGAACTGGTTGCAGCGACAATGCGAGCAATGCCCAGCCCCAGGGCCGGCCCGAGCGCCAGGGCCAACCCGCCCAGCAGCAGCCACTCAATGGCTGCGATAGCGAGAATCCGGCTGTCACGCACGCCACGGCTGGTGAGCAGCGCAATCTCGCTGGCCTGGCGCTGGGTGAGCAACCCGGCCACCACGATGATGAAGGCGATGATCAGCGCCAGCGTGGGTGTTGCAACTACGGCAAGCTGGAGCGTCAGCGTTGTTGCGGCGCGCTGATACGCGGCAAGCGGTTCAACCGGCCCCTGCTCGATGCGCAAGCCGGGCAGCAAACTTGCTGTTTCGGCGCGTAACCGTTCAACCTGGGCGCGCAGCGGTTGGGCCTGGGCCGGCGTTAGATCGGCCGCGTCGAAATCCATGTACCAGAGCATCTGGCTTACCGGCGTCTCCAGGGCCGCAGCCAGCGGGCCAGTGAAGGTCGCCTCGGGCAGCAACAACATATCGTCGAATGCCGCAACCTGCAACGGCCAGGCCGGATTGTGCGCATTCGTGGCCGCCCAGATGCCGGTCACCTGGAGCGGAATGGCGACCGGTTGCCCGCGCACCGTCGCCAACCCGCGTAGTTCATCGCCCACATTCAGGCCAAGCGCGTCGGCCAGTTCCCGGCTGATCAGCGTTTCAACCGGGGCGGCGAGGCTGGTTGCCGCCGTCGGTGCGCGTCCTTCACGAAGCTGGATCTGAGCCTCCATGCCGCTCAGAAAGCCCAGCGTGACGAACTTGCCGGTGGGCGTGCCGCCGGCAGCAGGCAGGGCCAGGCGCAACGGTTCACTGCGGGCATGGCGCACAATGCTGCGCAGGGGCAGGCCGAGTTGGGTGAGCCTGGCTTCAGCGAGCAATGTATTGGCAGGTGTAACGGTTGCCCAGGGCAAGGCGCGATTCTGGTTTTGGGTGGCCACATAACGCATAAGCAGCGCAAACGGCGAACGGCCCTGCCGCGCCTCCTGACGGGCCAGTTCATCCTGGAGGATGCGAAAACTGGCAGCCTCCGCATAAAGCGGGATGCTCGTAGCCAACGCCACAGCAATCACCAGCGCAAGCAGAGCGCAGAGTGCAAGGCCCGCATGAGCCCCGAGCCGGCGTAGCGCGATCAGCATGAGTTGCAAGAGAAGGTTCATGGCCCAAGCACCAGATCACCTGCCTGCACACCCTCCAGAACCTCGACCCGTTCAGGTGTCTCGACCCCGATCCGGACGGGAACGCGGCGCTCGCGTTCAGCTTCGCGCACGATCACGAACCGGCGGCCCTCGAAGGCGCGGATCGCCTCGGGCGGCAGAAGCAACACATTGGCTTTCTGTTCCAACACGATCTGCACCCGCGTCACTGCGCCCAGCGTAAGAGTTTGCCCGCGCAGATCGGTGATTTCAAGGCGCGTGCTGCGGTCATCGGCGCGCACAATCCCGCTCCCGCCGATCGGCAAGCGGCGGATCACGGCGGGCAAGGCCAGATCGGGGCGGCTGAGCAGGCGCACCTCAGCGGGTTGCCCTTCGGCCAGTTCACGCAGTTGCTCGGCGGCAAGCTCGGCCGCAACCTCCAACGTAGCGGGATTCGCGATCTCGATCACCGAGGTAAAGGCGGTTACCTCGTCGCCGGGCCTGATACTGACGGCGATGACCTGGCCCGCCTGGGGCGCAATAATCTGTCCCGCCACAACGGCGCGTTCAGCTTGCTCGCGATCCAGGCGGTCCGCATCGAGCGCGTTCTGTTCGCGGGCGAATGTGGCCTGTTGCGCGGCGTGCAGGCTCAAGCGCGCCTCGGCCACGGCCTGACGCGCCGTTACAACCGTTTCAGCCTCCAAATACACCTGATCGAGTTGGCGCAGACCACGCTCGGCGCGGGCGAGTTGGCTTTCGGCGGCCTGGATCTGCTCGACCTCGGCGCGTCCCGCTTCATCCAGGGCGAGCAGCGCCTGGGCGCGTTCGCGTTCGGCGGCGCGCAGATCACGTTCAGCCTCAGCGAGCGCATCGAGCGTTGGTTGCTCCAGCGGGCCGCTGCGGGCCTGCTGAGCCGCCCAATAGGCGTCGCTATAGACGTCCTGCGCCGCAACCAGCGCATCAACTGCGGCCGCGACGGCCCGTTCAGCTTCGACCTTGGCGGCAGCGGCAGTGCGGCGGGTGGTTTCCAGCGTACGTTGCGCATCGGCAAGGGCATCTTCGGCCTGGCGGCGTTCTTGCACGCCAGGCCCGGCCAGCAGCCGTTCGAGGCGTTCGCGGGCGGCAGCGAGGCGGCCGGCGGCCTGGGTAATGCCGAGATCACGTTGCGTACGCGCCGCCGCCAGATCACGCTCGGCGCTCACGACGGCGAGATCAGCCTGCTCACGCGCGGCAAGTTCGGCAGTTTGGTTTAGCGTTGCCAGCACGTGGCCGGCTTGCACAGGTGCGCCCCGAACAACGCGCACCTCGGCCACGCGCCCGTCTGCGCTAAACGGCAGGCGCACCAGATCAACCGGCGTGATGCGCCCACTCGCCTCCAGTACGCGCTCGATGCTTCCGCGCTCGACGGTGTAGGTCGGGCGTTCGAGCTCGGGCGCCGGCGGCAGCGGGGTGGGCGTGGCTGGTTCGGGTTGGGCCGCCGCCGCGCTACAACCGATCAGGAACAGGCAGAGCAGCGATACGCAGTGTTGCCGGAGCCGGCTGAGGCGGAGCAGCATTACTGTTGCCAACCGTTGTAGGTGGGATCAGCCTGGCTCAGGCAGGCCCCACTACGCTCGCCGCTTTGCACACAGGCCTGGAACTGCTCGGCAAAGAACTGCGCGTCGGCTAATTCCGTTTCCAGCGGTTCGCCTTGCATAAAGCGATCAACGGCGCGTTGCAGCCAGTAGTAGTTCACACTGTCGCGTGGGAGCGGGATGGTCGGCGCAAATCCGCGTTCCAGGGCGGCGCTATAGGCGGGATAGATCGCCGCAACGCCGACGGGCGCCTGCTCAAGAAAGGCCGGCGCTTGGGCGAGTGAGGCGCGCGCGGGCAAGGTAAATACAAAGCGTCCGGCGTCATCGCTCAGGAAGCGCAACCAGGCCCAGCAGGCGGCGGGATTGGCGGTGTCGGCGCTAATAAATAGGCCCTCAGACACGAGATCGGCCGAACTGAGCGGCTGTTCGCGCAGCGGGATCGGCGCGATGCCGATGGTGAATGGCAGCGTTTCGCCAAGGTGCGAGGTGCCGATGCCTGAACTGAGCCACATCGCTACGCGCCCTTCATTCACCAGTTGATAAGGTTCGTTACTGCCGCTATTCTGATCGTAATTGTTCAGCCGCGTTCCCGGCGCTACGGCAGCGAGCAACTGGACATACTCACGGATGGCCGCCTCGACCGCTGGATTGGTAAAATCGGGCGTAAATTCGGCGCCGCTGACGCGGTACGGTGCCGCACCGGTGCGAGCCAGATAGAACAGCAGATTGTCGGCATGGATTGCGGCAAAGCCATACCGACGGTCTGTAGCGTCGCCGCCGGTGAGCGCTTCGGCTGCCGCCGCAAAGTCGTCCATGGTCCAATCGGCATTGGGGTAGGCAACCCCCGCAGCGTCGAAGAGTTCCTGGTTGTAAAACAGCACCCGCGTCGTTAGGCCGTCGGGCAAACCATACAGCCCGCCCGCGTGCCGGAACAGATCGAGCAGCGCGGTTGGGTAATCGTCACGCGGGAAGGTCGCGTCGGCATCGAGCAATGGTTGCACATCAAGCACAGCCGCCCGATCCGCAGCATTGGCCGGTGGACTCCAGCCGCCGAAACAGTCGGCGTCGGCGGCCAGGTCGGCAAAACGCACGATCCCATCAGCGGGGAACGGGAACTGGGCCAGCGTGACGGCATACTGCGGGAACTGCTCATTAAAGCGCTCGGCTACGCGCCGGGTTGCCGCTTCCGACCACGGCGAAGTGATGAACGTGATGTGAACCGCTTCGGCCAGCGCAGTCGGCGCCGGCGGCGGGGTGGCAACCACAACCGGATTCGGGTCGGGGGTAGGCGTAACGGCCACCGCCACGCTCGCGGGTTGCGCGTCTAGTTCGCTTTGCGCCGCCTGCGCGGCCTGGGCAACGGCTACATCCTCGTCCAGAATAGCGGCCAGCGCCGTATTCAGCGCCTGGGTTACCTGATTTTGGCGCAGGGTTGCACTGAGCATTGGCGTAGCCGACGGCGCCGTAACATTGGGCAATTGGGCCAGGATTGCAGCAACGGCGGCCTGTCCTTCGGCATCCAGATTTTCCCAGTAGGGGCCGGCTTCGGCTAGAGAGCGCCGCGGCGGGATCAGCGTGCTGATCGGCTGATCGAGCAGGGTATCCTGAGCGCTGATATAGGTGAGCCAGCGCCATGCCTGATCCGGGTAGCGCGTTCCGCCGCTCATGGCCAACCCCTCGCGATAGACCGTGAGGGTAGGCGTTGGCGTTGTACTCGCCGGGGGCGCGGCATAACCGACGGCGAAGGGCACACGCTGCAAGCCGTCGTATTCAAGATCGCTCAGCATCCACATGCCGAGCTGCTGGTTCATGATCAGGGGCATATAGTCGCTGGCATAAAGGAACGAGCCGTCGGAATACTCTGGCGGCGTATAGAGCTCGCCGCGCTGGAATTGTGCGGCGATGCGTTCAAGCGCGGCGATGCTTTCGGGATCGTCCAGGCGGGCTGCGCCGCTAACCAGGGCGGTGAACAGGCCATATTCACCGGTGAGATCGGGGTTGCGCACCACAGCCTGCCGGGTGCTTTGCATCAGGCCATAGGTCTGTTCCGTGGCGTCAGATTGCCCGGCGAGTTGCGCCAGGGCAGCCCGCAGGTCGGCCCAGGTCCAATCGGGTTGCGGCGGCGTCAGGCCGAGCGCGGCCCAGAGATCGCGGTTATAGGCCATAATCGGGAGGTACAACCCGGTCGGTAGCAGCGTTAGCGTGCCATCGGCCTGCACGGGCATAGCGCCGGGGTAATAATCGGCGGCGGCAAAGCCGGCATCGGCGGCAATAAAGGGCGCAAGATCGCGCACATACCCCTGGCGCACGGCGTCGGGTTCGTTAAGCTCATAGGTGAAGAAGGTATCGGCGGCACTCGCCAGTGAGCGCATCCAGCCCGCGCCGGTTGGGTTCGGCCCGATCATGCCGTCGATGCTGACGAGTTGGACGCGCATGTCTGTGTTTTCGGCATTGAAGCGCTCCACCAGCGGTTCATACGCCGCGCGCTTGAACTCGTAGATGCCGAAGGTGATTATCACCGGCCCGTCGGGCGTGGGAACTGCAGCCGGCGCGCTTGTTGCTGGTACAGGAATCGTACTTTCGGCGCCCGGCGCGGGCGTAACCGGTGTCGCCGTCGGAGCGCTGCACGCGGCGAGGAGCAACCCAAGTGCGCCAACGAGACTGAACACACGGTTAAACCGTAAGAAAAACATCAAGGGAACTCCTCATTGTTCAATCCTGGTTTACGCGCCGGCGCTAACCCCAATCAGGATCCCGCCGCGCTCCGCTACAAGGCAGGGCTCAGGTTCGTCTACGCCCACGCTGCGGAAGAAATAGATTGTGCTTTCGCAGAGGTGCGGCGGCACTTTGATAGCGATATTGCGCCCTGCAGCAAATGCTGCCTGGGTTGTCATGGGGATCTCCTCAAAGCATTTAACGCGCGACTACCCAGCGCCCCGCCGTCGTGCGCGCCAGCATCGGCGCCTCGCCTGTCGTCGCGCGTAGCAGCACTTCGAGTTGAACCGTGTCCAGTTCAAGCAGTTCGCGGGCACGGGCAGCGTCGAGGATAAAGCGCACACTGACCCGATTCGTTCCGGCAGCGACGCGCACCGGCGTTGTAAAATAGCGCGTCGGTTGGCCGGTGTCGGGCGCCAGCCGCAGGCTTACCAGCGCCTCGGGCGCTGAAACAAGCGTATAACCAATCTGCACCTCAAATGGTACGTGCGCTTGCAGCAGCGCGCCATCGCGCGGACTAACTCGCTCGACCCAGATCTGATCGCCCACAATCGGGAGCACGGGCAATGTCGGTTCGTGCATGGCGAATGGACGTAAGCCGAGTTGGACTAGGGTGCGCGCCGGGGCCAACCCAAAACCTACGCCCAGGCTGATCAACAACACCACAACGGCCAGCACGGCCGCGCCGCGAACGGTTACGGTTTGCATACCACGCCCAACGGCTGAGGCTACCCGGCGAACCTTGATCCGGCGCTGCATTTGGGGCGTACGGAATTGTCGTTTAGCCGCTTGCACCGAACCGCTCGGCGCTGCGACTACGTAATCGACGAGCGCCTGATCCAACTGAGCGAGACGTTCGCGCTCGCGCCGACAGATTGGACAGACGGCGAGATGAGCTTGCAACGCATCACGCAGCGCGCCAGGCAGGGCGGCATCGGGGCCGGCAAGCAGAAGTTGCTGCGCACGTTCACAGTTCATGCTGAGGTGTCCTCGTAGAGTGTCCGAAAACGGCGGCGAGCGCGCACCAGAGTCATGCGTACCGCAGCTTCACCCTTGCCGACCACCTGAGCGATCTCGGTTGTGCTCAGCCCGCCCCAGGTTTGCAGCAACAGGCAGATCCGGTAGTCGTCGGGGAGTTGCGCCAGCGCCCGGCCCACCTGCTCGCGCTGCACCACAGCCTCCTCGTGGCTCGCACTCTGCCCCATAAACTCATCGAGGCTCAACCAGCGCACCAGGCGCTGACGCCGCATGTGCTTGCGAGCTCGATTGGTGGCAATCTGAAAGAGCCAGGCGCTTAGGTTCGAGTCGGCGCGTAAGCGTGGCAGCGCAATGTAGGCATCAAGAAAGGTTTCCTGAGTAAGATCTTCGGCAAGCTGTATATCACCAAGCAGTCGGCTCAGATAACGGCCAATCGGCGCGTAGTAACGGTCAACCAGAACCAGGACGGCGGCTTCGTCCTGCCCCTGAAGCCATCTGACCAGCTGCGGGTCGGCCAACAAACGAACACCTTTCTTGCAGGATTTTTGCGCGCTTATTTGTGTAATCCACGCGGGGGGGGAAATGTAACACATGGCGCGCAGAAGACCCGACCCGTGAGCAGCTTCCCTTTGGCACCATGACGGAGAAGCAGCTGGCAATTATGGTCAGCCAGCGGCTTCGGCTCTGTCTCCCGCTGATGGAGCGCACAGGTATCGCCGGTACGCTGCGCGTTGGTGCGCTGGTGCGTCAGGAGCAGACCACGGCGGAAGGCGTAGAGATTGAAGACATCGACCCGATTGCCGGTGAAGCGATCGGCGGAATGGGCGGGAACGAGTTTCTCTAGCGCTTCTTCTCGCGTGAGCGGAGGGGATCAGGCCGTAGCCGAGCATTCTCACGTTGACGTGGCGCTTGATTAATAAGCGCATGAGGAGCCCTTCGTCCTTCTGTAACCATTACTATGAGCAAATGTTTCATCGGATAGACTATAATAACGTGAGTAGAACACGCTACAAAAAATGGGGATGGGGGATGGCAGCACCGCAGCTGACGCCGAATACACCTGCGCGCACTGATGACCACCAGGCTGTCACTGTCGCCCTCCAGGCTGTCCTGGAGCTCCTGCACCAGCAGGCGCGCACAGATGCGACTCTGCGCGCCCATCTGGCCACGCTTGGGCAGGCGCTCAGCGCTATCGCCGCCACCACCGCGCATGCTTCGGAGCCAGTGCCAACCATTGTGCCCACCGACGATGCGGCGCCAGCCGCACTGCCTAGCGCCGCA
>JBBRUG010000290.1:0-7984 GCA_038247995.1 Chloroflexales bacterium | reverse complement strand
GTGTTCTTTGGCGAGGCTGGGCGGCACACGTTCGCCATGTACGGCCGAAACATTCACCCCGGCGCGCTCGAACACCGCACCCTCAGTGAGGACGCGGGCCGTGCCGCCACCACCGCCGGGCCGATCCCAGCTCTGACTGGTAAATTCGACCGGCGCCCGCCCGGCCGCCGACGCGCCCGCGTGCTCTACAGCGCTGAACGCCTCGACGAGCAGCGACTGCCCGGCGCGCATCGTTGCGTGAACTTGGATCCGAGTGTCCGTAATAGTCATTGCGTAATCCTTATGCTATGCAGGGTGGCTCCGCCCCCGGCCACCCCGTTCCGTTCGGCGGTGCGCCGGGCACTTCGCAGGGTGGCTCCGCCCCCTGCACCCCATTCGTTCCACCCTTCGCAGGGTGGCTCCGCCCCCTGCACCCCATTCGTTCCGTTCGGCGGTGCGCCTGGCCCGTCGCAGGGTGGCTCCGCCCCCTGCAACCCCCGCTGGAGGGCCGTGCCGCCCTCCAGACCACCCCGCATGGGTGCGTGTCCGATGCCGCCTGGCCCGTTGTTCTGCCTTTACGCGCTGACGCGCCACGTATTGGCTGGTCATAAACTCATGACCCGCCTCAGTGCTTCAGTGGCCTCACGTGCCGCTCAGTGCGCCAGGGGCCAGGGGCAGCGCCCCGGCCGGGGCGCGTAGCCCCGCAAACAGCGTAGTTCCGCCAGAGACGCAGGCACGGGGCGCGCAGCCCCGCAAACAGCGCAGCCCCCACATTGACACAACGCCGCACGCACGCAGTGCTACCCTTAATCAATTCATCCCAACCGAAAGGATCATCCCTATGGGGGCGCTCTGGGCCAGGTTGCCCTTGTTTGGCGTGCTGCGGCATGAGTTCGCCGGCTATGGCCTTGCCGCATTCCAGCGCGATCTGCTGGCCGGCATTACTGTGGGCGCCGTGGCCCTGCCCCTGGCGTTGGCCTTTGGTGTCGCCAGTGGCGCTGATGCGGCGGCAGGGCTGGTAACGGCGATCATCGCTGGAGTGATCATCGGTAGACTGGGCGGCGCCGGGTTCCAGATCTCCGGTCCCACCGGCGCAATGTCGGCCATTCTGATCAGCATCGCCGCACAGCACGGCATCGTCGGCGTCTGGGTTGCGTGTGTGCTGGCCGGAATGATGCTCGTGCTGTTGGGCCTGTTCCGCCTGGGCCGCTCGATCAACTTCATCCCCTCGCCGGTGATCACCGGCTTTACCTCGGGGATCGCGATTATCATCGCCGTGGGCCAACTCGATAACCTCTTCGGCATTCAGGGCGCGCCCGCTGAGAATGTGCTCGCCAAGTTGGGCGAATACATTCAGGCACCGCCCACACCCGAGCCACGCACGCTCACGCTCGCCGCAATCGTCATGGCAACAATGATCATCCTGCCGCGCTTCGTGCGCGCCGTGCCGGCCTCGCTGGTTGGGTTGGTGCTGGCAAGCCTGCTCGCGAATGGATTGAACTGGGACGTGCCGGCGATCGGCGCGATCCCGCGCAGCATTTTGCTCGACCAGCGGCTCACTTTTGACGCAATTCCGTGGGCACTGCTCAGTGATCTGCTGCTGCCGGCGGTGTCGATCGCCGCACTGGGCGCGATCGAAAGCCTGCTCTGCGGCTCGGTTGGGGCCACAATGAGCGGGAAGCCGTTCGAAAGCAATCAGGAGTTGGTGGCCCAGGGCATTGGTAATCTGCTGCTGCCCTTCTTCGGCGGTGTGCCGGCCACGGCGGCAATTGCGCGCACCAGTGTGGCGATCAAGAGCGGCGCCGTTACGCGCATAACCAGCATCGTTCATGCGCTGGTGCTGCTGCTGAGCGCCCTGGCCCTCGCTCCGCTGATCGGGCGCATTCCGCTGGCCGCGCTCGCCGGCGTGCTGCTCGTTACGGCCTGGCGCATGAACGAGTGGGAGACGATCCACTTTTTCTGGCAGACGCGGATCAAGCACGCTCTGGTGGGCATTGTAGTAACGATGATCGCCACTGCTGCGCTCGATCTGACCCAGGCGATCCTGATCGGGATCACCATCTCGGCGATCATCTACATCCGCCAGAGTGCGCAGGCGACCGTGGTGGCCAAACAGCCCGTCGATCTGGCGAAATTGCGCGCCCAGGGCCACAAGGTGGCCGCGCTGTCGCCCGACACTCACGTTTATTACCTCACCGGGCCAATCTTTTTCGGCAGCGTGCATATTTTGCTGGAGGCGCTGCGCGAGGCGCACAGTTATCGAGTATTGGTAATCCGTATGCGCGGCGTGCCGCTTGTCGATGCGATGGGCGCACGGGCGTTGCGGGAACTGGTCGAGAAGCATCAGCGCGGCGGCGGCGTGGTGGCCTTTAGCGGGCTGCAACCCGGCGTGCGGGCGATGTTCGAGCGCACCGGGTTGATCGCGATCCTCGGCGAACAACAGATCTACTGGAGCGCCGATCAGGCGCTGGCGGCATTGGGCAGTTCCGTAGCTCATGCCAGTCCTTCCTGAGTACTCAGCACTGCAAAGCCTGACGCGCCGCCTCAAGCGTTACGTCAACTTCAACATCTGTATGGGCCGCACTGATGAAGCCGGCTTCGAAGGCTGAGGGGGCGAGGTAGACGCCACGATCAGCCATGGCCCAGAAGAATTTGGCGAAGCGCGCCGCATCGACGTGTTGTTTTGCTTCGGCATAACTGCGCACGCGAACGCCGGATGTTTTGAGGAAATAGAAGCCGAACATACTCCCAGCCTGGCCGACTTGCAGCGGCACGTTCAGCTCTTCGCCAAGCGCGCGCATGCCTTCGGCAAGCCGTTGCGCTCCAGCGACGGCACGAACAAAGTTGGTGTTGCCGGCGTCATCAGCCTCGAACGCAACTCGCAGTGTCGTCAGGCCCGCCGCCATCGCCAATGGGTTACCGGAGAGTGTACCGGCCTGGTACATGGGGCCGGCAGGCGCAACCTGTTGCATATATTCGCGCTTGCCGGCATACGCGCCCACCGGCAATCCGCCGCCGATCACTTTGCCGAGACAGGTCAGATCGGGATCAAGCCCCCAGAGGCCCTGAGCGCCGCCGGGCGCAACGCGGAAGCCGGTCATCACTTCATCGAGAATGAACAGTGCGCCATATTCGCGGGTGAGATCGCGGATGCCTTGCAGGAAACCGGGTTCGGGCAGCACAAAGCCCATATTAGCCGCAATCGGCTCGACAATCACCGCAGCGATCTGCTCGCCTCGCGCAGCGAAAAGCTGGCGAACGCCTTCCAGATCGTTGTACTCCACCGTGAGCGTGTTTGCCGCCGTGGCAGCGGGCACGCCGGGGCTATCGGGCAAACCTAACGTCGCCACGCCACTCCCCGCCTGCACAAGCAGCATATCGGCATGGCCGTGGTAGCAACCAGAGAATTTCACGATCAGGTCACGGCCAGTGCAGGCGCGGGCGAGCCGCAATGCGCTCATGGTGGCCTCGGTGCCGCTATTGACAAAGCGCACCTGCTCAATCCCGGGCATCAGCGCGATCACACGCTCAGCAAGTTCAGTCTCCAGCACTGTCGGCGCGCCGAAACTCGTGCCTTCGGCGGCCTGTGCGCGCAACGCCTCCTGTACAGCAGGGTGGGCGTGACCGAGCAGCAGTGGCCCCCAGGAGAGCACATAATCGATGTAACGATTGCCGTCCTCGTCCCAAACGTACGCGCCTTCACCCTTACGAAAAAAGATCGGCGTACCGCCGACGCCGCGAAACGCGCGCACTGGCGAATTGACACCGCCGGGAATGACGGTTTGGGCGGCGGCAAATAATTCTTTTGATCGAGCGTATCGATCCGGCATAACAAGCTCCTATTGGTGACGTAACCCGGTAACCGGATGCATCAGCGGCGGGTCGGCGTGAGCCGGGCGGGCACGTTGGCCCCATCTCCCCACACATCGGGCGGGCACGTTGGCCCGCCCCTACGGGCTATGGAATGGACATCCATTCGTGTTGCCAATCCTATCTTCACCCGCTGACGGCATATCCCTGCACAAACTCCACCAACCGGCGCACATTGTCCTCAGGTGTTTCGGTGAGAATGCCATGACCGACGTTGAAGATGTGGCCCGGGCGACCGGCGGCTTCGTCGAGAATGGCTTTGGCACGGCGCTCGACCTCGGGCCAGGGCGCGTGCAGCACCAGCGGGTCGAGGTTGCCTTGCACGGCCACACTCGGCCCATAAGCCGCCCAACCGTCCGCAAGCGTTATGCGCCAATCCAACCCCAGCACGTCGGCGCCGGTCTGGCGCAACAGCGGGAGCATACCGTTCATGTCGGTACCGAAGTAGACGACAGGCGGTATGGAAGGCTGAAGGCTGAAGGCTGAAGGCTGATGTTCCGAACCGTCTTCCGTCTTTCGTCCTTCGTCCTTCAACGCAGTACGAAACTTTGTAATCGCCGACTGCACATGCGGCAGCACATACTCGGCATAGTCGCCAGGAGCGAGGGCGCCGGCCCACGAGTCGAAGATCTGCACAATGTCGGCGCCGGCGTGCACTTGCGCCACCAGGTAATCGGCCACCAGGTCGCTCAGCTTCGCCATGAGCGCGTGCCAGTGCTCCGGTTCGTGGTACATCAATTGTTTCGTGCGCCGGTATTCCTTACTGGAGCCGCCCTCGATCGCGTAGCTCGCCAGGGTGAACGGCGCGCCGCTGAAGCCGAAAAGCGCCGTGTCGGCGGGGAGGGCGTTGCGCACCAGGCGTAGTGCCTCCAACGTATAGCCCGACACCTCTTCGGCGTTATAGTCGCGCAGCGCGGCAATGTCGGCGAGCGTACGGATGGGATTATGAATTACCGGCCCTTCGCCCTTCTCGAAGGTCAGGTGTAAACCCAAGCCTTCCAGCGGCGGCAGAATATCGGCAAAAATGATCGCTGCGTCCATGGCGAACGCCTCGATCGGCTGGAGCGTCACTTCGGCGGCCACCTCAGACGTCTTGACCATCTGGAGGAAACCGTGGCGCTCACGCACGGCACGGTAGACCGACATATATCGTCCGGCCTGGCGCATCAGCCAGATCGGCGTGCGGTCGGTGGGTTGGCGGCGCGCCGCCTGGAGAAGTAAGTTGCTCATGCATGTTCCTTTGTTTTATGAGCAGGAGAACGTTGGAGCGGTAGAACGGTGGAACGGTAGAACATTTTCAATTTCATCGCTTTATTGCTTCATCGCTTTATCGCTTCATGATCGCAGCCAACGCACTACATCCTTCGCCCAGTAGGTGATGATCATATCGGCGCCGGCGCGGCGGATACTCATCAGGCTTTCAAGGGCGACCCGGCGCTCGTCGATCCAACCGCGCTCGGCGGCGGCTTTGACCATGCTGTACTCACCGCTCACCTGATAGGCGGCCAGCGGCAGATCGAAGCGATCTTTGATCTGGCGGATAATGTCGAGATAAGCCAGCGCCGGCTTGACCATCAGAATATCGGCACCTTCCTGCACATCGAGCTCAACCTCGCGCAGCGCCTCGCGGGCATTGGCCGGGTCCATCTGATATTGCGTGCGGTCGCCGAAGCTAGGCGGACTCTCGGCAGCATCACGGAAAGGTCCGTAGAACGCGCTGGAATATTTTGCCGCGTAGCTCATCACCACGGTATGTTGAAGGCCGGCGCCATCGAGGGCGGCGCGAATACCGGCGACCATGCCGTCGATCATGCCCGAGGGCGCGATCACGTCGGCGCCGGCCTGCGCATGCACAACCGAGGCTTGGCCCAGCAATTCCAGCGTATGATCATTCAGCAGGTAACCCTCACCAAGTTGTTCGACGTAGTCGTCCGTGCCGGGGGTGTTAAGCACGCCGCAATGGCCGTGATCGGTGTACTCACAGAAGCACATATCGGAGATCACGAGCATGTCGGGCACGGCCTGCTTGATTGCATAGGCCGTCTGCGGGACAATCCCTGCGTGGTCGAAATTCTCGCTGCCGATGCCGTCTTTCTGTGCGGGAATGCCGAACAACAGCACCGCCGGAATGCCCATCTCGTAAAGCGCTTCGGCTTCGCGCACGGCGGTATCGACAGAAAGCTGGCTATGGCCGGGCATCGAGGCGATCGGGCGGTTGACGCCGCTGCCGTGACGCACAAAAAGCGGCGCGATCAGATTATCGGCACTAAGGGTGTGCTCGCGCACGAGCCTGCGGAGCGCATCTGTACGCCGTAAGCGGCGCGGGCGAATGATTGGATTGGGCATCTTTCACCTCTTTTGAATACTGAATGAAGCATTTGCTTTGAACCAAGGAACCAAGAACAACTAAAACATCAGATCATCAGACGTTTTCACCCCGTCACCCCGTCACCCGCTCACCGCTCACCCGCTTACCGCTCACTCCGCCACGCCACCAGCGCTGCGACAAGACCACTGGCGGTACTCACATCGGCGATAACCGTGGGCATGAGATCAAGTTCACGGCATACTGCGGCAGTGCTGGGGCCGATACAAGCAACAAAGCTGTAGCGAGCGCGATCAAGCCCCGCTGAACCAACCGCCTCGGCAAAGGCGCGCACAGTCGATCCACTGGTGAAGAGCAGTACGTCGATACCGCTTTCTAACTCATGCTGTAGGGCAGGGGCCGGCTCAGCCACAGTCCGATAGGCCACCACCCGTTCGACATGTGCCCCTGCGGTGCGCAGCGCCTGTTCAAGGGCCGGGTCAGCGATCTCCGCATTCGGCAGTAACACTGGTACACCGGCCAGATTGCCCAGTACAGCCGGCAGATCAGCGGCCAGGAAGCGCTCGGGCACAACATTTGGCGCACGCGCGAGCAGGCGTTCGCATGCGGCGGCCGTTGCGGGGCCGACAGCCGCTAACTTCAGCCTGCCGGGCAGCGGCGTTTCCGGCAGGCGCGCAGCAATCGCTTCAACGGTTGTCGCGCTGGTGAGGATCAGCCAGGCGTACGCGCCGGCGCACAAGCGTAACAGAGCAGCGTCGAGCGCAGCCGGGTCTTCTGGCGCCACGTGAGCGATCAGCGGGCACAATAACGGCTCGGCGCCACGTTCACGCAACTGATCAGCCAGATCATCGCCCTTGCCGGCAGCACGCGGTACCAACACGCGCAAGCCTTGGAGAGCCGGAAGCGCACCCGATCGCAGATTATGTTGCGGGTTGCGTGTTGCGTTGCGTTTTGCGTTTTGCATGCTGCGTGTCACCGCTCACCCTCTCACCGGCTCACCGTACTCAGCGCACTCAAAATCGCCTCAGCGCCGTTAGCAATCAACTCTTCAGCGAGCGCTGTACCGAGTGCTTCGGCATCGACTGGCGTGCCATTTCGTTCGCCGCGCACAATCGCCGTGCCGTCGAGGCTCGCGACAAGGCCCTGTACAAACAGCGTCGCATTGTCTAATGCTGCATTCGGTTCTGCATACGCCGCAATCGGCACCTGGCAGCCACCTTCAAGGCGGCGCAAGAAGGCGCGCTCGGCGAGGGCAGCAGCACGGCTCGCTGCGTGATCAAGCGTGGCCAAGGCAGCAACCGTGGTCGCGTCGTCGGCGCGGCACTCAATCGCGAGGATGCCCTGAGCGACGGCCGGGAGCATATCGGTTGTTGGGATGCGCTGGGCTATGAAGCTGGCACCATCGCTCGTAAGCGTGTCATTGACGCCCACCAGACCCAGCCGATCCAGGCCGGCAGCAGCCAGGATCAGCGCATCGTACTGGCCGTCGGCGAGCTTGCGCAGACGCGTATCGACATTTCCACGCACATCGCGCAGCTTCAGGTCGGGGCGTATAGCGCGCAACTGGCTGGCCCGGCGCAGCGAGGATGTGCCGACGATTGCGCCCTGCGGGAGTGCCGCATACGCTGCTTCCATGTTTGCATTGTGCGTTTCGCCTTTTGCATTCATTACCAGCATGTCCCGCGCATCGGCGCGCTCGGGAAAGGCGGCCAGGGTCAGGCCGCCAGGCAGCTGCGAAGGCAGGTCTTTGCAGCTATGCACACAGAGATCAACACTACCGTCGAGCAGCGCCTGCTCAAGCTCCTTGAC
>JBBRUG010000289.1:0-7994 GCA_038247995.1 Chloroflexales bacterium | reverse complement strand
TCCAGATCGATCATCGCTTTGCCGTTTGGCGCCCGGCTGATTGCAATCACGGCGCCGGTGGTCTGCGCCTGCGGCAGCACCGAGCCGATGGTGATCGTCCATTCCTCAGCGTGTCGATCATCGTCACTGCGCGTGATCGTCCAGCGCTTGCCCTTCAGCGTCCGCGTGAGCACCTCGCGGGTTTGGGCGTCGAGGCTCAGTTGCTCAACTCCATTGGCGTCGCGCTCGATCACGATCTCGGTGTTGGGAACGGCAATGGTCAGCGCAATCTGATACGCGCCGGGCGCGTAACCGGCAGTGCGCAGCAACTCGACGATGCCTGCGCCGATGAACCAACTCTGCCGCTCATCAGCGAGCCGTTGCACTGTTGATCCGAGGCGCAGCGCAGCGCCGGTATGGCGCAGCGCCACCGCGCCGATCCAGAATTGAACGCCATCACAGGTATAGGTCACTTCCTGCTGGCCCTGGATCGCCTGGGCGGCGGCGAAAGCGGTGGGAATGCGAAGCGTGGTCAGTTGCGCTAACGATGGGGCATCCTCCTGCGCTAGTTCTGCCTGGCGCACGGTAGCGCCCTTGAGCGCGTCATTGCCATTGTCGATGGCCACCGGGATGAGCGTTGCGCTGCCGATGCGCACGGTAGGGCGGATCGCGAACGATGGATCACTCGCGTAATGAAAGATCTCCTACGTGCCTGATCGATCGTGGGCGCTATCGTGAGCGCCTGCTCAGGCTTGGTTATCGTGCGTTCCGCACACGGCGGAGCGGTCTGTTCCGGCACGCGCCGCCCGCGGCGCACCAGGACCTTCCGTAGATAGTGGCGCACCCCGCCGCGCGGCATCGCAACGCTGCGCCGGCGCGTCACCATCGTCAGGTGCAGCCGTGCGGCGACGTGTCGCCAATGGCGGCGCACGGTAACGACGCTGGCCTGGGCGGCAGCGGCGAGCATTGCGGCGTCAAGCACCCGGATGCCGGTAGCGATGAGGTGCTGTGCGGCGGCACAGAGTGCTGCTTTGCAGGCCTGTTCGCGGCCGCCGTTGCTTATCTCGCTCGCCTGAGCCTCAACAATCAGCGTCGGCGTCAGGCCCGGCACAGGCAAACTGAAGAGCAGCGTAATCTGCACCTCCGGGTGGTCGAAGGGTCGCCCTCGTAAGGCGCAAGGTACTTCAGCAGCCCGTGGTGATTACAGACCCGACACCAACAGCGTTCGGCGGGCCGCCCGTTGCTGGCTTCCATCCAGACGTGAAAACGATCCTCGCCGCCATCGGCGCAGAAGGGGCATGGACCGACGTAGAGCCGGCCATTCCGGCTGGCGCGGCGCATCGGCGGAAGCAAGGGATGCACGTGCTCAAACTGACGCACCATGAACCCTCCTGCTTCCATCCTAGTTCAGGCAATGCACTGCCCGCCGCTGGTGTCACGACGCCACCGCAATGCAGCAAGCCGAATGGAAAGATCGTGTGATCGACAGCGACAGTGGCGGCTGGCTCAGCGTGCGGAGGCGAGCGGATCGCAAGCAAAGCAAGTCCCACGCACGGGCAGGCTTGCCCGTAGCTGCCCCGTGAAGAGCCAGTTGCCATCAATCGCCGCAACACGCCCAGATGAAGCTACGCGGAGTTTCCAGCGCTGCCCGCTCCCAGATGGCGCTGCTGATACTCGTGCAGACTGCGCATCGGAATGCGTCGCATCCGCCCGGTGCCAACGGCTGCGATCTCGCCGCGTGCAATGAGGCGCCGGATCGTCCGCCCATCATAGGCAAGCAGCCGCGCCGCCTCGCTGATCGTGACCTGGAGCGGTTCCGGACGGGAGGCGTTGGAAAGAGCTTTGGGAGGATGTAACTGTGTTTGCATAGGTGCCACTCACGCTTGTTTCGAAGATCTTCTACAACTCAGACCGTATCTGAGTCGCGCGGTCATGTTCAGTCAGCATACGGGGTGATGCAGCGCGTCGGAAGGGGACAAAGGAGGGGACAGTCGCGGGGGCGGTTCGCACAATGCTGGCTTGCGTTTGATCCTAAATGGGCACCTAATTGGCCTGTCCACTTGTTACATGTCGTCGTTCGGACGTTTTACAACTTTCTTCTTGACAAATGCTATTTATTAGGACATACTAAATTTGAACATTAGGATGTATTGATTATATTGCTGGGAATGATCCCATACCCCAACCTTGCCGCAACACGCGGGCTTTAAGGCTGGGCAGTGTTGTGCTATGAACCAGACATCGTCCGCTCCTCCATTGCTGTTTGCCGCCGATCTCAGCGCAACGCTGAGCGGACATACAGTGGTGCAGAGCGTTGCATTGACAATGTGCGTCGGCAAGATGATTGTGCTTGTTGGACCGAACGGCGCGGGAAAAGCACGCTGCTCAGCCTGCTCGCCGGTAATCTTCCGCCGACAACCGGAACGATCACGCTTCACGGGCAGTCGCTCATTGCGCTCTCAGTGCGGCAACAGGCCCAACGGCGTGCCGTGTTGCGCCAGCAGATTGAACTGGGGTTCGCTTTTACCGTCCTGGAGGTGGCGTTGATGGGGCGGCATCCGCATTTATGCGGGCGCACCGAGGACTGATTACCGCACTCATCGGCGGGCCGTTTTTTCTGGCCTTGATCATGCACACCCAACGGAGGGCGTACTGATGGCTTTTCCCCTCACACCCTATGCTTTGCTGGCGCAGAACGGGCGCAACTGGCGCATTCTGCAGCTTGGTGACGGACAAGTGCAACTCGATTTTGGCCCCTTCGCGATCGCCTTGCCGTGTGCGGCCTTCCAGCGCGTCCACGGCCTGATTGAAGCGGCGCTCTGCGCACCGGGCATGCCGGGCTGCATCGCCCATACCGGAACCGAGGGCAGCATCTGGTTCGACGCCAAACACGGTGCGCTGCTGGTGGTCTATCGTGACATGGTCATTCGCTTTTTGCCGCACGAACTGCTGGCCCTGGCCGTGCTCTGCCGCGAGGCGGGGGCGGCGCTGGCGGTGGCGCCGCATCCCCCGGCATCGTGCGGATGCGTGAATTGATCCGCAGTCGGGGTCGGGGGTCGGTGGTCGGTGGTCGGGAGGCAGGTACGGGGCGGTCAGGGATGGGGCGAGAGGCAGCACTCAGTACTCAGTACTAGTCTAAATGGGAGGAGCGGTATGCGAACGCAACTTGCACCGATCAGTAAAGCGCTGGTCGGGCTCTGGATGGCGGCGGTGACGGTGGCGACATTCGTGATCATTCCCTCATACGAGGGGTTGGGCGATGCTGGGCGGATCGTAATTCTGCATGTGCCGACGGCCTGGGTGGCGGTAATCGCCTTCACCGTATCGGCGATCTACAGCGGCCTGTACTTGTGGCGCAAACGTGCCACCGACGACGACAAGGCCACCGCTGCCGCTGAGAGTGGATTGCTGTTCACTTTTCTGGCGACGCTCACCGGGATGTTCTTCTCGCAGGTGGCCTGGGGCGTTTTTTGGAACTGGGACCCGCGCCAGGTGACGATCTTCATTCTGCTGCTGATCTATGCGGCGTTGTTCGCCCTGCGCGCGGCGATCGACGACCCACAGCGCCGGCGGACGCTGGCCGCCGTCTATGCGCTCTTCGCCTTTGTAACGATGCCGTTCCTGATGTTTGTGGCTCCGCGCATGGCCGAGAGTACGCTGCACCCGAATTGCGCCTTTATTCAGGGTAGCGATTGTGATGGGATCACGCTGGCGGTGGGCGGCGTGGGCCTGCTGGGCGACCAGAAGGTGCAACTGCTCAGCCTGGAGCAGCAAGGCGACTTCGCCGTAGCGCAGGTGCAGGTGAGTGCGCCGGGCCTAGTGCGCGAAGACATTGTGACGCCAAGTTTCGACCTGGCGGCGGGGAGTTACGCCAACCGACCGACCATTCCCGATCAGCGCTTCACATTGGCCCTCGAGTCGGTGAACCTCGAACGCGGCGAAGTGCGGATCAATATTGAGGCGCCCGGTACCGGGTTGCTGGCAAACCAGCGTACGCTCTGGGTCTTCCTGGCAGCGAATATCGGCTTCACGGCGCTATTTGTCTGGATGTTTCTGGTGCGGGCGCAGGTGCTGGGGCTGGAAACACAGGTGGAACGGCGAAAGGCGGCCTACGCATGACCGAAGGAGCTGTGGCGGTGTACGTCGCGCTGGCGACGGCGCTGGCGGTCTGGGCGACGATCGCGATCTACTTGGGGCGGGTGGGGGCGCGGCTGCGCACGTTGCAACGCGACCTGGAGCGCCTGCGCCCGCCGGATCCGCCGACTGCGCCGCCGACGCACCGTGCCGATGCAGCCATGGAACCAAGCGAACGATCGCGTGAGCAACAACGGGAACCGCAGCGTCTCCAATCGTTCGGCGTGTTTTCAAAGCTGGGTTCCCGCCTGCGTGGGAACGACACGGTGGTGAGACTCGGGAACCCCATGAATTCATGTATCCACGATCACCAGGCGAGAGCGCTGCGCGATCCACTGCACGTTATCGCCTGGATGCTGGTGCTGGAGTGTGGATGCGGCGCTGCGGAATGGCTGCTGAATACGCCGGAAGACTGGAGGTACGCCTGATGCGTCAGGTGTTGCCCACACGGCGCTTGCTGGCCAACGACAGCCCGGGCTGGCAGGTGCGCGAACTGATCGACGGCGCCGTGCATCTGGTGCTGCGCACGCCGGGGATGGTCTTCAGCCGTGATGAGTTTGCCGCTTGGTGCTGGCTGCTTGACAACGCTGACGGCCCGCTCCCGGCGCAGAATGCGTTGCTGGCCGTGGCAGCGCCGGATCGCCAGATTGGCTTTTTGCACACCGAGGGGCACTTTGTGCTGCACTTCTACGAATATTGGCTCACGCTGCAACCGACGGCATTACGCCGGCTGGCCGCGCTCTGCCGTCACGCGCAACGCGGCCTGGCGGCGCCCGCCCCAGTCATCGACGCCGAGCAACTGATTTGGAATTGAGGAGTGGAGGATCGTGTGATTACAACCGCTAATCGGATTTTTGTGAACCCGGAGTACGCCGCGCTGTTCGAGGAGACCTTTCGCACCCGCGCCGGGCTGGTCGATCAGATGCCGGGCTTCGTGAGCAACCAGTTGCTGCGTCCGGTAAACGACGACGACCCGTATATTGTGCTGACCGTGTGGGAGAGCCGGGATCACTTCGAGGCCTGGGTGCGTTCGGACGCCTTCCGTCAGGGCCACGCGCGTTCCAGCACGCTGCCAAAAGAGACGTTTAGCGCACCGAGCAAGCTGGAATTGCACGAGATCATCCTTGATACCAGTCGTCCCGATCTCGTTGAAGAGCCACACGGCGCGCCGTTTCAGCCGCATGGATGACATCCAGAGAGGCGCTTGTGGTGAGTTGGATCGTAGTTCTCCAGGTTGTGCTCGCATTTGGTATAGGCGGCATCTGTTGGTGGCTGCTTGGCATCGTGCGCGAGGCACGACACATAGCGCAGCGCATGCGGTGTCGCCCGCCTGATGATCGGGAGACGTAAGCGATGGCGCATCTTCAGAATGCACGCTCGACAACGCCGATGCGCTCACTGCCCAGCGCATTGCTGAGCGCCGGCGGGTTGGCGCTGCTCCTGGCGCTGCTCGGCGTGATGCTGCGGCCGGTCGCTCTGACGCCAGGCCAGGTGATCGGCGCGCTGGTCGTTCCCGATGCCGATCCGACGGTGACGGCGATTGTGCGCAACGTGCGCCTGCCGCGCGTGCTGTTGGCTGCGCTGGCCGGCAGCTTGCTGGGCGTTGCGGCGCTGCTACTCGGGCAACTTGCGCAGCGAGGCGTACGCGATCCGGGGTGGAGCGGCATGGCCGCGCTTGGTGCACTCGCCGGGGTGGTTGCCCTGATGCAGACGCCCGCTGCGCCGCCCTGGGCGATCAGCCTGGTGACGCTCGCCGGGTGCAGCCTGGGTGTAGCGCTGCTCGTTGTGGTGCAGCGGCGACGTCTGAGCGCCTGGGTTGGCCTGGCGATCGCGCTGCTCGCGCCGATTCGGCAGCCTCGAACAACGCGACTGGACGACCTGGCAGGGGGTAGCGCCGGCGGCGCTGCTTACGCTGCTCCTGATCGGGCTCCATCTTACGCAACCGCAAATTCGGCGCTGGCGCTGGGCGGCAGCAAGCGCGGCGACGGCAACCGCGACACTGGCCGCCGGCGCGCTGGGGTTGGTGGCTTGGCTTGCCGGTACCGTGGGCTATGCGCAGCACGAACCGCAGCGGAGGACGACTTGTGGGTGCCGCTTTGTTCGGCGCGGCACTACTGCTCGGCGCCGATCTCGCTGCCCGCGGCCTCACACTGCTGCTCCCGTCACTGGGACTCGTCAGCGAACTACCCGTCGGTGCGCTCCTGATTGGCGTGAGTCTGGCGATGTTCGGCGGGCGGCGCGTGATCAGGTTTAGACAGGATGGATAAGCATGGCACGGATACGAAGTCTTGCAACTACAACGCAGCTACAGGGAGCGCCAACGCCGGTTGAGCGTTCGTACCTGGAAGTGATCGCCTACCTGGCAGCGCGGCGCGAGCCGGTGCTTGCGGTACACCTTGCGCGCTGGATGCATGTACGCCCACCAACAGTGACCAATGTGCTGCAGCGGCTGGTTGAGAAGGCACTGATCATGCGTGGGGCCGATGGAACCATTAGCCTGACCTCTGCCGGAGCAGCGATTGCCGCGACCGTAATCCGCCGCCATCGGCTGATCGAATGCTTTTTGTACTCGGTGCTTGGCATCGCCTGGCACGAAGTGCATCGCGAGGCGACGCTGCTTGAGCCGGCGCTGTCGCCATTGTTTGAGGCGCGGATGCTCACGTTGCTTGGCGATGTGTCCACTTGCCCGCACGGCAATCCGATCCCTGGGCATGCCGACGTGCCGATTGATGATGCGCGCCTGAGCAGTGTTGCGCCGGGAAGCTGGTTTGTGATCAGCCGGATCGATGAAGAGGCCGGCGAGGATAGCTGCACACTGCAACTGCTGTGGACGCGCAGCTTGCTGCCGGGAACGCAGCTCGTGCGCTTGCCCGATCCCGTACATGGGATTGCCGTGCGGCGAGCGGATCGGCGCATCGTGATCTCGCGGCGCGTCGCCGGGTTGCTGTGGGGGCGTAATACCAATTACCTATGAACATACCGCATTAATTGCCTCGCGGAGGTAGGGGTATCCGGTCAGGGATTGGACGACCGGGTCGGTGGAGTGGTCAAGGTGGGCACAGATTTCATCTTCCAGGCAGTCCAGATGGGCAAAGCAGTGTCCCGCAAGCTTGCTCCGTAGATCTTCCCACAAACGTTCGGTCGGGTTCAGTTCTGGGCACGCTGGCGCAAAGAAGACCAGCGCGATATTGGCGGGGATCCGCAGGCTTTTGGCCGTATGGGCGCCGCTCTGATCCATCAGCATCACATTAAACGTATCGGGATGGGCCGCTGCAAACAGATCGAGGAAAATCTGCATGTTGGTCGAATCCAGCCGGGGCAAGAGCAGGAAAAAGCGTTCACCACTTTGGGGTGCAACTGCGCCATAGAGCCAACAGTTCGCATACTGGTGCTGAGTCTTCATGATCGGCTTCACCCCTTCCAGGGTGATACGACGGCGCATGATCGTCATCAACCCCCAGCGGCTTTCGTCCTGGGTCCAAACCTTCAGGGGCTTGTCGTTGCTGGCGGGAATGGCAGTGCTGATCCGTTCGACGACCTCGGCTTTGAAGGTTTCAATCGCACCCGTTTTTTTTCCGATTACTTCGGCGCGCCACTTTTGGCCGGGCCTTGAGCTTGTAGCGCACCAGGGTATGCACGGTGGAATACGCGCGGCGAATCCCATGCTGCTGCCAGAGCCAGTCCACAATCTCCCCATACGAGGCGAACCCTGTCGGTCGGGAGAGTGCTTCACGCAAGGTAGTTTCGACCTCCGGCGTGAGGCTCGGCGCTTTCCCTGGGGCGACATGGATCTCCAGCATGGCGTCGAAGCCACCAGCGGCATAGCGATCCAACCAGGCGCCAACCGTCTCGCGATGGACGCCCAGCATTGCTGCTGCATC
>JBBRUG010000288.1:0-8001 GCA_038247995.1 Chloroflexales bacterium | reverse complement strand
CGGGAGCGGGGCTTCCGACAGCATCAGGACGCCGAATCTGCGGCGGCTCCCCCTGCTCCACGTGAGGGAGCAGGGGGCTGGGGGGATGCGGGGAATAGCGCATTGGGACGCGATCCTGTAAAAACCCTACACCTGCAAGCAACCCCGCTCCCTGAGCGGGAGCGGGGCTTCCGACAGCATCAGGACGCCGAATCTGCGGCGGCTCCCCCTGCTCCACGTAAGGGAGCAGGGGGTTGGGGGGATGCGGGGAATAGCGCATTGGGACGCGATCCTGTAAAAACCCTACACCTGCAAGCCGCCTACCTCCCCTGCATCCTGCCGCCTGGCACTTAGCCTACCTGCAACTGCTCCAGCGCTTCGTGTACTTCGGCGCGCGTCACGCCACCCTTTACCAGTGTGGCGTCGTCATGGGTGAGTAGGCGCGTATAGAAGTCTACACCGGCGGCATATACCGTCTCATCGTTGGGGTGCTGATCGAGCATATCGCCGAGCAGATTCTCGGCAGTTGCAAAATCGCCGTCGCGCTCGCAGATCGTGAAGAGTGCGGCGCGAGTGTGCGCCGGGAGGTGGTAGCCGTGGAGCATCGTGAGCAGTTCGTTGCGGGGCGGCGCGTATTCCGGCAGCGGGCCTTCGGCGTCGAGGGCGCATTCGGCGAGCAGTTGCAGCGCCCGCAGCGCCCGAGCGGCGGAAGCGTCGGTGCGCTCCTGCGCGGTATAGATCGACGCTTCGGCGTAGAGCAGCGCGGCAATAAACAGCCCCTCTTCGCGCCATGCATCGGCGCCGCCGCCAAAACGCACCAGCGCCAGAAGTTCACGGTCGGTAAGTTCACCGACAGCCTCGGCCCCAAGGCCAAGCCGATCGCGGTAGGCATTGTCGATGGCGATCAAGGCCAGGGTGTAGTCGCCCTTCTGCTGAAGGCCGAGCACATAGCGAACCACCGCACCAAGTTGGTAGATCATCCGCATGACATAATCATTCCGAAACATTGTGTGTGCATCTCCGACAGCCCTAGAGCAGCGGGCAAAAGTATTGAGCCGGTACAAGACGGCGCGAACGGAGCGAGCCACCCGGTTGAGTGGACTCAGTGGCTCAATCGCGTTGCGCAGTGTACTCTAGCGGCGTATGCTGGCGCGAGCGGAGCGAGCCACCCGGTTCAGTGGCCTCACCTCAGTGGCTCAACCGCGTTGCGCAGTGCTCTAAAAACAAATTGCGCGGATGCAGCAGCTGCGCTGCTACGTCCACGCAACGATATACCCTTTTCATGTTGCCTTAGATGCGCGAATTGCGCAAGTTACTTTCGGCGTCGCCGCATCTGCCAGCGCCAGACCACGCCGCGCATGGGTGCGTCTTCGCCCGGGCCGGTTTCATCATTCGGGTCAAGCGGCATGTTAACGCGGCGCCCGTCAGTGCGCTCGCTCGTTTCGTTTAGCGTCGTCCGTCCAAGGCGGGCAATCCGTTCAAGCTCACTCTCGTTCGTTTTGCGCATGCTAAGCAGACCTCAGATGCCATTGCTGATATAAGTGCAGTGTTCCCAACCTTATGAACGGCGGACCGTTCGACTTCAGCCAAAAGGTGAATAAGCTGTTATCTACGAAATGCGGTATGATTAGGCAGGTATGGTGCCTGAATGATCGGAGGTTTTGCGCAGATGGTTCCATCATTTTCGGGAAAAGTTGCGCTCGTGACCGGAGCGGGATCTGGGATTGGGCGCGCCTCAGCGCTGGCATTCGCCCAGCAAGGTGCGAAAGTTGTCGTTGCTGATATGGCGATTGAGGCCGGCGAAGCGACGGCGGCATTGGCTCGTGAGTTCAACACGGATGCGCTATTTGTGCGCGCCGATGTATCGCAGCGCGCCGATGTCGAGGCGCTGGTAAATCGAACCGTGCAGACGTATGGGCGAATCGACATTGCCCATAACAATGCCGGCATCTCGGGCGCCCAGGCCCTGCTCGCCGACTATGACGAGGCTGAGTGGGATCGGGTGATCGAGATTAATCTGAAGGGCGTCTGGCTCTGTATGAAGTATGAGCTCCAGTATATGCTGAAGCAGGCCAGCGGTGCGATCGTTAATACCTCGTCGGTGGCCGGGTTAGCCGGTTCGCGCGGTGTCTCGGCTTATGTGGCCAGTAAGCACGGGATTGTCGGGATCACGAAGGCGGCGGCGTTGGAGTATGCACGCAGTGGCGTGCGGATCAATGCCGTGGCGCCCGGGACGATCCATACGGCGATGATCGACCGGTTTACCGGTGGCGATGAAGATGTGCTGGCCCAGTTTGCCGATGGTGAGCCGGTGGGTCGCCTTGGGACGCCCGAAGAGGTCGCCGCAGCCGTACTCTGGCTTTGCTCGCCCGGTGCTTCGTTCGTCACCGGCACCGTGCTTGCCGTTGATGGCGGACGGCTGGCGTAGTTTATTTATGTTGGGCTGCACAGCGAAGCCATGCCGCCCAACATATCCGCCGTTGCATACCTACGCCACAATCTACGCCGTTGTGCAGCGCATTCCACCGGGTCGGGTAAGTAGTTATGGCCGGGTGGCGCTGCTCGCTGGTTTCCCCGGTCAGGCCCGCCTGGTGGGTTATGCACTGCACGCGCTTCAGGCTCGCCACGGCGAGGATGTGCCCTGGTGGCGGGTGCTCAATCGTAACGGCTTCATCTCGAACGCCTATGCCGCCGCGCTCCAGCGCGAGCGCCTGGAGGCCGAAGGGGTTGTCGTCGATGCGCACGACCGGGTTGACCTCACTCAGTACCTCTGGGAAGGCGACGCCGGCTGAGTTTGGCCGCAGTGCCCTGTTGTCTGCCTCCGCTGCTTCACTCCGCAGCGCGAAAATCCACCAAAATGCCGCTGCGTGGCCCGTGGGCTGAGCATCATCGTCCAGCCCTTGGGAATCCGCTACTCCCCATAGACGACTTCCTCAGTCGTTACCCGAAACGCGCCGCCAATCGGTGGGATGAAGCGTAACCCCTCGTGGATAACCTGGTTGAGGTAGGTGAGGGTTTTTAAGGTGGCATGGCTGAGCGGGTCGGGCAGTTCGGCCTGGCTCACCGCGGCCCGTGCCCGCGCCGCCACATCTGCATGCTGGCCGAGCAGCATAAGCAGGTTAGAGAGTGCTGCAACGGTTGTGTCATGGCCGGCGAAGAGCAACAGTAACAGTTCATCGACGATTACTTCGCGTTCAAAGCTGCGACCGGCGTCGTCGCGCGCGTCGATCAGCGAACCAAGAATGTCGTTCAGCATCGTCAGGCACTTAGGGCCAAGCAATTGACGAATCGCGTAGCTCCAGCGGTTTTGGGTTCGGTGTTGGCGTGGAAGTTGTCGTTATGAAGGAATGTATCCCTGGATAGCTAAAGCGCAGCGGGCTCAAGAGCGCCCAGATCAGTGTACGATCGTGTGTAGTTTACGGTCAATATGTTGGGCTATCTGCCGGATCATTGCTTCATTCAGCGCCGGGTGCAGCGGCACATACAAGATTGAGGCCATGATCTGCGTGGCGACCGGCGTTTGCCCCGCCGTTGCGACAACGGTCATGCTCGACGCCGTTCGGCTGGCGTCGATCCCAGTTGCCCAGAGCTCCTGCACCAACGCTTCGGGGTCGACGCAACATATCGGCAGTACCCAGTGGCTATGATCGGGCGCTTTGGCTCCCGGCACCGCACCGCTGGGCAATGCCGCGATTATCCGTTGGGCCCGGGCAATCCGCTGCGCAATCCGTTCACGGTGATCCTGGCCCAACCGCCGTGCGAGGAGCGTGAGCAGCGCCGGGTTGGGGCGTTGGCGTAGGCGTTGCGCCAGACTCCCCTTGCGTGAACTGCGCAAGAGGCGACTGATCAGGCGATCATGATCGACGTTGCAGAAGCGACAGCCGGCCACAAAGCGGCCAAAGAGCATTGGTTGCGCCAACAACTTCAGCAGCGCGAAGAGCAGGAGGCGTTTGATGTACATCCAGGTCGCTTGCTGGGGGTAAGTCGTCTGTAACGCGGCGACCTGTGCCCGCAAGGCCGGTTTGCGAAAGCTCAGCAATGCGCCGCCCATGGCCGTCGCCGTTTTGATCGGGCCAAAACTGAACATGCGCACGTCGGCGCCAGGATGCCCTCCATATGCGCCTTCGAATGCCTGCGCACAATCTTCAAGCAGGAGGATGCCGCGGCTCGCGCACAGTGCGGCCAGGTCACTCAGATCGGCGCGACAGCCAAAGAGTTGCGCTACCAGCACCGCGCGCGTCCGTGCAGTGATCGCCTGTGTGACAAGCATCGGCGTTGGCGCGAGGCTGGCCCGATCAATATCGACCGGCACGGGTGTCAGACCGTGGTGTTCGATGATCTGTGCCATAGCGGGGATGGTGATTGCCGAGATGATGATCTCGCTACCCGGCGGCAAGGCGAGCGCTTGCAACACCAGGTCGAAACCGCTGCGCACACTCAAACAGGCCAGGCTATTGGTGCCGCCGGCCGCCTCGGCTGCTGCGCGTGCTGGCGCTTCCGCAGCCATGCTGGGAATACATGCCTGTAAGCCGGCCAAGAGATCAGCCCAACTCAGATCAAGCGTTCCGCGTGGAATCATGGATGTCTGTTCAGGCAAGCCGCACTATCTCGCCAATATTGCCCGTACTATGCGTTCGCAAATGCTTGATCCTGGGCTTCCAGATGCGCCGGTCGCTCATTGCGGGGTGTCAGGGTCATAGGTGCGCCTTAATGTGCGATCTTTCGCGGTCGGTCGAAGCAGGTTAGAATGGGACTAATGGATCATTCCGGTAATGATGCGAACAAAAACTCGCACACGGCTGGCGCGTAGGGTTGGTTATGGCGTACCTGGATTACACGCGGTTCTTTGAAATGGCGCCGGATGTGCTCTGTATGATCGACGCCGAAGGTCGGCTGTTGAGGCTCAACGCTGCCTTCCAGCGCTTGCTTGGCTGGGCCGCTGCTGATCTCGCCGGACGGCTGTTTCTCGACCTCGTCCACTCCGATGATGTTCCGGCAACTCGGCGGGAAATGAATGCGCTTGCCGCCGGCCCAAGCGCGTTGGGTTTTGCCAATCGTTATCGTACGGCGGATGGATTGTACCGTACGCTGGAGTGGAATGCCACGCGTGATCCCATAACCGGCCTGGTTTATGTAGTTGGGCGTGATCTAGTGGGTGTTGCCGCAAGCCAGGCTGTCGTGCGTGCCGATTTGGAGCGTGAGCGCGAAATTGCTCAGGCATTGCGGATCAGCACGAAGCATTAGACATCTGGTTTGCAGTCCATGGGTTTCCCTATTTTGGCGGCATGACCGCCGAGACGCGGGTCCACTTGTTCGAGCCGTTTTTTACCATTAAAGCGGTCGGTAAGGGCACGGGCCTGGGGTTGGCGATGGTCTACGGCGCAGTATCACAGAATTTAGTGCGACCTGTCAGGTAAGGCGCTTTGCATCACCTGACAGGCCTAGGCGAACTACAGCCCGGCCGCTTTGCGCAGCGCTTCAACCTTGTTCGTCGCTTCCCAGGGCAGGTCCACATCGGTGCGTCCGAAGTGGCCGCCGGCTGCCGTCTGGCGGTAGATCGGCCGACGCAAGTCCAAGTCACGGATGATCGCGCCTGGGCGCAGGTCGAACACTTCGTTGACCGCCTTGATGATCAGCTCATCGGCGACCTTGGCGGTGCCGAAGGTTTCGCAGCTCAGCGAGAGCGGGCTGGCCACGCCGATCGCGTAGCTTACCTGCAACTCGAAGCGCTCGGCGAGGCCCGCCGCCACAACATTCTTGGCCACCCAGCGCGCCGCATAAGCCGCCGAGCGGTCAACTTTGCTCGGATCCTTGCCCGAGAATGCGCCGCCACCGTGGCGGGCCACACCGCCGTAGGTATCGACGATGATCTTGCGCCCGGTCAGCCCGCTGTCGCCCATTGGGCCGCCAATCACGAAGCGACCGGTGGGGTTCACAAAATACTTGGTATTGTCATCGAGCCATTCGGATGGGATCTCGGCCTTGATCACATGCTCGATCACATCGGCGCGGATCTGTTCCTGGCTCACTTCGGCGGCGTGCTGGGTGCTGATCAGCACCGTATCGACGCGTACCGGCTTGCCATAGCTGTACTCCACCGTCACCTGGCTTTTTGCGTCGGGGCGCAGGTAGGTCAGCGTGCCATCCTTGCGCAGCTTGGCCAGGCGGCGGGTCAGGCGGTGGGCCAGGGCGATCGAAGCCGGCATCAGTTCCGGTGTCTCGTCGCAGGCAAACCCGAACATCATGCCCTGGTCGCCCGCGCCGACGGCCTCGACCTCAGCCTCGCTCATCGCACCGGCCCGGGACTCCAGCGCTTGATCGACGCCCATCGCAATGTCGGGCGACTGGCCGTGGATTGCAACCATCACGCCGCAGGTATCGGCGTCAAAGCCGAACGCGCCATTCGTGTAACCGATCTCCTTCACCGCCGTACGCACAATCTCCTCAATCGCGATGTAACCCTTCTCATAGGTTACCTCGCCGAGCACGACGATCAGACCAGTGGTGGTAGCGGTTTCCACGGCGACGCGGGCGCGCGGGTCGTGGCTCAGAAACGCATCAAGGATTGCGTCGCTGATCTGGTCGCACATTTTGTCTGGATGCCCCTCGCTCACGCTCTCGCTGGTGAAATAGAAGCGCGGGGAGGTAGTAAATGTTGTTGCCATATGGTTTCCTTACTCGTTGGGCCGAAGCATTTGCGAAGCAAATGCTTCGGCCTTACAGGCGATCGTGATCTATGTCCCTTCCTGCCAGCTGTTCAGGTAGTGCTTCTGCTCCGGCGTAAGCACATCGATCCCGATGCCCATCGCCTTCAGCTTGAGTGCGGCGATCTCGGTATCGACTTCCTTGGGCAGGGCGTGTACGCCGATACTAAGCTTGCCCTGATTCTTCATCAGGTATTCGCCGGCCAGGGCCTGGTTGGCGAAGCTCATATCCATCACAGCGCTGGGGTGGCCTTCGGCGCTGGCCAGGTTGATCAGCCGGCCCTCGCCGAGCAGGTTGATCTTGCGGCCGCCGGCAAGGATGTACTGATCAACGAAGGCGCGCGGCTGGCGCTTCTCGACGGCAAGCGCCTCTAGCGCCGGGATGTTGATCTCGACGTTGAAGTGGCCCGAGTTAGCGATTACGCAACCATCCTTCGCTGCTGCAAAGGTGTTGCTGTCGATCACGTGCTTATTACCGGTGGCGCTGACGATGAAATCGGCCAGCGGGGCGGCCTGCTCCATCGGCATGACGCGGAAACCGTCCATCACGGCCTCAAGCGCCTTCACCGGGTCGATCTCGGTGACAACCACATTGGCGCCCAGGCCGCGGGCGCGCTCGGCGATGCCGCGCGAGCACCAGCCGTAGCCGGCGACAACGAACGTTTTGCCGGCCAGTAGAATGTTCGTGGCGCGGATGATACCGTCAATTGTGCTCTGGCCGGTGCCGTAGCGGTTGTCGAAGAGGTGCTTGGTGTCGCTATCGTTCACCGCGATCACCGGGAAGGGCAACACGCCGTCGGCGGCCATGGCCTTGAGCCGGATCACACCGGTCGTCGTCTCTTCGGTGCTGCCGATCATGCTCGCAATCAGGTCGGGGCGATCTTTCAGAATGGCGCTCACCAGGTCGGCGCCATCGTCCATCGTAATCTGCGGGTTGTGGTCGAGCGCGGCCTTGATGTGCCGGTAATAGACTTCGTTGCTCTCGCCCTTGATCGCGTAAACCGGGATCTCTTCGAACTGCACGAGCGCGGCGGCCACGTCATCCTGAGTGCTGAGCGGGTTCGAGGCGACGAGCACCACATCGGCGCCGGCCACGGAGAGGGCGCGCATCAGGTTGCCCGTCTCGGTGGTTACGTGCAGACACGCGCTGACCCGCACGCCCTGGAGTGGGCGCTCGTTGGCGAAGCGCTCTTTGATCAGGCGCAACACCGGCATTTCCTGATCGGCCCAGTCCATCCGTTTGCGGCCCTGATCGGCAAGGCTCAGATCCTTCACGTCGAAATTGGTAGCCATACATACTCCGTAGCTAGGGCGAGCG
>JBBRUG010000287.1:0-8056 GCA_038247995.1 Chloroflexales bacterium | reverse complement strand
CTGAACCAGCCGTCTCGGTTGTGGCTACGTCGAGACGTAAAACCGGCCTGTGGACTGACGGTAAGACCATCCTCGGATGGCACGCTGGGATGAAGCAGGAATTTCTAGCGCGTACTTTCGGGTACGTAGAAAGTAGCAGGCCGCCTATGTTACGCAAACCCAACGGCATCGATGCACCGCCAGCGCTCTGGCTCGCTCCCCTACGTCATTTATTGCGCCGTCCAGGCGCTCCAGCTTCGCGCACCGTATTGGTGATGGAGCGCGACGGCACGCTCCAGTGCGCATCGCCGCGCCTACTTACAACGCCGCCTCCGCCGGCCATGGCGCAAGGTTGTAACAATGGGTAGCAGGTAGATCGACGGGCTGATTGCCCTCATCCTCAGTTCCTCTTCGGCACGCCGGGTGAGGGCCATTCCGTGGTACCTGCCGCCTGCCGCCGGTCTAAATAATCTGCGTCATCTGCGCCATCTGCGGATCGTCCTGCCGCCCCTGCTTGCAGATAGTGCTATAATGACACTATCTTTTTGCAGGAGGGGCTGTGATGAAGCCAGCGTTTGCCTCGATCTATCGCCACGGCATGGCCCGAGTTGCGGTTGGTGTACCGGCGGTGCGAATTGCGGAGCCGGCGTTTAACGTCGCCCGCACGATTGCGCTGGCCCGTGACGCGCACACCCAGGGCGCCGCAGTTGTGCTCTTTCCCGAATTGGGCCTGACGGCATATACCAATGACGATCTCTTTCAGCAAGACGCGCTGCTCGACGCCGCGCTTACTGCGCTTGAAACCCTGCGCTCGGCCAGCGCCGAGTTAACTCCGCTGATCCTCGTCGGCCTGCCGCTGCGCCTCGAAGGGCGGCTTTTCAATTGCGCCGCCGCCGTCTGCGCCGGGCGGATTATTGGCCTGGCGCCGAAGAGTTACCTGCCCGGTTACCGCGAGTTCTACGAGAAGCGCCAGTTTGCCGCCGCCCGCGACCTGCTCGCTAGCGAGGTTGAACTGCTTGGCGAGCGCGTGCCAATCGGCCCCGACCTGATCTTCACGGCGGCCGGCATGCCTGATCTGGCCGTCCACACCGAGATCTGCGAAGATGTCTGGACGCCCATTCCACCCAGCACCTTCGCCGCGCTGGCCGGCGCCACGCTGCTCTGCAATCTCTCCGCCTCGAATATTACCATCGGTAAGGCCGACTACCGACGCGCGCTTTGTGCTGCCCAATCGGGCACCTGCATTGCGGCTTACCTCTACTCGGCGGCCGGCCCCGGCGAGAGCACCACCGACCTGGCCTGGGATGGTCACGCGCTGATCTACGAGAACAATGAACTACTCGCCGAGTCGCAGCGGTTCGCCGACGACGAGCAGTTAATTGTTGCCGACATCGATCTGGAGCGCTTGCGCCAGGATCGCATGCGCCTGACCAGTTTCGCCGACAGTGTCGCCGATCAGCGCGAGCGGTTACGTGCGGTGCGCCGCGTAGCCTTCCCCTTCACGCCGCCGTTGGGCGATATCGGCCTGCGGCGCACAGTGGAGCGCTTTCCGTATGTGCCCGACAACCCGGCCACCCGCGATGCGCGTTGTTACGAAGCTTACAATATTCAGGTCCACGGTTTGATGCAACGGCTACGCAGCACCGGGATCAAAAAGATTGTGATTGGTATCTCCGGCGGCCTCGACAGCACCCAGGCGTTGATTGTGGCGGCCAAGACTTTCGACCGCCTCGGCCTGCCGCGCACCAACATTCTCGCGTACACGATGCCCGGTTTCGCCACCAGTGAGCGCACCAAAACCAACGCGCTCGCGCTAATGACGAGCCTCGGCGTAACGGCGAGCGAGATCGACATTCGCCCGTCGGCGCTGCAAATGCTGCGCGATATTGAACATCCTTATGCCGCAGGCGAACCAATCTACGATGTGACCTTCGAGAATGTGCAGGCCGGCGAGCGCACTTCGCACTTGTTCCGGTTGGCCAACTTTCAGAATGCGCTCGTGCTGGGCACCGGCGACCTGAGCGAGCTTGCCTTGGGTTGGGCCACTTATGGCGTCGGCGACCATATGTCGCACTACAATGTGAACGCCTCGGTGCCGAAGACGCTGATCCAGCACCTCATCCGCTGGGTGATCCGCACCAATCAGTTTGCTCCGACGGCCAACGTGACGCTGCAGAGCATTTTGGAGACCGAGATCTCGCCGGAACTGGTGCCTGCCGCCGCCGGGGCAGCTGTCGAGCCGGCCCAGAGCACTGAGGCGCAGATCGGGCCATATGCGCTGCAAGACTTTAATTTGTACTACATCACGCGCTACGGCTTTCGGCCCAGCAAAGTCGCCTTCCTGAGTTATCATGCCTGGCACGCCGCGCACGTCGGCGCGTGGCCGGAGGGCTTGCCCGCTGCGCAGCGCCGCGCTTACGATCTGGCGACGATTCGGCGTTGGCTCGAAGTGTTTCTATTCCGCTTCTTCCAGATCAGCCAGTTCAAGCGCTCGGCGGTGCCGAATGGTCCCAAGGTCGGCTCGGGCGGTTCGCTCTCGCCCCGCGGCGATTGGCGCGCCCCGAGCGATAGTTCGGCGCTCGTCTGGCTGGAGGAGTTGCGGGCGAATGTGCCTGTTGATTGAGTAGTCAGGCTTCAGGATTCAGGACTCAGAAGTGGCGTTGAAGGAAAGATCAAACTGGGCAAACGCGGCTCCAATGCCCTGAATCCTGAAGCCTGCATCGATGACGTGATCGGCGGACTGCACAATCTTGCTCCGATCTCCTGAATCCTGAATTCTGAAGTTTGAAGGAGCCCTATGGCGCTTCAGTATCCTCTTTATCTGCTCGGCTTCATCCTTATTGGCTTCGTCCTGCCTGCCTGTGCGTCAGCGCCGGTTGCGCCCGATCCGCTGGCCGAAGGTCGTCGCGCGTATACGATCTGGTGCGCGGGTTGCCACGTCAGCAGCGCCGACGGCCCCGATGCGCTTGGGCCGCGCCTGGGCGCCATGATCGCGCGTGCTGAGCAAAATCCTGAAGGGTTAGAACCTGCCGATTGGCTGCGCGAGGCGATCGTCAACCCAAACAAAGAGTTAGCGCCCGGCTACACCACTGGCCTCATGCCGGACTACTACGGTGAGCGCCGGCGCCCCGAACAGATCGACGCAATCATCCAGTTCATGCTGGCCGAGTCTGCGTAATCTGCGCCATCCATCGACGCAATCATCCAGTTCATGCTGGCCGAGTCTGCGTAATCTGCGCCATCTGCGGATGCCTGCCGCCCGATTATCTGCGCCATCTGCGGATGCCTGCATCCTAACGCTCTTTCGCTGGAGCGGGTAAATGCAACAGCAAGTTCTCCAGCACCAATTGCGGATTGCCGTTCTCACGCAGTTGTTGGGCGGCAGCGCCAATCCGGTTCACAGCGCGATGGATGGCCGACAGGCTGAGGCGCTGGGCGCTGCGCTCGAGATCGCTCCGCCGATCAATATTCGTTACGCTCTCCGGACAACCAGCGGCGGTCAGCAAGATATCGCGCCACCAGACTTGCCACAGTTCCAGCCAACCAAACACCGTTTCCTGCTCGCCGCCGCGATACTCCTTGGCGCGCTGTTCGGCCCAGCGAAAGGTTGCCGCACGCCCCTGACCGGTTAACGTAATGAGCGCGTCGAGTTGTTCCTGCCGCGCTTGCAGGTCGTCGGGCCGATCGAGCATCTGCATCGCCCAGCCGATCCTTCCGCCGCTCCAGGCCGCCAGCAGCGCGGCGTCGGGCGCTGCCACACCGCGTGCGCTAAGGGCATCGGTTACCTGCTGGCGCCCCAGCGGGCGTAGGCGCAACACCCGGCAGCGCGAGACAATCGTGGGCAGCAAGTCGGTGCTGTTGGCGACAAGCACCAGGGTGGCATACGGCGGCGGCTCTTCGAGCGTCTTCAGCATGGCATTGCTGGCTTCTTCGTTGAGCCGTTCGGCGTCGTGCAAAATGAACACGCGCCGTCGCGCCTCATACGGACGCAGGCTCACATCGTGCTGCCACTCGCGCACCGTGGCGATCTTCAGTTCCTTTTGGCGTGCGGCCTCCTCGGGCTTGAGCCCGGCCCCCTGGGTGGCCATGCCGGCAATGCGCACATCGGGGTGATTCCCGCGTTTGATCCGCCGGCAGGTGCGACACGTCTGACACGGATCACCCGGTGTCGTTTCGCAGTTCAGCGCCTGCGCAAAACGCAGCGCAATCAGCGCCTTGCCGATGCCGGCTGGGCCGCCAATCAGGTAGGCGTGCGCATCGGTGCCGGCCTGAATGCCCTGCTGAAGTTGTTCGATGGCCCACGTGTGGCCGATAATGTCCCATGCCATGCTACACCCGCTTAAACACCAGCACCGCATTCACCCCGCCGAAGCCGAACGAATTCGAGATCGCGATCTGGATGTCGGCCGGACGGGCGACGTTGGGCACGTAATCCAGGTCGCACGCTGGGTCGGGCTCGTCCAGGTTGATCGTCGGCGGAATGATGCCGTGTTGCAGCGCCAGGATGGTTGCCGCCGCTTCAATCGCGCCGGCGGCGCCGGTGAGGTGGCCGATCATCGACTTGACTGAGCTAATCGGCACGCTGTGGGCGTACTCGCCGAACACATGCTTGATCGCATTCGTCTCGGCGACATCGCCGGCCGGGGTGGATGTTGCGTGGGCGTTAATATAATCGACCTGCTGCGGATCGAGGCGGGCGGTTTGCAGCGCGCGGCGCATGGCCTGGGCCGCGCCGCGGCCGTCCGGATCGGGCGCGGTGACGTGATAGGCGTCGGATGTGGCGGCATACCCGGCTACTTCGGCCAGAATGGGTGCGCTGCGGCGGCGGGCGCTGGAAAGCCGCTCAAGTACAAACACCGTTGCGCCCTCGCCGGGCACGAAGCCGTCGCGGTGCAGATCGAAGGGCCGTGAGGCGCGGGTCGGCTCGGCATTGCTGCGGGTGCTCAAGGCGCGCATCACACAAAACGAACCCAGGCTCAGTGGTGTAATCGGCGCTTCAGTACCGCCAACCAGCATGATCTCAGCGTCGCCGCGCCGGATGATCGCCGCCGCCTCGCCAATTGCCTGTGCGCCGGCGGCGCATGCGGTGCTGATTGACGTAATATGACCACGCAAGCCCAACTGGATCGCTACCTGGCTGGACGGCATATGCGGCAAGGCAGCCGGAATGAAAAATGGGCTGATCTTCATGCCGCCGCGCTGGATCATAGTGCTGACGGCCTGTTCTACATCGGGTAGTGAGGTTGTACCGCAGGCGATCAGCGCGCCGATCTCGTCGCGATTGCCCGCATCAATCCGCAGTTTGGCCTCCGCCACGGCCATGCGTGCGGCGGCTACGGCAAACTGGCTGGAGCGCGACATCCGTCGCGCCTCTTTAAAGTCCATGAACTGTTCGGGTGCAAAATCGGGTACTTCGCCCGCGATCCGGCAGGGAAAATCACTCGCGTCGAAAGAGGTGAGCAGCCTGATCGCACTCTGTCCGGCGCACAAGCCGGCCCAAAATGGCTCGATGCCCACGCCAAACGGCGAGACTACGCCCATTCCAGTGATCACAATCCGCTGATCTTCATCCGCTTCATCGCGCAGCAGCGGCAGCGGCGCCACATCGGGCGTGTCTTCCAGCACCTCGGCGAGCAGAGCATCGATCTGCGCCTCAATATTGTCGGCGGGGGGACTGCTAAAGAGCGCCAGCAATTCAGCCCGCAACGCGGCTCGGCGGCTCATTGACGTCTGCGCCATAAGCTTCCTCAACATAAACGTAGTTCGGTGTCATCAGCCGAGAATTATAGCACGCCCGAGGTAGGAAAGGGCGTGCGAAGTACAGCGTGATCTGTCCGTCACGCTCCGGATCACTGAGCGGGCTGATCGCCACAGAGGGGCTGAGGCGCGTCGTTGTCTTTCACATCCCGGATCACTGAGCGGGCTGATCGCCACAGAGGGGCTGAGGCGCGTCGTTGTCTTTCACATCCCGGATCACTGAGTGGGTGTAGGCCACTGAGGGGTTGAGGCGCGTCGTTGCCCGCCCGCAGTCGCCTTGCACCCGCCCCAGCGTACGAACAGCCCCCGTGTCTACCCGCCAAAACCCGGCTATAATACACATATCCCTTGAAATGAAATCCGCCCGAGCCAATGGAGGATCGACATGGATCGCGACCTGATGACCTACCCTTACGCTGTGCGCCGCACCCCGCTTCTCGCCACCAACGGCGTTGTTGCTACCAGTCATCCGCTGGCGGCGCAGGCCGGTCTGGCGATCTTGCAGGCCGGCGGCAGCGCTATGGATGCGGCAATTGCCACCGCCGCCGCGCTTACGGTGCTGGAGCCAACCTCGAACGGCCTGGGTGGCGACAACTTTGCCCTGATCTGGGACGGTGCGCAACTGCACGGGCTGAATGGTTCAGGCCGCGCCCCGGCTTCGCTCAGCATTGAGGCGCTTCAGAGTGCCGGCCATCCTGAGGTGCCTACCCACGGTTGGGGGCCGGTAACGGTGCCGGGGGCGATCAAGATGTGGGAAGATGCCCACAAGCGCTTCGGCAAGCTTCCGCTGGCGCAGGTGCTCGCCCCGGCCATCGCCTACGCCGAAGCAGGCGCGCCGCTGCCGCCGATTATCGCGCGTAACTGGGCGCGTGGTGTCGAGCAGGCCCGTGCGCGTACCGCCCCCGAGTTCAGCGGCTTCCTCAGCACCTTCGCCCCCGGCGGTCGCGCCCCCGGCGTCGGCGCGCGCTTCATCAGCCCCGGCCACGCGCGTACGCTGAAACAAGTTGCTCAGCACGGCGCGAAGGCGTTCTACGAGGGCGAGATCGCGGCCGCGATCACCGCTTTTGCCAGCGAAACCGGCGGCTACATCACTGCCGACGACCTCGCGGCGCACACGTCAACCTGGGTTGACCCAATCACAACCGATTATCGCGGCTACACAGTGGCCGAGATTCCGCCGAACGGTCAGGGCATTGCCGCGTTGATGGCGCTCGGTATGCTCGATGGCATCGATCTCGCGAGCCTGCCGCGCGATAGTGTCGCCGCCTATCATCCGCAGATCGAGGCGATTAAGCTGGCTTTCGCCGATGCCCATCGTTATGTCGCCGATCCGGCCAAGGCCGATGTGCCGATTGCCGGGATGCTCAACCGGGCCTACCTGGCCGAGCGCGCCAAACTGATCACCGACCGGGCGCAAGATTTCGGCCCCGGCGCCCCGCCGCGCGGCGGCACGGTTTACCTCGCCGCTGTCGACCGCGACGGCCAGATGGTCAGCTTTATTCAATCCACCTATATGGGCTTCGGCTCGGGTATTGTAATCCCCGGTTGGGGCATCAGTATGCACAATCGCGGCCACAGCTTCGCCTTTGATCCGGCCCATCCCAATCATCTCGCGCCCGGTAAGCGCCCCTTCCACACGATCATTCCCGGCTTTCTGCTCAAGGACGGCCAGGCTGTCGGGCCGTTCGGGGTGATGGGCGGCCACATGCAGCCCCAGGGCCACGCCCAGGTGATCATCAACAGCCTCGATTACGGCATGCACCCGCAGGCCGCCCTCGACGCGCCGCGCTGGCGCTGGGAGGTTGATGGTACGCTGCGCCTCGAATTGGAGACGCCGCGCCACATTGTTGAGGGGCTTGCCGCACGCGGCCATCGCGTTCAGGTCGAGACCGACCCCGGCGGCTTCGGGCGCGGCCAGATCATCTGGCGTAACAGCGATGGCGTCTACGTCGCCGGTACCGAGCATCGTTGCGACGGCGCGGCGGTGGGTTGGTAGGGTATGGGTTCCGCGCCCTGAAAGGCGCTGCTTGATGCGGCGGAGCACAAGGGCCGCTGAAGCGGCCAAGAGCTGTCCATGGATGGTTTATCTCCATCAAGCCCACAGTTGCGCTTGCCCGCTCACAGCGCGGCGTGGGTTGCACGAGAAGCGCAGCAGGCAATCTGGCAGCGCGGCGTGGGCAGCGCGGCGTGGGTTGCACGAGAAGCGCAGCAGGTAATCTGGCAGCGCGGCGTGGGCAGCGCGGCGTGGGTTGCACGAGAAGCGCAGCAGGCAATCTGGCAGCGCGGCGTGGGCAGCGCGGCGTGGGTTGCACGAGAAGCG
>JBBRUG010000286.1:0-8124 GCA_038247995.1 Chloroflexales bacterium | reverse complement strand
TGAACCAGCCGTCTCGGTTGTGGCTACGTCGAGACGTAAAACCGGCCTGTGGACTGACGGTAAGACCATCCTCGGATGGCACGCTGGGATGAAGCAGGAATTTCTAGCGCGTACTTTCGGGTACGTAGAAAGTAGCAGGAATAATGCAAAGCCGCGTTCAAAAATGGGGCAATAGCCTTGCCCTTCGGATTCCCAAGACCTTTGCCATGGAAATTGGCTTGACTGATGATACCCCGGTCGACATTTCGCTTGTTGACGGGAAATTAGTCATTGCCCCTGTTCCGATCTCTCCCTATCTCCTTGCCGATCTCCTTGCCGGTATTACGAGCGAGAACATCCATGCGGAACAAGCAACCGGACCTGCTGAAGGCAGTGAGGTTTGGTAATGAGCTACATTCCTTCACGAGGAGATATTGTCTGGCTCTCGTTCAGTCCACAAACGGGTTCGGAACAAGCAGGACGTCGTCCGGCGATCGTGCTTTCCCCTGCACCGTATAACGGAAAGGTTGGACTTGCCATCTTTTGTCCCGTTACCAGTCAGCGCAAGGGATATCCATTTGAAGTGGTGCTCCCACAAGACCTCCCCGTATCGGGTGTCGTTTTATCGGATCAAGTAAAGAGCCTTGATTGGCGAAGCCGAAATGCTCAATTTGCATGTCAGGTACCACACGAAATCATTGGGGAAGTCCTGCAAAAAGTTGCAACCCTGATCATGTTCGTTACACCATAAAGCGGGAGACCGAACGTGTCATCCAACAACCGATCATTTGATACACATGTTCACAAATAGTTCCTCCAGGATCTCGGTTATGTGCGTAAGGAGCGCGCGCTTCAGGCAAAACAAGAACGAAATACACAGACACATACGACCGCATATGCATATCACATTGGGTGTGTCATGGCCATATTAATGGAGGTTCCATCATGGACGAACAGCAAGAAGACGGACAGGAAGAACGACTACGCGAGCATCCCTCTGAGCGCTTTGCCGGCGAAAGCCACGCGTTCAATTTGGGCGAAGTGTTACATACCCTACGCACGGAAGCGCACGCGGCAGAACGCGGTCATCGTCAGATGACAATCTTTCACCGCGCGCCTGTCACGCAGGTCATTTTTGCCTTCGAGGCAGGCAGCGAAATGGCCGATCATGCGGCGCACGGGCTCGTAACGATTCACGTTTTGGAAGGGCGGCTGGTAGTACAGGCGGACGGACGGAACCACGAATTGCGTGCAGGGCATCTCTTGGTTTTGAAACCGGACGTACGCCATAGTGTGCGTGCCCTTGAAGCCAGCGCTATGCTCCTGACGGTACATCTTGAAGGCGAAACATGAAATCAGCGCCAGCAGCAACGCCCCAATGACGGACGGCTCCTCGAAATCACTGCAAGACTCCAGTACAGGCGAGCCATAGATCTGCGCCGGGCGATCAACCCGATCAATGGCGATCAAATTGATAATGGGAGCCGGATCACTGACGACGATCATCGCTGATCACGTATGTGAAGCGTATCCAGATCAGCAGCGAACTCCTGTTCGCCATAATGCACGGCGATCTTACGGCTGGCCAGTACCTGCTGAAAGCTCAGATAGTCCAATTCTGCCAGACGCGCCGCTTGGGCCAGGGTGAGTCGCTCTTATTGAAAAAGCAAAACCGCAATCTCTAGACGCAATTCATCTGCAGTCAATTGAGCAGCCTGAAGGGTCGTAGCGTCAATAATTAACGTCATTGGTGCCACCTGCGCATACGAGCGGTTGAAGATCACGACCGCGTTTCTTGCGTTATTGTACCACTCGACTATCAGGCCTGGCGGGTTGTATGTGCATCGAGAGCGATCAACGCCCACGATGCGAACCGTGGCTTCTTGTGAAGTGCATCAACCAAGCATTTCCTTGACGATGGATAGCGCTCTCGTTACACTCACAGCAGAAGCATCGCCGTCTTCATTCCTGATCCGAATTGTTCAGGTTGCTGGGGGCTGTGCTCAGGCACGATCGTGAACATCGACGATTGAGGTGTCGCTATGGGCGCGTGGACTGACCTTGATGCGAACTACCCGCCCGGCGCGCTGACGCCGGCGACGGCGCTGGTGGTAGCATTGGCACACTTCGCCGGTGCAGCGCACGATGCCGACGCGGCCGTAGCGCTGCTGCCGGGACTCGGCTATACCCCCGACCTACGTGAGCGCGTGGCGCGCTATCTGCACGAGGTGCCGCTTGATGCCTTCCTCGCCGAAGCGCGCACGCTGCTCTCCGCGCGCCAGAAGCTTGTGATCGCCCTACACCTCCTCGATGCACATCTCGCCGCCGGCGCTCCTACCCAGGGTACAGCGCTATTGCAGCACCTCCTCAGCGGTATCGGCGTCGACCCGGCTGAGCTTGCCGCGCACCAGGCTACCCTGGCGCTCAAAAATGATCTGACGCGCTTTCCGCAGTGAACCAGAAACAGGTGTTCGTGTGCTACAATACGTGAAGTTATGCATACGATGTCCGCGCATCGAGGCAGGGAGGTGCTGGTTATGGAAACAGTTGTTGTTGAACTTGACCCCCAAACCAGTGAGCGAGCGCGTCGCCTCGCTGCAGCACGTGGTACGACCATTAGTGCCTTAGTAACGCGGCTTATTGCCCAACTCGACAGCGATGAGGCGTATCCCGACACCCTGTTTGGCTTATGCGCAGATGAACCCGAACTCCTTGATCGGATCGTTGATCAAGCGATGCACGATCGCGAACATCGACCATTGAGGCTTCCGGATGCCTAAGTCGTTGCTCGATACCGATATCTTCTCCGAGATCCTCAAAGGTATTGATCAGGTGATCGCTGAGCGTGCCAGATTGTACCGGGCCATCATTGAAAACTGGCGGGGATAATACCGCTCGCATCCCTGCCCGGATCGAATCGATGCCTGGAAACCCGTCCCGCCTCAGGCATCTCTCCAAGACCCTTCGCCAAACAAATTACTCCCATCCAGGCGCTCGGCGAGGAACGCCGCTGCCACACCGCGCGCCGCAAGTTTGCTGGTAAACAGAACCTCGGTTTCTGCATCGGGCAGATCGTCGGGGATCGTCTCTACATAGGCAGGGATCGTCCCCGGATCATCGGCATTGAGCTATGCATTAGCCCACGGCGTTGCGTAGCTATACCCAATGAGCCTGCCCAACGAAACGCTGGCATGGAAAAGCTGCAGCAAAGTGGTGTCCATACCCGATTGTACGCACACAGCGGGATCGTCATCTTCGGGTTAGGAACATGCTGGAAACAGGCGTTCGTGTGCTACAATGGCGCGGAGTTGCCGGCGGAAGACGTTCAGCCCTGGATAGACCGTGAATGCAGCTTCTGAGCTTATTTCCCTGCTGATCTGTGCATCATTGCTGGTGGCGACGCTGTTTTTTGTAGCATTTCTCGGCGCCCGATTGCCACGTAAACCGCGCAATACGGCGCTTCAAACTACAGCACGCACACACAACGTGCCGACGCCGTATACAGCACCTCCGGCGCCCCCGAGCCATCCAGCACTCCCTTATACCAGACGGCACTACCTCTTAAGTCAGGCTGAGCGTGAATTCTTCGCCGTTCTCGATGATGTGACGCCGCCCGATTGGCATATTTTCCCGCAGGTGCGGCTGGCTAATCTGGTGCTCGTGCCCAAAGGGACGCGCAACTGGCAGAGTCACTTCAACCGCGTAGCCGCCAAGTGTGTTGATTTCGTGATCTGCGATCCGGACACGGTTAGCCCGCGCCTCGTGATCGAGCTTGACGACGCATCGCACGACCGGCCCGACCGGCAAGCGCGCGATCAGTTTGTTGATGCGGTGCTTGCAAGCGCCGAGCTGCCGATCTTGCACGTACGCTGGCAACGAACCTACGACACGGCCCGCCTGAAAGCGCAAGTCTACGCCGCCCTTGGAGTAGATCTTCCGACGCCAACATCACCATCACCGCAGCTTCCGCCAGCGCCTGTTCAGATGGCAATAGGGTTACCACCCGCTGCTGCGCCTGCGGCAGCGTCGGCCATTCCACTGGTGCAACGCTGGGCCTGCCGGCGCTGCGCCGCACCCGTCAGCGCCGATGCAACCTTCTGCCCGGAATGCGGCACCCGGCTGGAGTTGAAAGCGTGAGACGGCAGCAAGAGAGGCATCTCCCGTAGGAAACGGAGCCCTGTGATGCATATCATCCGGCCCTGGCTGATCATCGGCAGTTATCGTGATACGCTCAATAATGCTCTGCTCACCACTGCACGCATAGGGGCGCTATTGCATCTGGCTGCGCCGGTCGAACCGCCTGGCGTAACGACGCTCTATCTGCCAATTGATGACGGCGAACCGTTCGCGGAGGCAACACTGCGGCGCGGCGTCGATTTTGTCCTGGAGCAGCGCAACGCCGGTAACACCGTCGTGGTGGCGTGCGGCGCCGGCATCAGCCGCTCGACGACCTTTGCCATTGCCGCCTTGAAGGAAGCCGAGCACCTGAGCCTTCTCGACGCTGCCGCGATCGTCCGACGTATTCACCCGAACGGCCTACCGCACATGGCCCTCTGGTCATCACTGTGTCGGCACTATCAGGAGCCGGACGACTACATGGCGCTGGTGCGGCTGGCGCGTATCCAACGTGACGGCTGACACGCGCTACTCGGCAGTCTCGCTCGGCGTGCACAAATAAGGGCTACTCGCGACCTACAGCTCAATTACAAACGAGGCACGGTTCCACTGTTCACGAAAGGTTGCCAAATCGCTCAGCGGGTTATCCTTAAGAATGCCGAGAATCCCGCCCAGTGACTGATCAATAATGTGATGATCACGTGCCTCCACCCCTTGCTGCAAGATCACAAAGAGTTGATCAAGCGCAGCCTTCCGCTCAGCAAAGCGTTGGCCCATATAGTGCATGAGCAACTCGCGTTCAGTGGTGATCGCCTGCACTAATACCTCATGCTGGGCGGCGATATAGGTGCGTTTTGTTGTCTCTTCTTCGCGAATGCGCAGATAGTCAAGACAAGCTTGAATCACCGCCAGGGAATCCAATGCCTGGGCCACGCCGGTGAGACTCTTGCCAACGATTGCCGATGAAGCGACTCCTGGTTTCTTTGCCATAGGTTACTCCTGAGTGGTCGGAAGCGCGGAAATCGTCGTCGTGAGCGCCAGCGCCTTAGCGAACTGGGCAACCTGATAGACATCTTCGATCCTAGTAGAGTCGGCAATCGGGATGAATGTCTCGATTTGTTCGGCAAGCCGCAACACATTGTGTTGCAATTCCTCGGCGCGTACACAGATCGCCGTTAAAGTAGCCCTGTTACGCTTCATCTGGGCTTGGGCAACATCCATCGCGGCAATGTGTTGCGCTACTTCGGTTTTCACCTTCTCAGCATGCGCTGCGAGGAAAAAGCCACTCATGAGAATGGCCGGGCCGGCGACAACACCACCAAGCACGACCGTGCCAAGCGCCATGCCCCCGCCGCCTGCAGCGATCGCTCCGCCGCCGAACCAGGCCAGCGTCGCATTTGTAGCGGCAACTCCGCTCAGCGATCCGATCGCTGTCCCGGTTGAGGCGACACCAATGGCGCCGACAAGCGTGTAAGCGCCGATAGCCGTGGAGGTGCCCGCACCAACACTGCTGACTACCCCACCCAAAATAGCGTTTGCCTGCAATGCAAGGCCACGCCACTGCTCCAACTCTTCGTGAGTTACTTCCAAGTCATCAAGCACCGGCGTCGTCGTTACCCGCGCCCGCTCAAGGAATGTAACGGCTCGGCCAAGCGTCTGCATGGCATGCAAGCGGGTCTCGCCCAGCATATTCAAACAGCCGGTAGTGGCGGCTTGATGCTGAAGATAGACTGCTTCCGCCTGCTCATACACCCCGCGATGATGCGCATAACGACGTTTCGCCTGCGTGATTTGCCGCGTGCTGGTCGCGACATCGATCGTGCCTTTCACCGCACTGGCGGCTGAAGCTCCGAGGATGACAACTGGGATGAGCGGAAGCGGCATAAGACACGATCCTCCTGGATGTGAATGATCAAACGCAGCATACGGATTCGCCGAACCAATCACTTACACGGAGAGATATACGCTTGTGGGGTCGTCCCAGTGACATCACCAAGAAAGCTCGAAGTCAAGCAGCGGGTGGTGGTGAGAGAGGAGGCCTAACAACCTAACCGCCATTCTATTGAATATTTTGCGGGAAAGGTGTAAAATATCTATAAGGGCGGCAGACTTTACGCCATTCCCTCGCCCATTCTGGAAGAGGTGCAGGCTATGCTCGTTGAATTTAGGGTTACCAACTTTCGCTCATTCAAGGACACCCAGGTATTTAGTCTGGTCGCCGGGAGCGATAAAACATTGCCGGACAATACCATCCAGAATGAAGCGCTTGGCAAACTGCGACTGAATCGCAGCGCCGTCGTCTATGGCGCCAACGCCTCGGGTAAGAGTAACTTGATTGCGGCCTTGCAGTTTGTTCGACGCTTTGTCCTCAACTCCGTTGCACGCCGCGCTGTCCATGAAGTGCGTGAAGGCGAAAGCGAAGCCATAATTCCGGTGACTCCATTCCTGCTTGATCGCGCAACCCGTGACGCACCAAGCGAATTCGAGATCATCTTCATTCAACAGGGAGTGCGCTATCAATATGGCTTTCGCGTTGATCGGCAGCGGGTACACAGCGAGTGGCTAATCGCATACCCCTACGGACAGCCGCAACGCTGGTTTGAGCGCACCTTGCAGGCAAACGGCGAATATGAATGGCAGTTTCGCTCTAAGCAGTTTCGCGGCGAGAAGCAGCGTATTACCGAAGTAACCCGCGCCGATGCGCTCTACTTGTCGGTAGGGTCGAATTTTCGGCTCGATCAGCTTGCCGCTGTCTATAGCTGGTTCAACCACCTCCAGATTTATTTCCCACCGCCGCGGTTGCGCTCAATGATCTCACTCACGGCGCAACGGGCGTTTCGCGATCCGCAGTTTCATCAGCGCGTACGCGAGTTGCTTGTTCACGCTGATGTCGGCATTCTCAACTTTGTGGTCACTGAAGTTCCTGATGAGCGGGGTAGTCAGTTGCCGCTCTTTGCCGAAGACGACCGGCCAGTGTCGCGACGGAGCCGCTATGAGGTGTCGCTGGCGCATCAGGGCTCAACCGAGGAGGAATCGGCTTTGCTACCGCTTGAAGAAGAGTCGCGCGGAACGCAACAACTCTTCGAATTGGCACCACGACTGATCGATGTCCTTGATGAAGGAAGCGTGCTGATCATCGACGAACTCGACAGCAGCCTGCACCCGGTATTGACCCACAAACTGGTCGAGATGTTTCATGATCCGCAGATCAACCGTCGCGGCGCCCAACTGCTTTTTAATACACACGATATCTCACTTCTTGATCGAACGCTCTTTCGTCGCGACCAGATCTGGTTTGTGGAAAAAGATCGGATGGGAGCAAGCCAACTCTACTCGCTGCTCGAATTTAGCCCACGTAAGGAAGAGGCGCTGGCAAGGGGCTATTTGCAAGGTCGATACGGAGCAATCCCTTTCATCGAGGGTCTGGGAGAGTGGTTGAGTACAGATGCCGAAGAAGTCATTGAAAAAGAATACTGATCGTACGGGGCGCACCGCAATTGGCCTTGACGCACTGGCGCGACGTGCCGGAAACAGGCTGCGCCGCCCCGTATTAATCGTGTGCGAAGGCAAGCAAACCGAACAGCGTTATTTCAATGCGTTGCGTATGCACTATCGGTTGGCCACCGTTGACGTGAGTATTTATGGCGAAGGTGCCGGGCCGCTCGAAGTCGTACAACGCGCCGTTGAACGTATCGCAGAGCGCCGGCAATATGCCCGACGTCATCACGATGCACCGCCGCCGTATGAAGAGGCATGGTGTGTTTTCGACCGCGAAGCCGCCAACGAACCTGGCGGATACCGGGCAGCTTTACAACTCGCTGCAAATCACAAGATTCGCCTGGCTATTTCCAACCCGGCGTTCGAATATTGGTATCTGCTGCATTTCATCGAAACGAGTCGCGCGTTTCAAAACGCCGACGAAGTACTGACCGAGCTGTGTAAACCAGGGTGTGTGCCAGGGTACCAGAAAAGCCAGGATGTCTTTCCTCTCCTGCGGGATCGCACCAGCGCGGCCTATGATCGCGCCGA
>JBBRUG010000285.1:0-8157 GCA_038247995.1 Chloroflexales bacterium | reverse complement strand
GTGGCTCAGTGGTTCAGTGGTTTAGTGGTTCAGCGGCTCCGTGGTTCAGTGGTTCAGCGGCTCCGTGGTTCAGTGGTTCAGCGGCTCCGTGGTTCCGTGGTTCCGTGGGGGAAGGAGTCTGCAACAATGGGACCGATCTCGTGGCTTATTTTCGGCGCTCTGGCGGGCTGGGTGGCAAGTCTGATCGCCGGTACGAATGAGCGACAGGGCTGTATCCTCAATATTGTGGTGGGTGTGATCGGGGCGATGATCGGCGGCGCAGTGTATAGCTTCTTCACCGGCGGCCAGATCAATTTTGGCTTCGACCTGGTGAGCTTTATCGTAGCGGTGATCGGAGCGTTGCTGCTGCTCGGCGTGGTGCGTTTTGCGCGGGGTGGGCGACGCTGAATTAAAAATGTAACCGGGAAAATGCAAAGCAAGCGTATCGGTCGATTGCATTTTTCATTTTGCCCTTGGCCTTTGGAAGAGCCACGCTAGTCCGTACCCTGCCCCCAGTGTGAGGGCGGCCAACAGCCAGTTGCCGGTATATTGAAGCGTCCCTAATCCGATCAGCAGGGGGATGAGCGCCGCGACAAGCGGAACGATTCCTTCAGCCGGCGGGGATGGGGCGCTTTGGCTTGCCTGCACACTTTCCAATTCGCCGTAGACCGAACTAGCCACATTCGGCGTGCCATCGCCGACAAAGGCCTCGGGCGGTAGCGGCGCGCCGGGCACCGGTTGTTCGCGCGCTTCGGCCAGGTAACGCGCCCGCCAATCATAGGTAGGGTCTTGCTCGGCAATGAAGCGATGGTAAGCGGCGCGTTGCAGGTAGGCCGGGTGGCTCGCACTCAGGCGCACCAGTTCGTAGGTTGTGGCCGGGCTAAATTCAACCTCGGTGCCTTCGAGATAGGCTTCAATCAGCAAACGTGCTTCAGTCGGGGCCAGCGCGCCCAACCCGACACCGGCAAACGGCTCGCTGAGCGCCGGGAGCGTGCCGGTGTGGGTCGCCACCAGGATCAGGTCAAAGCTGTCGGCCAGGCCGACGCCGATGCCGCCCGCATAACTTGGGGCGCTACGCCGGGCCAGGCGGGCCAACCGCTCCAGCAGTTCTTCGCCCCAGCCGGTGCCGACTGCGGCCTGGGTGTTGTCGAGCGCGATCAGCACCGGATGCGGGGTGCGCTTCAGGCCGGTTTCCACGTCGTTGATCGTTGTGCCGCGCACGCCGAATTCACGCGCAATCAGCCGATAGGTCGTCGCTGCATCGTCGAGTACAGCCAGGTCGAGGCTGAGCGCAATCAGGTCCGGGATCTCCAGCACCGCCCCCGCCGACTGGGCAATATGGGTAATCAGCGACGAGCGCCCAATTCCGGGAGCGCCGCCAATCAGCACCGGGCGGCGGCGCTCGATCTGGTCGAAAATCAGTGAGACTTCGCGCCAGCGCCCGATGAACTTGGCTGGGTTGGTGATCCGCCCGCGCTCAGTGAAGGGGTTCGTGCTACTCAAGGTACCAGCGCTCGATATTCCAGAGATAGAGCGGCGAGGCGAGATTCACCGGGCCATCGAGGGTGGTCACCCGGTTGTTCAGCGCCACCGGAAAGCGATCGGCCCAAAGGAAGAGGTAAGGCAGTTCGGCGGCGATGCGCGCCTGGGCCTGGCTGATCGCCGCGATGCGCTCTTCCAGGCGATAGAGTTGGCGCGCGGCTTCGGCCTGGTTGTCGTAGGCTGGGTCACTGAAGCCGACAAAGTTGCGCGTCGTGCGGCCGTCAACATCACTCTGCACGAGTTGGCTGGAATGGAACAGCGCAAAGTCGTCCGGGTCGTAGTAGATCGAGTCGGGGAAATTCGGGTCGCCCATGCCGTTGGCCCAACTGCCGAGCAGTAGATCGAAGTCGTAGGGCGGGGCATAACGGGCCAGGATCACGCTGGCAAAATCGGCGGGCACAACCTCGATCTGGATCCCGATGCTGGCGGCTAGCTCGGCGATCCGGCGCGCTGCAACCACCCGTCGTTCGTCGTCGCCGCGCACATAGAACTGCGCACTGAGTTGGGCGCCCTCGCGCTGGCGGATCGTCGCGCCCTCAGGCAAGATCCAGCCCGCCTCATCGAGAAGGGCGCGCGAGGCGGCTAGATCGGTTGTGCTGCCCGGCGGCGGGGTGAGATCGGCCCACGAGCCGGGCATGGCACTGGAGGCAATAGCTAAGCCCTGCGCCTTCGTCGCCGTCTCGACCAGGCGCGGCAAGTCGAGCGCGCCGGCAAGGGCTTGCCGTACGCGCTGATCGGCGAAGGGGCGCCCTTCGCGCAGGTTGAAGCCCAGGAAGTAGTAGCCGTTCTCGGGGTAGGCGCCGCTGCGCGTTTGTGGCGCCACAGTGGCAATGCTATCCTGGAGGTTCCAGGGCAATTCGGCCAGCAGCAGTTCTTCGTCGCGCAGGGCGTTGAGGGCGATGGCCGGATCGGGGGCGACAACTAGGGCCATCCGATCGAGCAGCGGTGCGCCGTGGTGATAGTCGTCGTAGCGTTCGAGCACAATCGCCTGACCGGGCTCGCGTTCGGTCAGGCGGAACGGGCCGCTGCCGACCGGCACATCCCAAAAATTCAGGGTATTGATGTCGCGCTCGGCGAGCAGGTGGCGCGGCAGCACCGGCATTGCCAGGGCCGAAAGCAATGGCGCGTGGCGGCTGCTTAGCGTGAGCACAATGCTGGTTGGCGTCGGCGCAGTAATTGCCGTAATGTAACGCAAATCGGACAGCAGAGCCGTCTCCGTAGGCGGCAGTTCGCGTAACCGCTCAAGGGTGAAGATCACATCCTGAGCGTCGAGGGGCGCGCCGTCGTGCCAACGTAAATCGCTGCGCAGGGTGAAGGTCAGCGTCCGTCCATCGGGGGTGGCTTCCCAACGCTCAGCGAGATCGGGCTGCGGACGGAGCGCGTCGTCAAGGCGAACCAGGCCACCATAGAGCAGGCCGATCAGTTGCTCCTCGCCGCGTGAACGTGGCTGCCATGGGCGCAAATCGGGCACATCAACGGCCAGACGCACAGTGAGATTGCCACCGGCAGGCCGGGGCGTAGGGCTTGGTTCAACGACTGCCGTAGGTGGTGCAGCTTCAGACGTTGGCTGATCAATAACCGGAGTAGGGGCGCTGGCGGCCAGATCGCAACCAGTGAGCAGGCCGGTGAAAAGCAGGGCCGCAATCAGGCTGGCCCAGAGCATACGTAGCGAAGAAATTGCGCTCATGCGTGCATTATAGCCGAAGTAGCTCAGCCCCCGCCGGTTCAATGTCTGTGGTAATATATAATCAGCAACGCAACATAAAGATGCACCAGCATTTCGTGGGCGCAGAAAGGGGTACCAGTATGGCCGCACAGCGCGCAGGCGAGTCGCTACTTCAGGCGCTTTGGGCCGCCCTGGAGCCTCATGGCCAGTTACAGAGTTTTCGTCGCCACAGCCACATTTTTACGCCCAACCAGGCGCCACACACCTTTTACCTTTTGAAGCAGGGCCAGGTAAGCTTGCAAATGCTCTCGGCGAGCGGGCGGATTTTGACTCTCAAGGTGGTTGATCCGGGGCAGATTTTCGGGCATAGCGTACTTGACGGCGGGGCGTTCTACGATACATTTGCCGAGGCGCTGAGCCCGGTGCAGGTTATGGCCGTGCCGCGGGCAGCGGTGTTCGCTACACTGACGAGTACACCCCAGCTAATCAGTGCATTAATCGACCAGCTTGGGCAGCATCGGCTCACGATCAGTCGGCGCATCGACGAAGTGGCCTTTAAGTCGGTGCCGGCGCGTCTCGCTTCAGTTTTGCTTGAAATGTCGGGTGAGCATGCCGAAGCGGATGCCCGCCCGCAGCAGCGTGTGCCCCGGCGCACCCATCAGCAACTCGCGGAGATGATCAACGCCTATCGCGAAACGGTCACCAAGGTGATCAACCAGTTCCGCGACGCGCACCTGCTCGATGTTGACCGCTCCGGCATCACCTTGCTGAACCCCTCACGCTTGCGCGAATTGTCGCAAAACTGAGCACTGAAGCGCTGAGGCGCTGAGAGCACTGATTAAGCAACTGTGCAAGGTGGGGAATATGCCGCAGGATCGCAAGTGTTTGCGACCCTACGGCATATTTATTGGGCATAACGCGTTTTGAACCCTGCTTCGTGCCGCCCGCCGCCTGAAACCTTAGCTTACCGCCGCAGTAGCCACACCCCCGCCGCCACCAGGATTGCCGGCACCAGCAGTGAACCCGCGCCCGGCATAATTATCTGAATAATAATGAAACCGCCAATGGCTACCAGCGCCCAGCCGAGCATGCGGTTGCGGCCGGCCGGTGTCGGCGCCCCACGGCCCTCGCCCAGGTTCTGGATCGGAATCTCCTGCTCCGGATCAGGCGTTGCGCTGGTCATCGGGTCGATCCGCAGGCGCTGGGTCGGCGTACCCTCGGCGACAAAATACTGTTCGCCGTCAGGCGCTTTAGTCGGCGCCGGTGTTGCACCGACACGCTCCAGCGGCATCACCAGCCAGAGCAACGGATAAATGAACACACCGGGGCCACTGATCACCAGTACCACAAATACCAACCGGATCAGCACCGGATCAACCCCCAGGTAGCGCGCCAGGCCGCCCGCAACGCCGGCGATCATCGTATCAGTACGGCTACGCATCAGCCGATTCGTTGGATCCATTCCAAGCACTCCTTCGCAATCGTTTGTTAACTTCTTCACTGGCGATGAGACGGTATGTTTGGGCAAAGTGTTGCAAGAGGACGCCGGGCGATGCACACCGGATCGTGGACGCCGGACGATGGACGACGAGCCACGGTCGGTTACAATTGCGCCATGCTCACCATCACCCACCTGAATGCCTACCGCGGCCCGAACATCTTTGGGCCCCAGCCCGGAGTGCGCCTGCGCCTCCACGCCGATGCGGATTACACCCGACGCTTGCGCGCAGCGCTGAAAGACGGCGCTCAGTTTATCGGCTTGATGCTGGCAAATCTGGAGCTTACGGCATTACCGAGCGCTGCCGGCACGCTGATCGAGGCGCGTTTCATCACCGACGCGCCGGGTTTTGGCGCCGAGCTCTGCCATTATGTTGTTCTGGGAATGAATGCTGAACTCGCAGACGATCAGGAGTGGGATCGCGACACGCCGCTCTTCGATCTGCAAGCGCGGCGCCGGCAAGCCTACTTGCCGCCTACGCTGCTACAACTGATGGACGAGGCGCGACGACGGGATCTGCCTGTACTGCGCTTGGCCGATGGGCAGGTACAGTTCGGCCACGGCAGCAACGCCCTGCGCCTGCAACCAACTGAGTTGCGGCGGGCCGCGCCGCCGGACGTAGCCTGGGAACAACTGCGGCGGGTGGAGGTTATTGCCGTCACGGGGGGTACGGAACGAGCAGCGCTTGCGGAACGCCTCGCGGCGCACATACCGGGGGCGCAATGCTTGCCCGACGCCGACTATGCGGCGAGTGTGGCGCTGCTCGCCGAGGCGACGGCTGAGCGTGTTGTGCTGGGGCTGAACACTACCGGCTTGTTGCAGTACGGTACGCCGTTCGACCACTGCGCCCAGGCCGTGATCTGCCGGCTCGATGAGCAACGGCCTGAGGGAGCCGCCGACGACGACGAATGGGTGCGCGCCGTCGGCCTACCGATGCTGCTGGCTACGACGCCGGCGCAGATCGACCTGCGCGACCCGCGTTTGCACGCGCTGGTGCCGTATGCGCCGTATGGATTGGAGAATTCAGGATTCAGGATTCAGAATTCAGGAGTGGAGGCGGCCGAGTAGAAATATGACTCTCCCGGCCCGCAACTCTCAGCTTTGGCACTATAATCCGAAACGCTCCTTGAATAACGCGATCATCGCCTCATTCGTGGTGTGCTGTTTGGTCGCTGCCTTGGAATAGAGCAGTTCGCCGTCGGCGACAACTTCAAAGCGTCCGCCATCGGAGGGGATAAGGGCGAGTTCTTCGATCGGGTGGGGTTTGCCAACGGACGGTCGGAAGGAGGTGATCAGCGCCTCCGCCAAACTGGCGGCACGAGGGGCGTAGTTTCACTTGACGCAGAATTCGATGCTGAGCTTCATGAGATTCTCCTAAACACTCAAGCGTGTAGACCGTACATGCAGGGTAGCACGGTTCCGCCGGGTGGTCAATCTTAAGCAGGGACAATTGAACTATTCATTCCCTCACCGGATCACCCCCTCACCCGTTCACATCTTACCGCTTCATTCTGTAATTGTCAGGCAGCTACCTATGACTTTCGCTACCCTCATTCGCAACGCTCGTGTCGTCAATGGCTCCGGCAACCCCTGGTTTTATGGCGATGTTGCGCTGGAAGGCGACCGCATTGCCGCGATCGAGCCGCCCGGCCGCATCCCGACTGAACGCGCCGCCGAGGTGATCGATGCCGCCGGCATGGTCGTTTGCCCCGGTTTTATCGACATTCAGAGCCATTCGATCCTGCCGCTGATGGTCGATGGGCGCTGCCTCTCGAAGATCGCCCAGGGCGTAACCACGGAGATTATGGGCGAGGCCTGGACGCCGGCGCCCTTCGGCGGCAAGGTCGGCGAACCGATGGCGCTCAGTATCTTCAGCCAGCCTGTGCCCGGTTGGATGGAGCGCATGCAAACCTGGAGCCGCTTCCGGGATTGGCTGGCGGCGATGATCGACCACGGCGTGACGCCCAACATCGGTTCGTATCTCGGCGGCGGTACGCTGCGGCGCTACGCCAAGGGCATGGAACTGGGGCCGGCCAATGCCGACGAGCGCGCTACCATGCGCCGCGTGATGGCCGAGGCGATGGAAGACGGCGCGTTCGGTGTTTCGTATGCGCTGATCTACCCACCCGATGCGTTTGTTGCTACCGACGAACTGGTTGAGGTCTGCAAGGTAGTTGCAGCATACGGCGGCAATTACATCACCCATGTGCGTTCCGAAGCCGATAAGCTCGAAGAGGGCATCGCCGAGGCGATCACGATCGGCGAGCGGGCCAATGTGTCGGTGGAGATCTACCATCTCAAGGCGGCCGGCATGCGCAACTGGCCCAAAATGGAGCGCGTGATCGCGCAGATCGACGCGGCGCGGGCGCGCGGCCTCGATGTCACCGCCGATATGTACCCCTATGTCGGCGCCGGCACCGGCCTGATGTCGATTCTGCCGCCCTGGGCCGACGCCGACGGCAAGTTCTTCGCCAATTTGCGCGATCCCGCCGCCTGGGCAAAGATCCGCGCCGCCGCGATCAACCCCGACGGCGAGTGGGAGGCGATGACCGACCTCTGCACGCCTGAGGGCGTGATGCCGATTGGCTTCAAGCAGCCCGAAAACCAGCAGTATGTCGGTAAGCGGCTGAGCGAGATCGCCGCCATGCGCGGCCAGGAATGGGTCGATGCCGCCCGCGATCTGTTCCTTTCCGAAGAACAGCGGATCAGCACGATCTACTTCATGATGAGCGAGGACAATCTCAAACTGCAACTCCAGCAGCCCTGGATGAAGATCTCCACCGATGCCGGCGGCATGGACCCGGCCTGGGCCAAGCCCGAAGGGCCCTACCACCCGCGCGCCTACGGCACCTATGTGCGCGTGCTCGGCAAATATGTACGCGAGGAGGGCGTAATCACGCTTGAAGACGCCGTGCGCAAGATGAGCTCGTCGGTCGCCGACCGGCTTGGCCTGCGCGATCGCGGCCTGCTGCGTGTCGGCGCCTTCGCCGATGTGGTAATCTTCGATCCGGCCACCGTTGCCGACAAAGCCACCTTTGAAGATCCGCATCAACTTGCCGTCGGCGTACACGATGTCTGGGTCAATGGCGTGCGCGCCTTTGCCAATGGCGTACATACCGGCGCAACGCCGGGGCGCATTGTCGGCAACCGCTAACACAGCTCTAACACAAAGCTTGCGCAACTCCTACGAAAAGCGGTTATCGTATGCTACAGAGGTAATGCCTGATAGTTGAACCGTAAGGCGATTTCAAGCATCAGGCATCAAGCATCAAAATCCCGCTGATCAAACAACTGTAGGAGTGTCACTGATGACGACCGACCAGGAGACGCAAAGCGCGCCCGAGGCGTTGAATTTCCGCGCTGAGGTGCAGCAGGTGCTGCACATTCTGGCCCATTCGCTCTACACCGACCGCGAGATCTTCCTGCGTGAGCTGATCTCGAACGCCTCCGATGCGCTTAACCGGGTGCAGTT
>JBBRUG010000284.1:0-8166 GCA_038247995.1 Chloroflexales bacterium | reverse complement strand
CTCCCGCCCTGCGGTCGGTCGTCCCGCCGGGGGTAGCCGCTCCCGCCCTGCGGCCGATCGTCCCGCCGCGGCCGCTCATCGCGGCGTGGCCGGTCGTCCTCCTCGCGCTGAGGTTGCTCATCATCCCGGCGGGCACGCGACGCAGCCGCACCAGTTGCGCCAACAGCGCCGGCCGCACCTACTGCGCCGGCTGTCCGTGCAGCATTGCGCCGCGGTGGCGTGCTGGGGGCAGGGTGCTCTTCGCCGGGGCCATATTCAGGCACGTGAGCACGCAGGGTTGCCACTTCGGGGGCGGTAAGTGGACGCCAAGCCCGTAACGCCAGATCGCCCAACAACAACTCGCCTTCGCGTACGCGCACGAGACGCAGCACGTTATAGCCCAGCATGCGCGCTACTTCACGGATCTGCCGCTTGCGACCTTCACGCAACACCACCCGCGTCCAGGCGCCCTCGTCGGTCGTCTCGATCAAATCAACCCAGGCCGGAGCGGTAAGATCGCCGTGGAGATCCACACCGCTACGCCACTGACGCAGCGCATCAGGATCGAGAACCCGATCAAGCAGCACCCGGTACTCTTTTTCAACTTCAAACTTTGGATGGGTCAGATGATGGGTTAACTCACCGTCATCGGTGAGCAGGATCAGCCCCTCGCTGTCAACATCGAGCCGTCCCACCGGAAATAACCGGGTCGGTAGCTCAACCAGTTCAAGCACTGTTGGGCGACCATGCGGGTCATCGACGGTCGAAACCACGCCTGCCGGCTTATGGAGTAGAATATACGTCCGCTCGGCGGGCCGACGCACCGGCTGGCCATCAACGAGAATAGCATCTTGCTCTACATCAACGCGCGTTCCCGGCTCTTGCACGACCCGACCATTGACGGTTACGCGACCGGCGGCGATCAACTCTTCACATTCTCGGCGCGAGGCAACACCCGCACTCGCCAGGACTTTCTGCAATCGTTCAGCACTCACAAGGCACCTTCCTGCGGCCCGTTCATTGGGGCCAGACATGACAACAGCCGCCCTAAAGCTACCACGGCATCACGCCGGGGCGCCAGATAAGCGGCAAACGACACGAGGAGATTGGCTCTTCGTGGGGATAATCACAGGCGCCTCACGGCGACTGCTTGAACCCAGTATACCACAGCGTCACCGATTGGCATATGTCCGTAAGGCCTTTGCGCTAGAATACGATCTACTGTCGTGGCGCAAACGGTCGAGCACCCAGAAACTGCATCGAAGCCCATGAGTCACGATCGATCCGCTCAGTTATACCGCCCGTACCTTCCGCGCTGGATCCAGGAACGCGTCAGTGTCGCTACTCTGCGCGCCGGTAGCGTTCATAGTTGTGTCGCCGTCGTGCTTTACGCCGATCTAAGCGGGTTTACCCGGCTCACCGCAGCCTTCGCCGCCCTGCCCGACGGCGCCGAACAACTGCACGATGTACTTAACCGCCTCTATGCCGTCCTGATCGACACCGTCGTGGCGCATAGCGGCGACGTCGCCGCGATCGCCGGTGATGCACTTACCGCGTGGTGGCCCGACACCGCCGATGCGAGTGTCGCCGAGATCTGTGCGCTCGCCCTCAGGGCCACCCTTGCAGCGCTGCCCGCGATCAGCACTCTCGATGGCGCCTTTCAACTCGATCTGCGCATCGGCATTAGCGTCGGCCCGGTGTATATCGCGCTGGTCGGTTTGCCGAACTATGGCGTTCATCCCGTGCTCTTCGGGCCGGCAATTGCCGCCGCCGTAGCCGCTGAGCGTGAGGCCGAACCGGGCGTCATCCATAGCGCCGCACCCACCAACTCCACAGCCCAACTCCCCTCAATTGCCGGCGAAGGGCCGCCACTGAGTTGGGAACACTTTCTGCCGCCGACATTCGGCGCCCGGTTACGTCTGAGCGACCTCGGAGCCGAATATCGCCGCTGTGTACCGGCCTTCTGCGCCTTCGATCTGCCTGAACGCCCCGAAGATCTGCAACGCCTGGTGATCCAGGTTCAGGCCGTTGTGTTGCGCTGGGGCGGCTGGTTGAATGAAGTAGAGGTCGGAGACAAAGGCGCCGTCCTCGTGCTGTTGTTCGGCGCACCAGTGGCGCGCGGCGACGACGCAAGCCGGGCCGTTGGCTGCTGCCTGGAACTGCGCAGCCGGGGCTTGATCCAACGGGCCGGTATCTCGGTGGGTATTCTGTTTGTCGGCGCTGTGGGCAGCCCGATCCGGCGCGTTTATACGGCGCAGGGCGACGACATGAATCTGGCCGCGCATCTAATGCAACTGGCCCGGCCCGGCGCACTGCTGGTTTCGAGCCGCGTGCGCCAGGAAGTGCTGGGCCGTTATAAGACGAGTGTACCCAAACTCATTAGCCCCAAAGGCCACACCGACGGCGTACCGGTTGCCGAGATCGTTAGCACGCCGGTAGGCGCCAACAGCAGCGCTTCGTTGCAACGCTATTTGAGCGTTGCCGGTCAACTGATCGGGCGCGAGGACGAATTAGAGCGCATTACTGCCGCTACGCACGCTGCTGCGGAGGGACAGCGCGCCTTGCTGCTGATCGAGGGCGAGTCGGGGATCGGCAAAACGACGTTGATCCAGCATCTCGTGAAGTTATGGACAACCCAGGGCTTGTCCGGCTTCGGCGGCGAGTGCAGCAGCGGCGGGCAGACAACGCCCCTGCTCGCATGGCGTCCGATCCTGCTCGATCTCTGCGGCATCGACGAGAGCGCACCACCCGAACAACGCCGGATCGTGTTTGAACAAGTGGTGAGTCGGCTTGAAGCTTCAACTGCCAGCCAAGCGGCTCTGGCGCATCTGCTGGGTCTTGCCGAAGCGCAAGAGGCAGCGCTGGAACTTGAGCCGGTAATGCTGGCTGCAACGTTAATCGGGGCCAGGCTGCGCGCCGGGCCGGTGCTGATCGTGCTCGAAGATGTGCAATGGGCCGATCCGGCTACCTTACGCCTGGCGTTACGTCTGCTCACCATGGTTCCGCCTGAGCAGCCCTGGCCACTCTGCCTGGTGCTCGCGCATCGTCCCTTGGACGGGCCGAACCAATCCGATCTTGCCGCCCTGCAAGCGCATCCTGTCGCCCAGCGCATTCTGCTCGGCGCCCTGAGCCCGACGGCAAGCACCGAACTAAGCCGGACCTTATTGAACGTTGCCTATGTCAGCACCGACCTGGCCCAGCATGTCGCGCGTCACGCCGAAGGGCAGCCGCTGTTTATCCGCGAGTATCTGCGCGCCCTCGCACAGCATGATCTGATCAGCATCAGCGACGGCACGGCGCGCCTGAACCAGGTCGCACCGACGGTCCAACTCGCCAACTCGGCGCAAGGCGTGATCCAGGCCCGCGTTGATCGGCTTGGCGAACCAACCCGCTTAACCTTAAAGATCGCCGCCGTGATCGGGCGCAGCTTCCCGCTGCGCTTGCTCAACGCAATCCATCCCACCAATCCCGGCGAGGCCACACTGCGCGCCCAACTCGGTGAACTGCGCACACGCCAGATCATTGATCTGGAGTTAGGCGATCCCGAGCCGGTCTATCGCTTCAAGCACGGCATTACCCACGAAGTTGCCTACACCAGCCTGCTCTTCGGCCAGCGCCGCCAATTGCACGCCACCGTTGCGCGTTGGTATCAGGAGATCCACGCTGAAGAGATCGCCACAAATCAAGCCCCGCTCGCCGTGTACGATGTGCTGATTGCCCATCTCCGCCGCGCCGAGGAGTGGGAACCGACAGTCCAGGCCGGCCAGGCGGCAGCATTGTGCGCCTTGCGCCAGAACAGCACCACCGCAGCGCTGCGTTACATCGATCAAGCCCTCGTGTTTGCAACTACAGCCGCCTCACGTAGCGATCTGATTTTGCTCTTGCTCACCATTCACGAGCGCACCGGCAGCCTGGGTAACCAGGTCGATGCCCTGGCGGAACTCGAACAATTGGTAGCCCAAACCGAAGAGCCGCTGCCGCATATGTACGCCCGCACGCTCCGCGTGCAATACTTGCTGACGATCGGTGCATTCGCAGCGGCAATCAGCCAGACGCAACAACTCAGCCGTCAGATCAAGGCCTTTCGCAAAATCCCAGGCCACCACTTGCCCTACCTTGATCTGGTGCGCGCCAGCGTGATCGACGCCCGCGGCGCCGCCCGCGCCGGCCAGGGCAAACTGGCCACTGCCCGACGGCTTCATCAGGCGGCGCTGCAGTTATGCCAAGCAGCGCCGGTTAGTAGCAGCGCCGACGATACCTTTCTCGATCTGCTTGATCGACGCGTCCTCGCTATGCGCTGCCTCGATCATCTCGGTAGCGTCTGGTTGCGGCAAGGCAGGCCGAAAACAGCCCTTGCGCATTATCACCAGGCATTAGAACTGGCCCAGCAGTGGGGCGATTGGCACGCCGAAGCGCGCGCTCGTCAGGGTCTGGCTGCGGTTTATCTGGCTCAGGGCGATGCAACGCAGGCCCACGCCGAGGCAACCAGCAGCCTGACGACCAGCCACGCAGTTGCCGACCGGGCCGGCCAGGCCCTGGCCCTGCGCCAACTGGCCGCAGTCAGCGCGGCGCAGGGCGATTATGCCGAGGCCCAACGGCAAGCATGGCACGCGCTGGCAATCTGCACCAGCACCCAGGCCCAGGCGCTGGAGCGCGAACTGCTGCACACGATTGCAACCTACGCCACCGCCCAGGGCCAGCACGAAGAGGCCGCCGCAGCGCGTCAGGAAGCCATGCGGCAGCGGGCGATCTGATGCGGCAGCGGGCGATCTGATGCGGCAGCGGGCGATCTGATGCGGCAGCGGGCGATCTGATGGCGTTGTAAGGCCGAAGCTCTGCTTCGGCCCGCTACGGAAAAAACGGTTGTGCCCGCTCAGTTGCCGTACGAATTACCTCATCGACGCTGGCTTGGCCGTAAAACGCCCGCGCCAACTCATCGGCGGTTAACTGCTCAATATCCACCCACGTCTCCATCACCGGCACGCCGCGAATGTATGGGATCACATCAAGAAAGACCTGATTGCGCACCGGGCGTGCGCCAGGGTCGAGGAATGTCGGTGACTCGGCGACCGTACGCAGTGACGGCACTGTGCGACCTGATGCGGCGATAATGTGCTGGCCTTCGGCGGCATTGGCAAACTCAATAAAAGTCCAGATCGCGTCCTTCTGGCGACTCACACTAGGCATACAATAGGCGTCGGCGTGGAGAATACCCGCCCGCTCCTTGCCCTGCGGCAGCGGCGCAACATCCCAATCGAAACTCGTGATCGTGCGATAGGTCGGCACACCACGCCGGCTATTGAAGAACATCCCCAAGCGCCCGTTCAGAAAACGGCTCTCGCTAGCTTCCGCCGCCTCGGCAACTGCATCGGGCGCCACCCCGTGTACTACTTGCAGATCGACAAACCACTGGATCGCCTCACGCGCAGCAGGTTCGTCGAGGGCCAGGCGGGTCGGAGCGGTCGGATTATCCACCAACTCACCGCCATTTTGCCAGATGAATGGCGCCACGCGCAAGATCGAGACCTCGGTGCCCAGGCCATACTGATCGATCTGTCCGTCACCGTCGGTGTCACGAGTGAGCGCCTGCGCAGCGGCGAGGAAATCGGCCCAGGTCCAGTTGTCGCCAGGCTCCGCGATGCCGGCGGCCTGGAACAGATCGCGATTGTAATACACTACCAGGCTGGAGAGGTTCTGCGGAATGCACATCAATTGCCCCTCCCAGATGAAGGGCTCGAGCGTTTCAGGGTAAAAGTCGTCGCCGCTGATCAGTTCGCTGCGCTCCAGGTACGGCCCAAGCGGTTCAAGCGCGCCCTTCGCGGCAAACGCAGCATAACGCCGATAGTTGAGCAGTACCACATCGGCGGGTGTGCCGGCGGCAAAATCGACGCCGAGCCGCTTCCGGTAGTCGCTCTGGCCGGGAATATGCAATAACGTTACCAGAATATCGGGATGTCGCTCGCTAAACGCCGCCACGAGCGCTTCATAGGCCGCCTTCTCACCGGTATCGCCGAAGATCATAAACGTGATCGGCTCAGGCCGAGCGGCGCCGGGAGCAGGGATGCAGGCAGCCAGCAACGTCATCATCACTACCAACAACAAAGCTGCGTACCGCACTTTGCTTATCCTCCTTGCTTGCTCATAAGGACGTAGATGTTGCCCATTTCAGTGCTTCAGTTGCTCACTCAGACCGCTCAGTGATCTAATTCCCGTATACGCCGGCAATCTTTCCTTCAACGAGAAACGCACGTTGGACGATTACAAATAGCAGCACAATCGGCAGCATCATAATTACCACGCCGGCCATGAGTAACGGCCAGTTTGTGGCATCGAGTTGCTGCAAAATGCGTAAACCGACCGAGATCGTGTAACGGCTCTCCGATTTGAGGTAAAGCAGCGGGTTGATAAAATCGCTCCAATATTGCACAAAGGTGAGCACACTCACCGCAACGGTAGCCGAACGGGCCAGCGGCATGGCGATCCGCGCCCAGATTGCCAGCGGACCGAGGCCGTCGAGACGCGCCGAGTCGATCAGCGCGGGCGGAATACGCCGGAAACTCCAGTAAAAGATCAGCACAAAAAACGGACTGGAACCCATCCAGGCCGGTGCAAGCAGCGCGGCAAAGGTGTCGATCAGGTGCAACTCCTTGAGTACCAGAAAACGGGTCAGCCAGAGCGCGGTGATCGGCACCATGCGTAGCGCAACGGCGAGGGCAAGCAGGGTATAGCGCACCCGCGGCGGCAACTGCGCCATTGCAAACGCGGCCCACGAGGCGATCAGCACCGTCAGCGGCACAGCCAGAGCAGCCAGTAACAGCGAGTTGAACAGGTAGCGCCCCAGCGGAATCAGTTCAAACACCTGGGCATAATTGCCCCAGGCGATCGGGTCGGGAAACCATTCGATCGTGCGCGGCGGCGGAGTGCCGGGCTGGCGCAGCGAAGCGGCCAGAACCCAAAGCGCCGGCAGCCCGAACACCAACGCAATGCTTGCGGCGAGCAAGTGGAACACGAAGGTCTGATAGCGCGGGCGGTTAGACAGCATCATCATAACCCCACCCGCCGAACAGGCGATGCGTAAGCAGGATCAGTAGCCCAACCCCGATAAAAACCAGCGTCGTCATTGCGGCGCCCTCGCCGAAACGAAAGCGGTCGAATGCGGTCTGGTAGATCAATAGCGGCACGAAGAGGGTAGCATAATACGGGCCGCCGCCGGTCATCAGCAGAGCCGGAGTGAAGGTGTTCTGCGCACTCACAATCAGATCGCGGATCACCACCAGCAGCAACCAGGGCGCCAGCAGCGGCAAGGTAATATGGCGTACAAAAGCAAAACGACCGGCGCCATCGAGCGCGGCGGCTTCATAATAATCGTTGGGGATCTCTTGTAGGCCCGCGAGCAATACCACGAATCCCTCGCCGACCTGGAAAAGCGTAGTGAGCGCAATCGCCAGCAGCGCCGTGCGCGGATCGACGAGCCAAGCCAGGGTCGGCAAGCCGAGGCCGCCAAGGATCAGGTTGAGCGGGCCATAGAGCGGGTTAAGGAGCCAGAGCCAGATCAGCGCATAAGCGACACCGGGAACAACCGTGGGCAAATACACCGCAGCGCGATAGAGTCCAACCCCACGGCGCGGACGATAGAGCAACAACGCCAACCCAAGTGCAATCACCGTCCGCATCGGCACGGTAACAATTACAAAGATCAGCGAATTAAGCACCGCCGTGCGGAACAGTGGGTCGGCGAAAATGTGGCGGAAATTGGCGAAGCCAAGCCAGTCCGGCGGCGTGAGGCCATCGTAACTGGTAAAGGCCAAGCCGAAGGAGAGCGCTGCCGGCACGATCACCAGCAACAGCACACCAATCAGAAAGGGGGCCAGCAGCAAATAGAGTGAAACCTGGTAGCGGGTGTGGCTCATGAGCGGCGAAGATAACTTGTAGACAACGAACAGCGGATGGGCGTCACCGATTCTACCACACCTGAACCGGAAGCCTTGTTGGCGCTGCCTATGGTAGGATGGAAGCGGCAGAAAGCAGGTGGCAGGAAGCAGGTAGCAGGAAGTACGCGGCAGGCAGCAAGCGGCAGGAAGCAGGTGGCAGGCGGCAAGAGAGCGCTGATTATTTGCCCGCTGGCCTATTCTCAGCCCGCTGGCCTATTCTCAGCCCGCTGGCCTATTCTCAGCCCGCTGGCCTATT
>JBBRUG010000283.1:0-8193 GCA_038247995.1 Chloroflexales bacterium | reverse complement strand
GGCTTATCGCGCTCCAACTTCGTCATGTGCGGTTGTGCGCCGCGCAGCAGGCGGCCAAACACAGCAGCCGGCGCCGATGAAGCCGTGCCGTAGAACCGATCTACCACGGCGGCCTTCCCAATTGCGGCGCGTTGGACTTCGGCGAGCACCGCCAACAGTCGCCCGTAGCGGTACGCCGGCTCCGGATTGTTCAGGTCGAGCGCAACCATAGCGTCCTCCATTGCCACAGGAGCGTGGCTCAACAATACAAGTTTTATCAAGGCGGCGCGCTGGCGAGTTACGTTCTGATCGGCGCGACTACGGCGTACTGCCTGGTAGAGCAGGCTCATTGGGAGCGGCGTGCCGGCGAATGCGGCGCGCACCAGCGCGCGCGGCGTTGTTGATGGAAGATCTTTGGCCTCACGTACGGTAGCGCAGGCCAACCCGTACGCGCTCAGCGGAGCGGCCGGATCGCCGCGCTCGTCAGCGATCTGTTGAAGCTGGAACCAGCGTTTAAGGCTGGCTTTCACCTCGCCGATCGTGGTATCGATCCAGTCGCGCACAACGGCCCGCCCGCCGCTGCCGGAAAGCACGGTGGCATAGAAGCGTGTATCGTCTACCTCCGGTATGCGCCCGCCATGCTTCACGCTGTCGATGAGCTTGTACACTTGCTCCGGGTCGGGCTTGTCCATCATGCCGACAAAATCGAAGCCGCGCTCCTCGCGAGTCCAGCAGACAAACACCGTATTCCCGATAAAAATACGATTGCGTTCGCTGTCGATCAGTTCATTGAGCGCTTTGGTAAACCGCTCGCCGCAATCGGCGCAGGTAGGGGCGACCAGCGAGGCCGTCAAGCCATACGACTCAAAGGCATCGGTATTGGCCGAGATAATCGCCGTCCCTGACGTTTGTCCGCCGGGAATGCGCTTGATCTTGCCTTGCAACCGTTCGAGTACCGGACGCTCCTGGCCGCACACAATGCACTGCATGATCAGCGCACCGGTGGCGGCCGGATCGTTCTCGTTCGCCCAGAAAGCCTGGACGCTCGGCAGATCAGTGGGAAAGACACCGTCAACGCGGAAGGTCATCAGCGCCGCCGCGTCGAAGTCGGCGTCGATGTGCAACTGTTCAAGCGGAGCGGTGGCGAGAAAGTTTAACACCGCCTGCACTTCCGGCGCATGCGTCGCTGCTGCACAATGCTGAAGCAACTCCACGTATGCTCTGTGACAGGCTGCCACACGCTCCGCTTTAGCGCCCTCACGCGCCAAGCCGATCGTGTAGTCGAATTTGTCGGTCAGCAGCAGCGGCTTTACCCCAGATGTACGCTGAATTTGCGGCATCAGGTAGCGCTCACCGCGCTTCGTCCGTGGACTCGCGGGATCAGCCGTATCAGTAGGGCGCGGGTTGAGAAGACGGCCCGTGTGGTCGAGCTCGACGATATACCGTACAACTGTTTCGCTATACAGCGGCGGCGGCAGCGCCATTCGCCGATCCGCATATTCCTTCAACCGTTGCAACAGCATCTAGACCTCCTGCGGCATAGGGCGCGGCGGAACGTGGAGTACGCCGCGTTCCAGGCGCGCCTCGAAAAAATGGGGTTTACCGCGACCGGAGGCATCGAGCGCATAGGCGAGATCGAGCACCATCGGGCCAAGCGTATCGTTGAGATCCAGCGGTTGCTCAGTGCCGTCCGGTTCCATGAAGTGCGCGCTAAACTCGCGGCAGCCGAGAAATGGCGTGGCAAAGCAGCGCCCATTCGCCACCCGCCGCCGGAATTGATCGCGGTACTTGGCCGGGTCGGCATCGGCGTGGGGCCGCAACTGCATCTGTGCCACAATCAGGTAGTCAACATCGCGTAGCGCCAACGTATGGCGTTGCGAGCGATCTGCGCTGGCGTCATAACCGCCGCCCTCGCGCTGCCAGGAAGCCGCAACCCGTTCGCTCTGCCGATGTTGCACCTCGTTGCGCAACATGGAGGTGTAGCGAATGGGCTTCAGCACATGAATCTCCGTGACATGCCAGCGAAACTCGGGCTTCCAGAAGATCGCCTCCAACACGCCACGCGCAGCGGAAGGCGGCATCATCGGGTAACTCACCCGTTCTACTTTCATCTCGGGCCGGGTGAAGCACGCCAACTCACCCCAGACACGGACGGTAAGCGGGCTGTACGCATCTGTCATAGCCGCTCCTTTCACCTAAGCACTTGTACTTCTACGAAATCATTTCAACCCACGTTTGTACATCTACTAAATAGAAATACGTACGCTGGTTGCATGCTAGACATAGGCTCGCAGATTGTCAAGACTCAAAATATCAACTGGCTGCGGTCATCGTCAGCGAGCAACCCGGTAACGGGGTGATACTGGCCGTGCCAGATGCCCACTCCTGGTAGCAGTTCTTCGATCAGCCCCTGAGCGCGATATTGTTTCGCCGTTGAGACGCGGATTGCGACGAGGTACGGCTGTAAGCGCCGGAGCGCCATCCGGGCGCTGCCCTTGTTGCTGCGCAATTGCTCGATCATCTGCGCGATTGTGGTGCGCACTTGCGGATCACTATAGGTGGTGATAATCACATCCTCGGTGGAATCATCGATCAGGCGCATATGTTCGGCAATTGCCGGAAAATCCCACTCTTTGCGCAACTTTTGGATCCGGTCGCGATCCAGGTTGTGTGTCCCATACAAGCGCTGAAAATAGCGCCGGACATCGCCGGGGTCGTCAGGGTCGAGGGCGCCGGAACCAAGCAGCGCCACCGTAATATCCGTAGCCGTCTTGTATGCCCCCGGCGGCAATTTCCCTTCCGCCGGGTTGAAGACGATTACCCGCCCGGCAACTAAGCGGCCCTCGCGGTTACAACGCCCGGCGGCCTGGATGATCCGATCCAGCGGGCCGAGCGCCCGCAGCACCAGCGGGAAGTCGAGATCGACGCCGGCCTCGATTACCTGAGTGGAAACCAGGCGGCATGGCCGGCCTGCCTCCAGGCGACGTTTGACCTCCGCGATCACGTCGCGCCGATGGGCGCCGCAAAGGAGCGTCGAAAGATGCAACGCTTCAGGGTCGTTCAGCGCATCGAAGAGCGCCAGGGCATCGCCCTTGGTGTTCACTACCGCAAGGCATTGAGCTGCATCGCGCATCAGTTCGGCGATCTCCGCCCAACTACGCGGCTGTTGGTGTTGCCAGGCGTACTCAACCCGTTTCAGGGCAGTAAACCAATGGGCGGCATCGGGAATGATCGGATAGGCGGGTATGGATGCCAGTTCGCTAACACTTTCAAAGGCAGGTTGCGTGGCTGTCGAAAGCACCACCGTCGCGCCGTAGTTGGCGCACAGTTCGCGGATACCGTCGAGAATAGGGCGCAACACATGCGGCGGCAGCGCCTGCACTTCATCGAGGATAATCACGCTGTTCGCCAGTCGATGTAGTTTCCGGCACGGTGAAGTGCGGTTCGCAAACAGGCTCTCGAAGAGTTGCACCGTTGTAGTTACGACAATCGGCGCGTCCCAATTTTCAGCGGCGAGGCGGCGCCAGCGCTCCTCGGGGCTATACTCCGCACTCTCGGTTGGGTTGGCGCCGCTATGATGCTCCAACACGATCTGGTCGGACACATCGGCGTGAAAAATCTCGCGATACACGACGGCTGTCTGTTCCGTAATGCTGATGAAGGGAACCGCCACAATAATCCGCTGCTGGCCATGCTTGAGCGCATGGCGCAATGCAAACGCCATCGCCGAGCGCGTCTTGCCGCCGCCGGTAGGGATCGCCAGGCGAAAGAGACCCTGCGGCTGTTCGGCTGCCGTCAGGCAATGCTGATACAGCGTGTCGCGCGCCAGCCCGACGGGATCATCGCGCCGGCCGATGAGCAATCCTTGCGAATGACGAAAGCGCGTCCACAACTCTTCAAGACGAATAGCCTGCGCTCGCGTCGTTGACGCTGTGGGGTTGCGATGCGCCTCCGTATCGAGGAAATCGGCATCGACCAGCGCCGAGAACAGCATCCGCAGGAAAAACTCAGCCGCTGTTTCGTCCTTGATAAACGCCGGGATCGGCAGCGCCTTCGGCGGATCAATTGCAGGCAGCAGCTTGCGCATGCGCTCGATGGCGGCATTGGGGGCAGCCAACGTAGCGCCGGGCTCAGGATCTTTCTGGCGCTCGGTTAACCACGTCTGCAAATCCACCCGCGTCAAGAGGCCGCCGTGATGCCCCTGAGCAAGCAGCGCCAGCGGTGCACAATACTGCTGTGCCAATAGCGCGCCGGCGGCCTTGTGGTCGGGGCCGGTGCCTTTCTGACGCGGGTCGGCGTAGGCGCGGCGCAGGTAAGCTTGCCATGCGGGATTGCTTTTGCCGACATCGTGCCACAGGCCCAGGTAGTAGGCGAGTTCGCCGCCGCCGAAGAGTTCGGCAAAGCTGCGCGCCAGTTCGGCAACGCCGACCAGATGATCGACCAACAGATGCCATGTCGTACTTCCCGGCGGCGGCGTGTGAGCTACGAGCAGATCAGCGGGCGGCGCTTCGTCGCTATCAACCTCACGCTGCACATCCGCTCCATACATCCGCGCCTGACGCCGCAGTTCGCCGATTACCCGTTTGCGCAACTCCTGTGGCTCCAGCACCTCGCAATCGGCGCCCCAGCCGCGAATCCAGGGCAGCATCTCTTGCGGCTCGTCGATCGCGCCGCTCCAGAGCATACGGCCCTCGCCGTCACGCTCGGTCTGTTGCGAGGGGTGCCAGATTGTCTCACTGATACGCCGGATCGCCTGTTCACCGCTGAAGCGTAACTGCACCGTTATGGGCTGATCTGCCTCGTCGAACCATATCCCCCAAGCGCCAGCGAGCAGCTTGTTTGCGTCGAAGCTCTCAGGCACTGTAAACGGTTCATCGGTGATCTCGATTTGCTCGATTCGCTCCAATTTGCGGGTGCGAATAGTGTTCGGTGGCTCAGCAAAGCCGATCACATAGGTGCTATAGCCAATCGCCGAAGGCTCCAGAAAATAGGGTGCAAACGTGTGTTGAAAGGCTTTGCTGGCGCGCAGTGGGCGATACCACATACGCACTTTGCGACCCTCAGCCCAGGCTTCGGTTAAATGTTCGAGGATACGTTGGTAATCGCCGGGATTGGACGGTAGCCGGGTGGCGAGCGCCTGGGTCGTATCGCCGATGTGATGGCCCAATGACGGCATCACTGCTTGCAACGCTGCGCCGAGCTTTTCCAGTGTTGCTATCGTATGCCCGTTTGGCTTGTCGCTGTATCGCGCTAGTAATCGGCAGGCCAGAAAGGTTGCCAGGGCTTCGTGCAGCTTCAGGTGAATTTTGCTGATGTACGCGGTTCGTTCGATGTAGAGCAGCTTCTCTTCGGTTTCACGCACGGGGATGCCGTCATCGACCATGTCCTGAATTAACCGCCCGATTGTAGCGCGATGCACCTGGCAGCGGCGGGCGATTTCGGCTTGTGAGAGCGGGGTTCGACTATTGAGCAACAGTCGCTCTACCTGGCCGATCCGATTGGACTTGGCAAAGGCACGGGTCATGCAGGTTCCTCCTGCTGTGAGCATAGCATGCATGGTTGCGAAAAATAGCAACAACTCGGCGCTGAATAGATTTTCAAATTCAGCGCCGAGTTACTGGTGCTTCTACCACCAGCGATGGAAGATTCGCAATTTGCCGTCTTCAGCCTCTTCTAATCGGATCCCCTGTTCTTCTAGTTCCGGCAGATCTCGCAGCACTGTCGAACGCGGTACACCCAACTTCGCCGCAATCTGCGCTGGGCTCAAAGACTTGTCGCCTAAGACTGTGCGATACCTCTCTAGCCGCTCCTGCTTCCCCTGTTTGTTGCCAAACATAGCTGCACCTCCACTACAGGTCGACATCTGTCGAACCTAGCGTGCAGCGCGGTTGTTGCAACTACTGCAACAAGGCTAAGTGTTAGGGTATTTCCGTAGCGGATGGAAAGTGATGCGAAGGTAGCGCATCAAGGTCTACGTCCGTGATTTCATCTCTGAAGGATTGTGTGCCGGCGACGCTCGAAAAACGCTGCCCTGCGCTATCATTGCCCCAACCTCCGATTGGAGGTGCCACTCGGATCCAGGGAGGTCGGAGCTGTCGCTCAACATGCCACTGTTCTCCGTGATACCGGAAGAAGCTGGACGCCTCGGTCGATGAACTGGCGAAGGTGACCGGGGCGGCCGGCTGCCTGACCGGTATCCTCGAGCGGGCCGCAGGGTGAGCGATCGTGGCTGGTGTGATACCATGGCGACCAGGGCATCTGGATGACGACAGGTGCTGGCGGAGCCGAAATATGAGGTGAGGGGAGGGTTGCGATGACAACGGTTGACGAACTGGCGGCCACGCTGCTCGATGCGCAGGCCCATGCCGTACTAGTGGACCCGCTCTCGGCTGCCGACGCCGGCTTGGACCTCCCGGCCGGCTATGCGGTGGGAGCGGCGATCACGACGCGACGCCGGGCGCGGGGCGAGCGCACCGTGGGGCGCAAGATCGGCTTCACCAACGCGAATATCTGGGCGGAGTACGATGTCGACGCCCCGCTCTGGGCGCACCTCTATGACACCACGCTGCGCCACGCGCCCGAGGGTCATACCACAGCGATCCTGGCCGGTATGGCCGCTCCGCGCATCGAGCCCGAGATCGTGGTCGGCCTGCGCCACGCCCTACCGGCGGATGCGACCGATCCGGAGCTGCTGCTGCACGCGGTGGGGTGGGTCGCCCTGGGCTTCGAGGTGGTCGACTGCCACTTCGCCGACTGGCGCTTTACCCTCGCCGATGCCGTTGCCGACTTCGGTCTCCACGCCGCCCTCATAGTCGGCGAGCCGCTGGCGCTCCCTGATGAGATCGACCACAATCTCCTCGACGCGCTTGCCCGCTGCGTGCTCACCCTGCGATGCGATGGAGCAGTCGTCGCGACCGGGGTGGGCTCCAACGCCCTGGGTAGCCCGCTGCTCGCCCTTGCCCATCTGGCGCGCACGCTGCACGCGCAGAACGCCGAGCCCCTCGCGGCGGGCGAGGTGGTCACCACCGGCACCCTCACGCCAGCCTTCCCGGTAGCACCGGGGCAGACCTGGGTGGCCAGTCTGGAGGGACTGCCTCTCGCGCCGCTCACGCTGGTAGCAGCGTAGCGCCATGACCTACCTGCCGGCTATCCTCCGGATGCTCGCCCTCGTCGCCGTGGGCTACACCCTGCTCTGCACGCTGCTCTACGTGGCGCAGGAGCGGCTGATCTTCTTCCCCGAGCGCGACCCGCCCGGCACGCGCTACGCCTTCGGCGTGCCGGCCGACGAACTGTTCCTTTCTGTCGATGGCGCACAGCTCCACGCGCTGCTGTTTCGCGCGACGGAGCCGCACGGCGTTATCCTCTACCTCCACGGCAACGCCGGCAGTCTCCGCAATTGGGGTATGGTCGCCCCCGCTCTTGTGGCCCGTGGCTATGACGTGCTGATGGTGGATTACCGCGGCTACGGCCAGAGCACGGGGCGCATCACGGGCGAGGCGCAGATCCACGCCGATATGGCCGCGGTGTACGCATGGCTGTCGGCGCGCTACCCGGAGGAGCAGATCGTGCTCTACGGGCGCTCCCTTGGCAGCGGGCCGGCTGCCCGGTTGGCCGCAGAGCGGCGCCCGCGTCTGCTCATCCTGGAAAGCCCTTATTACAGCCTGGAGGCGATCGCGCGGCGGCAGTTCGCCTTCATACCGCCCCTTCTGCTGAAGTACCCGCTGCGCACGCACCAGTGGATCGGCCAGGTACGCTGCCCAGTGGTGATTGTCCACGGCACGACCGACGCGGTGGTGCCCTTCACCGACGGCGAGCGGCTCGCCACGGCTGTCACGGCCCCGCTCCAATTCGTCTCTATCGCGGGCGGCGGTCACAACGACCTCGACCGGTTTCCGGCCTACCAGGCTGCCATCGACAGAGCGCTGCGCGAAACGACCGGCCCGTACCCGCCAAGACTCTACTAAAGGAGCGCGTGATGACCCGAGCCCGCAGCCGTCACCTGCTTGGAGCGCTGTTCATCCTGGCTGGCCTGAACCACTTCCTCCAGCCACGATTCTACCTGACGATGATGCCGGACTATCTCCCCGCTCATCGGATGTTGGTTGCCGCCAGCGGATATGCCGAGATTGGCCTTGGCGCGCTGGCGTTCGTTCCGCAGGCGCACCAACTCACCCGCTGGGGCTTGATCGCGCTGCTGCTCGCAGTGTTTCCGGC
>JBBRUG010000282.1:0-8218 GCA_038247995.1 Chloroflexales bacterium | reverse complement strand
GTCAGTCGTCAGTCGTCAGTCGTCAGTCGTCGGTCGTCGGTCGTCAGTCGTCGGTCATCAGTCGTCAGTCGTCGGTCATCAGTCGTCGGTCGTCAGTCGTCGGTCGTCGGTCGTCGGTCGTCGGTCGTCGTCGTCCGTCGTCCGTCGTCGTCCGTCGGTCGTCTTCGGTCATCTTGGAGCACCTATGTCTTCCAAATCACCGCGTTTTGATCTAGTCAGCCTCGGCGAGGCGATGCTGCGGCTGAGCGTGCCAAGCGGCGCGCGCATCGACGACACGCGCAGCTTCGACGTGGAGATCGGCGGCGCCGAGAGTAACGTTTGTGTCGCCCTGGCCCGCCTGGGCCGCCAATGCGGCTGGGTAGGGCGCTTGCCCGCCAATGCCCTCGGCAACGCCGTATTGCGTGCGCTCCGCGCCGATGGTGTCGATGTGACGGCAGCGCAGCAAGTGGCCGACGAGCGCCTGGGCACCTACTTTATTGAATATGCGGCGCCGCCGCGCGCCAGCCAGGTGATCTACGATCGCGCCGATTCAGCCGCCGCACGCATGACGGTGGACGATCTTAACTGGGATTACCTGCTTAATACGCGTATTCTGCACATCACCGGGATCACCGCCGCGTTGAGCCGGAACTGCTATGCCGTGGTGGCCGAGGCCATCCGGCGCGCCCGTGCCGCCGGTATTACGATCAGCTTCGATGTGAACTATCGGGGCAAACTCTGGGATGCACCGACTGCTGGGGCGCAACTACGCCCGCTGATCGCGGAAGCCGATGTGCTCTTCTGCAAGAGCAACGACGCCACCTTGCTGTTTGGCTGTAGCGGCGGAGCAGAAGGCATCCTCGGCGGATTGCGCGACCTGACCCGCGCCACGGCGATCTATACCACCTTCGGCGCCGACGGTGCGGCGCTGCTCCACGATGGTACAATAACCGAGCGCCCGGCCCTGCCCGTCCAGATTATCGATCGGGTCGGTAGCGGCGACGCTTTTGCCGCCGGTGTACTCGACGGCATCCTTGATGACGACCCAGTCCGCGGCATCGAACGCGGGGTGGCGCTGGCCGCGATCGCCCTGACCCAATTCGGCGATCGGGTGCTTTCATCACGGGCCGAATTGGAGGCTGTTATGCGCCAGGGCAGCACCGACATTGCCCGCTAGTAGTGCCGAAGCAGTGCTTCGGCACATGGATGGAGAGTGTTTATGAGCGCCACCGAGCGTATTTTGCAGCAAAAGATCGTCGCAATTGTACGCCTGCCGGATTATGATCGCGCCGTGGAGGTGGCTCGCGCCCTGGTGGAGGGCGGAGTTGATGTGTTGGAGTTCACCCTAACCGGGCAGGGCGCGCTGGAGGCAATTACGGCAACCCGACGCGAGTTGGGCGCTGCCGCATTGGTCGGGGTCGGCAGTGTACTCATCGCTGATCAAGCGCTTGCGGCGATCGACGCCGGTGCGCAATTTATTGTTACGCCGGCGTTGCGCCACCCGGTGATCGCCACTTGCGTCAACCGGAATGTTCCAATCGCCTGTGGCGCACTCACACCGACTGAACTGCTCGACGCCCACGAAGCGGGCGCCGAACTGGTCAAGCTCTTCCCGGCGCGCCTGGGCGGGCCGGCCTATCTCAAAGATGTGCTCGCACCGCTGCCGTTCCTCAAACTGGTGCCGACCGGCGGCGTCGGGCCGGAGAACGCCCAGGCGTACCTGGCCGCCGGCGCAGCGGCGCTGGGCATTGGGGGCAACCTGATCGCCGCCGATGCCGTGGCCGCCGGCGATTTCGCCCGCATCACCGCCACGGCACGGGCGTGTGTGCTGGCGGTACGGGGATAACATGCGGTAGGGGCGGGTCGCGCCCCGCCCCTACCGCACACCCTGCCGCCTGCCGCGTGCGGCCTTCGTCCTGCTGCGTGCCGCCTGCGCCCTGACACTAGCTCCCAACAGGCCGGTCGTCGAACGCCTGCACCGTGATCACACTCGGGCGCGGCAGGCCCACCCGATCCGGCCAGGTGCTGATCGGCTCCTCGAACGTTCCGCCCTCGCCTGGGTGCTGGATCGCCAGAAACAACGTCCGATTATCGGCGGTAAACTCCGGCCCGCAAACCTCTGAACCAGTGACGGTGGAGAAGAACTGCTGCACGTTGCCGCGCTGCGCCCCCTGTACCGGCACGGCGAAGAGGCCGTCGTTGTACTTGATCGCCCGCGCCGCGCCGTCGGTGGCGATCCAGAGGTTGCCCACGTTGTCAAACGCCACGTTGTCGGGCGCGGCGATTGGGCTCACCTGGCTCTTATCGAATCCGGCGAAGAAGGTGTCCGGGTCGGTCGGCAGGCCGGCCAGAATGAACATCTCCCAGCGGAACGTCAGCGCCGCGTAGTCGTTGTTCGTCTCGGTCATTTCGATCACGTGGCCGGTTGCATTACGCTCACGCGGATTCGCCGCATCGGTGCCCGCCCGGTTCTCCGTACCGCGCTGGGTGTTGTTAGTGAGCAACACGTAGATCTGCCGCGTCACCGGGTTCGGCTCAACATCCTCGGGGCGATCCATCTTCGTAGCGCCCAGCAGGTCGGCCGCCTTGCGCACGTTGATCAGCACCTCGGCCTGCGAACCAAAGCCGTTTGCCTCGGTCAGCGGGCCCTGGCCATACACCAGCGACATCCATTCGCCTGTGCCGTCGTCGTTGTACTTCCCTACATAGAGCGTGCCCTCGTCGAGCAGGCTCATGTTCGCCGCCCGGTTGCGCGCATTGTAGCGCCCGGCGCTGACAAACTTGTAGACATACTCGAATACGGCATCATCGCCCATGTAGGCAACTACCTGGCCGCTCGGCGCAATGCCGATCGTCGCCGCCTCGTGGCGGAAGCGCCCCAGCGCTGTGCGCTTGATCGGCGTGCTGTTCGGATCGTACGGATCCACCTCGACAATCCAGCCGTGGCGGAAACCCTCATTCGGCTCTTGAGCGATATCGAAGCGCTCGTGGTACTTTTCCCACTGGCGTTCGCTCATCTCGACCGGCATGCCATAACGCCGATGCATCGCGTAGCGGATGTCGTTCTCGTCGAGCCCGCTGAGGTTGCCAAAATACTGGTGGAAGTTCTCTTCCGCCGTGAGCACCGTACCCCAGGGCGTCTTGCCGCCGGCGCAGTTATTCAGCGTGCCGCGCACCACTGTCCCGGTCGGGTCTTCACTGGTCATCATCCAGGGATGCCCGACTGCCGGCCCGCTGATCCGCAGCGGCGTTTCGCCGGTAAGCCGGCGGTTGTACTGCGACCCCTGCACATAGATCCAGCCATTGCCGGCGCCACGCTGGATCTCCACCACCGAAGCGCCGTGAGCGGCGATTGCTACATCGACCTGATTGCGCGTCGGGTTGCTCGGATCATACCCGGCGAACATCAACTCTTCGTTGGTGTACTCGTGGTTCACGAACAACAGGCCACGATTCGAGGCATTGCTCCCTAACGGCAACGGCAGAAAGCCGACGTAGTCGCAGTTGTACCCAAATTGCTCGGCCTGCGCCTCCGGCGTCTGCTCCCAGACATTATGCACCGGCGCATTGGTCGTTAATGGCTCGCCCCAGCGGAGCAGCGTACGCGCAAAGTAGCCGTCCGGCACAACCACCTCATCAACATCGGGCGCCGTCGGATCGATCTTCGTGAAGCGGACGACACCCGCACGTTGCGCCGCAGCCGTTTCGGCGTTCAGCGTGGCCGAACCAATCAATGCCACCGATGAAGCCACCAGCGCGCTCTTCAACACCGTGCGCCGACTCAGCCGCCGCTGGAGAATCGCTTCAAATGCCTCGCCGATGCCTTCATCCGAACGTACAATCCACTTGTCCTTTTCGTCGTGGCCGCCCATGCAGACGCTCTCCTATCCAGCAACATTACGGGTGCACAGTGTTCCAGAGCGCCGCGCAGCACGGCAGCGCATACGTCCAATCACGTCCGATTCGCACGAACGTGCGCGGATTCGGCGGCTGTAGAGCAGGCGCAATCCGACTCATTCACTTTACTGAGACGCCTGGAACGCTTGCATCATACGGGGAGCGGATTAAGCCGAAACGGTCTACAGATTATCGGCAGGTTAAGCAGCGACGACAAAATAATTAAGGACAGCACGTACTACGCCACCTTATAGCCGCGGGCAGCACCATTGAGCCCGCATCAGGACGACGCGAGCGCAGCGAGCCACGCGGCTCAGTTGCTCAGCGGCTCAATCGTGGTGCTCAGTGCTCTAGGTCAGTGTGCGCATTGGCGCGATCATTCTGCTCAGTGCGCAAGATCACGGTGCTGCTCCATCCAGGCCACGGCGAAATCAACCAGCGTGCGTTGCCGGAAGAAGCGCACTTCAGGAGCGGCGCATCGCCATATGCAGCAGCACCGTCTGGCTGGCGCGCAGCCCACACTGCTGCAACTGTTCGGCCAACGATTACGCCGTACGTGGGAACAGCGTTCGTGTGCGCAATCTGCGCAATCTGCGGATGCTGCTCGGCGTAATCGGCGCAATCTGCGGATGTTGCGACCCGCCCCTACTTCGGCGCCATGCGAATCGCCCCATCAAGGCGGATCGTCTCGCCGTTGAGCATCGGGTTCTCGATGATGTGCTGGGCCAGGGCGGCGTACTCCTCCGGGCGTCCAAGGCGCGGCGGGAAGGGTACCTGCGCGCCGAGCGAGGCCCGCGCCGCCTCAGGTAAGCCGGCCAGCATCGCGGTATCGAAGATCCCCGGCGCAATGCTGCACACCCGGATGCCGTTGCGGGCCAGTTCACGCGCCGCCGGCAGGGTGAGCGCCGCTACCCCGCCCTTCGCCGACGCATACGCCGCCTGCCCAATCTGCCCGTCGAAGGCCGCCACCGAAGCGGTGTTGATGATCACGCCCCGTTCGCCCTCGTCGTTCGGCGTGTTTGGCGTCATCGCCTCGGCCGCCAGCATGAGCATGGTGAAGGTGCCGATCAGGTTGATCCGGATCACCTGGGTAAAGCGCGCCAGATCGTGATGCCCCGCTTTGCCCAGAATTCGTTCGGCCACGGCGATCCCGGCGCAGTTGACCAGCACATGCAACCCATTGCCATGTTCAACCGCGGCGGCGACGGCTGCGGCGCACGCCGCTTCATCGGTGACATCGGTGCGCACAAAACGCGCCGTCCCGATCGCCTGCGCCACTTCAGCGCCTGCTTCCACATTCATGTCGGCAATTGTCACCTTGGCGCCCAACGCCGCCAGGCGCCGCGCCGTCGCCGCGCCCAACCCCGATGCGCCACCGGTAACTAATACGCCTGCGCCGGAAATCTGCATGATCTTCTCCGTAGGCCCGCCGCCTGATCCCCTGCGGCTGAGCCCGTCGAAGGGCTGCCCCATCATCTGCGTCATCTGCGCAATCTGCGGATCGGTTGCCCATTCGCGCAGACGCAGCCCGGTGTAATCGCCTCAACCCCTACCGCGCCACCGCCCACTCAAAATGCATCCCGTCCGATCCGCCTCGACCGTCGAAGTTCCAATGCCCGCCCCAGTAGAAACCGTGCGCATTCGCTAACGACACCAGTTCACGCACCGAACCCTGCTGGCCGACAAATGCAGCAACTTTCAGCAGGCCATTCCACTGTGCATTCATATCAAATGCCGTGCCAAAGGCATGATTCGAGAGCACCGTCGGCTTGCGGCGGATGGTGCGTGACACCCACGCGCCATCAAAAGTGACGGTAAATTTGAGCAACCCGGCCGCTTCCCAGGCCGCCCACAGCCGCCGTAACGGATCAGCGGCGACCCGGTGGAACTTGAGCTTCCCGCCGCCACCGCCGCGGATGTTGGCCAATTGTGGAATCGTCACATCGACAATATTCTCCGCCACCCAGTTGTTGGTGATCCGGACATTGTCGCCGTTGGTATGCACCCAGGTGATCCGCCCCAACGCCTGCTCACGGGCGCCGTTCGTATCGGTGAGAATATTGAAGTTCGGGCGCGGCGGCCAGTTGATGTCGCCCGGTCGCGGTGCACCAACATCGGGCGTATTGACCACCGGCGGCAGCGGGTTCGGCGGCGTCGGCGGCACCGGCTTCGGCGGTTTGGGCGCCCATGCCGTTACCTCCGGCGGCTTCGCCAATTCGCTCATGCGCTTGATCTGCTCATCGGGCCCGGCATAGAGCGTATCAAAGCCGAAAACCTGAATCGCGTAGCGCACGCCCTCGAAATCGGCGTTGTACATCCCCGTCAGTGGCATGCCGACTTGCAACTCAACGGCACGGGTGTGATGGGCTGAGTTCTGATCGTAGGCTGCGCCGGCGTACTTGTAGGTTTCACGCCAGAGATCGTGATACGCCGGATCGGCGGGATCGGTGCGGCTAAGGTAAAGCGCCCCAGCCTGATCGGTCATTGGGGTGTAAAGCGTTTCACCGGCGAAGACCTGGAAGGCATACTGCTGGCCGGCTGCCGTTACCACGTAGTTGTCACTCAGTGGCGGGCCGTAGGGGGCGTTCTTCGCCACGAGGTGGAAGCGCCAATCGGGACGGAGCGTTTTGGTGTGCTTGAGCGGACCAAGGCGGCTTTCGGTCACCTTGATCAACGCGGCGTAGCTGGCCTCCAACAACGCCCGCGCCACACCCTGCGTCGGAATCTCGTCGCCGTCGCCATTCATCAACTGGTGCATGCTCTGCACACCGGCATAGTCGGTGCCGACATTGAAGATCGTGTCGCGGGTGCAGACGAGGAAGTTGAGCGCCAGCCCCTCAGCCGTAATCTGGCTGCCCTTGTTGGGCGCTAACGGCGCGCCGAGGTTGAACTTGGCAACGTGCAGCGGAAAGGCCTGGTTCAGCTTGAGCGGTTCGCCGGTGCGCTTGTTCCACGTCTCGCCCAGCAGGAAGGCATACAGCCGTTGGGCGTCATCAAGCGGCGCTGCGCCGAGCAGGTCGCCTTGGCTTTCCAGCGGCGGCGGCGGCGGCAGGTATAGATGAATACGCAAACGGCGCTCAGCATCGGGGGCGATCATGCCGAGCGCCGTTTCGTCGAGGTTATGGCGCGCGAGCAAGCCGCTGATCACGCGCTGCAACGCCTGTAACTGCCTGTCGGTATAATCGCCGCCGGCCGGCAGTTCCACGCGCACACTCAACGCAATCCGATCAATATTGCGCCACCGGCTGTTGTAAATGGCCAGGCCCAGCCCATGCCCGGCCCGATCATCGGCGACAAACCGGCGTACTGTGCCATCCTGAGCCACATGGTAATGCGGAACGACTGGCGCATCGGCAGCGGTGTAGGCTGCCGCCAGCGAATCGGCACTTTGTGGATCATCGACAACAATAATCAGTTCCGGGCTATGTCCCTCACGCGTGGTTCCGGCACGATCCACCGCCCCAATCTCAATGGCCCCGATCGCTTCGTCGCTCATTGGGCTCCTCACCTGCGCTACAGAAGGCTACGTCGGGCTATCGTAGCACGCAGCACACCGCGAGGCAAGGGGCTAGATGCAATATTCAAACACCTCCTCGCGCGGTTCGACGCCAAGCCCCGGCCCGCTGGCCAAGCTGAAATGTCCCGCTGTGCAGCCCATGTCGCCGGTGAAGTAGCGCAGATTCTTGTCGAAGATCGAGTGCTGATATTCGTGCATCACCAGGTTGGGCAGCGCCGCCGAAACCTGCAGGCGGGCGGCCTGAAATAACCCCACGCCGCTGCGCGCTTAGCGAAGGCTTGTAAATAGTGAACCAACAGCAAATCAGGCTGTAGCCTGAACTACGGCACGCTGGATCAATTCGCGCAGCACGTCCTGATCAACTCCGCTTAACCGCTTGAGGTAGAGACACGCCTTGCCCACTGAATGTTTGCCCAGCCGCTCAAGCAAGTCGGTGTGTTCCTCGTAGCCATAGGTCAGATAGAGCGTAAGATTCTGCTTGCGCGGCGAAAAGCCCACAATGAACCAATCGCCTTCACGACCACTGGCATAACGATAATGCTTGTCGCCAAAACCGACAATGTTCGCGCCCCACATTTTGGGCGGCGCGCCGGTGATCTCCTGCATCAATGCGGTGATCGTCCGGGAGTCGGCTTGCTTCTGCGCATCGTCGATACTTGCCAGGAACTCCTCGACATCCTGATCGATCGGTTTTGTTTTTAGTTCAGCCATGGTTGCCCCCTCATGCGCGTTACGGCGCGGCGCGACGCGCCCCTGCGCAGTATGCCAGATTTTCGACAGAAAAACTCTATACACAAACCGATCAAAAACCTGGTTCCCCAGCAT
>JBBRUG010000281.1:0-8242 GCA_038247995.1 Chloroflexales bacterium | reverse complement strand
GGGGTGTGGGGGGGGGGGGTTGCGGGGTGGCTGTGGCCCCGGGGGGTCGCGGGGTGTGGGGTCCCCCCCGCGGGGCTGTTGTTTTTTGCTCTGGGGGGGCGGGGGGGGGCGCCCCGCCCCCCCCCCCCCCCCCCCCCCCCCCGCCTGAGATCAATGCTTACTTATTCTCGGCTGCCCGCCTGGATCACGCCGCTGCGCACGCTGGGTGCGTTATTGCTGGCGTTTAGCGCGGTCGTGATCGCCGGGGCGGCGTTCAAATATAGCCGCTGGGGTCACGGCTTCGACATGGTGGACTTTCACCTGCCGATCTGGGGCACACTCAACGGCCATTTCCTGCTCGTCTCGCGCTACAATTTTACCGATACATTTATGGGTTTGGATGTAGCGCTCGGTTTTTTGCCGGCGCTGCCCTTCTATGCGCTGTTCCCCTCGGCCTACACGCTCGTCGTGATCCAGACCTTGCTGTTGGCCTCGGCGGCCATCCCGGTCTATCTGATCGCGAAGCAGCGCTTCGGCAACGCCTGGGCGGGGGTGGCGTTTGCGGCGCTGTATTTGCTCTGGCCGGTAACGCAGTTTATGGCCATGGCGGCGCCGTTCCAGCCGCGCGTACCGGGGTTGGTGCTCTTCTTCTGGGCTTTCTACTGCCTGGAACGCTGCCGACTAGCGCCGTACCTGATCCTGCTCTTCCTGGCGATGTTGACCCGCAGCGATGCCGCACTGGTGACGGTAGCCTTCGGCATGTACGCAGCGCTACGGCGGATGCCCTGGGCGTATGCGGTGACGCCGATCCTGGTCGGCTTGATCTATTTTTACGCGGCAATTACCTACATTACGCCGCTGTTCTATAGCGCGAGCTTTCAGCCGGTGCGGGTTGAGGTGCCGTTCGACCTGAACCGCGACTATAACGATATGTGGCCGTGTGGCGTCAGTCCGCAGGCCTGTTATTACCTGCACCTCGGCGGCGGGCTCACCGAGATTGTAAAGAATATTGTCACCCATCCGGTGCAGATCTTCTTCTTCGTGTTCGAGCCGCCGAAGCTGGAATACCTTACGCTGATGCTCGGATCGCTACTTTTTTTGCCGCTGTTCGCCCCGCGTGAATTGCTGATTGCCGCGCCGATTATTGGGATTAACCTGCTCTCTAACCGGGTCTATCAGTATGTGATCACCGAGCAGTATCAGATCCTGGCCATTCCGGGGTTGACGATTGCGGCGATTTATGGGGCGGCGTGGCTGTTGGAGCAGGTTGCGCGGAGAACAAAGGACAAAGAACCAGAGAACCAGAGAACCGGGGAACCAGAGAACCGGGGAACGGCGATCCGGGGGCAAGGGGGCAAGGGGACGAGGGGACGAGGGGACACGGAGAACGAAGGCATTCGAAAGGGTAAAATCCCGATGCGCCTGTTGATGCTTAGTTCTTTGTTCTTGGTTCTTGCTGTTGCGGCACTGAATATTCCGCTGCGCAACCCGGTTGTTTCCAGCTTCCGCAACCCCGAGACGGCCGAGCGCGTGGCGCTGATGGAGCAACTCAAGGCGCAGATTCCGCCTGAGGCGAAAGTGGCGGCCACCTCATTCCTTGCGCCGCACCTGATCCCGCGCCTGGAGATCTACTACATTCCCGGCGGCCAAATGCACCACCAGATCGCTGAGGCCGACTATGCCTTCATCGACACGCGTGCGGCGGCGATCCAGGGCACGGGCATTGTCGAGGAACTGCGCGCCGACCCAAGCTGGGAATTACTGCACGAGGAAGACGATCTGTTGCTGTTTCGGAAGCAGTAGATCACTGAGCCACGCATGAGCCGCTGAAGCACTGAAGTGGTGGCAGGCGGCAGGCGGCAGGTAGCACGGATCGGGTGTCTGCCTGCGCAGGCCCGCGTGGGGGGGTAAGGGCGGACCTGTGTGTCCGCCCGTGAGGGTCGGCCGACAAGTGATGATAAAGCCATGACTCACTCGAATACCCATGATCAGTCGCTTGGCTGGCGCACACACCTGGTGCTGCTGCTGGCGTACCTGTTCCTGGCGATCTGGCTTACCTGGCCCATGGCCGCGCAGCTTGCTACCCACTATGTGAGCAGCGGCAACGATATTTTCTTCTTTCCGGCTACCCCCGACGCGCCGCAGAATATCTGGAATATGTGGTGGTTGCAGCGCGCCCTTGCCGACGGCCGGAACCCCTTTGTTAGCCCGCTTTTGTACTACCCCGACGGCGTGCCGATGTACCTTCAGACGTTTAACAGCGTCGCGGGGGTGTTGGCGTTGCCGGCGAACTGGTTGCTCGGCCCGACGGCGGCCTACAATGTGGCTGCGCTCACGGGAATTGCGCTCACCGGTTACGCCGGTTTCTGGCTCGTGCGCGCCTTCACAGGCGGAGTAGCGGCGCCGTTTACAGCCGGCGCGTTGCTTACCGCAAGTCCGTTCCACATGGCCAAGTTCGACTCAGGCCAACTAAACTTCGTTACGCTGCAATGGTTAGTCTTCGCCATGCTCGCCTTCGTGATCCTGACCCGGCGCAACGCCTGGTGGGCGCCGCCGCTGGCCGCATTGGCCTTCATGCTGGTGCTGCTGACCGACTGGTATTGGGCGCTGGCGGCGGCGTTTTTTGCCCTGGTCTGGGGTTTGTTGAGCCTGATCGGCCACCCGCGCCCGCTGGCCTTATTCATGCGCCTGGCAGTTGCGGCTGTGCTGTGTGCGTTGTTTAGCGCGCCATTGTTGATTCCGCTGGCCGCAAGCGCGCGCCCTGGGCCTGCCCCGGCCGAAAGCGGCTCGATCTGGGCGGTGTATACCCAGGGCTACTCCGCTGATCTGTTCGGCCTGTTCTTTCCGGCCGCATTACACCCGCTCTGGGCCGAACCGGCTGAGCGCTTTCTGGTGGCGATGGCGCCCTTCGGCATTACCGAGGGTTCGTACACGGCAGCGGGTTGGGTGTTGGCGGGGTTGGCGGTGGTGGGGGTAGTTTGGGGGACACGGGGACACGGGGACACGGGGACGCGGAGGCAGGGGGACGGAACGCGGGTTGGCGGTTATTGGACGTTGGACGTTGGACGTTGGTCGGCCAGGGCCGACCCAAGCCTTCAGCCTTCAGCCTTCAACCTTCAGCCTTCAGCCTTCAGCCTTATTATTGTGGGGGCGGCAGCATGGGTGCTGGCGTTGGGGCCGGAGTTGTATGTATTTGGCGTGCCGACGGGCATTCCAATGCCGTATGCGGTGCTGCAAGCATTGCCGCTGCTTGATACCGCTCGGCGGCCCAATCTGTTCGGCGTGATCACGATTGTGGTGGCGGCGATCTTCGCCGGGATTGCGCTGCGTCACCTGCTGACTCATCGCGAGCGGCGCGGGCAGATCGTTGTGCTGGCGCTGGTGGGCGGGTTAGCCCTATTCGAGTTGTGGCCGGCGGCGCGGATGAGCATCGCGCTGGAGCGCGCCGAAGTGTTTGCGCAGATCGCGGATCGCCCCGGCGTTGTAGTTGATCTACCGATCGAAGGCGGCACCGACAGCCGCTCGCTGATCAACCAGATGGTACATGGCCAGCCGATCCTGCGCGGTTATGTGGCCCGTCCGCCAGCGTACGCTACGCTACGCTATGCGCCGCTGGTGAACATGCTTGGGCGCACGCAGGGCTGGCCAAACGCGGATATTGTCGATCTTTCGCCCGCAGCATTGGCGAGGATGCAATGCTTCTACCAGTTGCGCCACGTCGTGCTCGATACGACGCTGCTCGACGCTCCCGCACAACAAACGCTGCTGACCAACCTCGAGCGCCTGACGGGGAGTGCGCCGGCGCCCTGGTTCGATGATGGACGCGACCGCGCCTACGAACTGCCCTTGTTTGCTGATGCCTGCGCGCCCTTCGTTTACCTTGGCGCGGGTTGGAATAATCTGGAACAGGCCGATGCGCAGCACTGGCGTTGGACAACCGGTGTCAGCCAGGTTTTTGTGGTTAATCCCACAGCTACAACAGAAATTATTGAGTTGGCGCTGACGGTTGAGGCGCGTGAGGCGGGGCAGGTAGTGGAGGTGTGGGACGGTGACACGCGTTTGGCATCTCTCGCTTTGGAGCGTAGCCGGCGCACCTACCGCCTGCCGCTGACGCTGCCGCCGGGCACAACACGGCTGGAACTGCGTACGGAAGCAGTGAACGATCCGGCGGCGCAGCGCAGCCTGGGCGTGTCGGTGCAGGAAGTATGGGTGAGCGGGAGAGCGATAGAGCGATAGAGCGATAAAGCGGGAGAAACATCAGATCATCAGATCATCAGATCATCAGATCATCAGATGACTTATGATGCGGTCGTGTTCTTGTGTTCTTGTGTTCTTGTGTTCTCGCTTGACAGAACCCGGTTTCACTCTATGATCGCATTGTATGCAGACTGAACAGATGAACCCTGCGCCGTCGGAGGCGCTGATTGCCGCCATCGATCCATGGCTGAGCCATATGACGTGGCGGCATGATTATGTGCGTTGGCGCGAGCGGCGGATCAACCAGGAGCAGTATCAGGGCGAACGGCTGGCGCTGCTGGAGCAGAGCGTCGGCGCGCTTGCCGGTTTGCGCCTGCTCGATCTTGGTGCGGGCATGGGTGGGTTTACCGTAGCGGCGGCGCGGGCCGGCGCTCGCGTTACAGCCTGCGAATATAACCCGGCCTATTGTCGGATCATCGAACTGCGTGCGGCGCGTTACGACCTGGCGTTGCCGGTTTTCAACGGCGCCGGCGAAGCGCTGCCGTTCCCGCCGGCAAGCTTTGATGCAGTGACGGCCTGGGATGTGCTGGAGCATGTCCAGAATCCGGAACAGGTGTTGGCCGAGATCGCGCGCGTATTACGCCCCGGCGGACACGCGCTGCTCACCGCAATCAACCGGCGGGCCTGGGTTGATCCGCACTACCATATGCGCGGGCTGAACTGGTTGCCGCGCCCGTTAGCCGAAGCGATCATTGCCGCACGTGGACGCACAAAGGCCGGAGCTTCTTTTCGCGACATGCAGCGCCTGAGCGCGATGCACTATTTCCACTACACTGATTTTGTGCGGCTCTGTGAGCGCCACGGCTTCCAGATGCGCGATCTGCGTGAAGAACAGTTACACGCCGGCACTCTGCCCAGCCCGAAGGCGACCCGGCGCGCCATCCGCACGGCCCTGCGCGCAGTGGGCCTCGAAGGGCCGGCTTATCGTGCCCAGCGCCGCTGGTATGTGGGTATGTTTGAAGTAGCGCTAGAGAAAAGAGCGCAGCGCGCTGCGCGGAGCGCTCGATCCAATGGCTGAGGATGGGCATTGAAAATAACCATTTTGCCTTTTACCTTGTGCCTTTTTCATTCATGAGTACTCCCACCGTTAAACCGCCCACACTCGCCAGCCAGGTTTCGCGGGCCGTGGTTTGGAATACCCTGTTTGTGCCCCTGCGCATGGTGGCCGAAGTAGTGGCAACCCTGCTGAAGCTGACGGCGATTGCGCCGGCGAGCTATGGCATGCTCAGCATCATCAAGGCCACCAACGACGGCCTGGGCACCTGGATCGACCTGGGCACCGGGCGGGCGCTGCCGAAATACATCCCCGAGACGGTGCACAACGGCGGCCCGCGGGCCATGTATCGCCTGCTCGCGGTGGTGCTTGGCGCGCAGTTCGCGCTGCTGGCGCTGGTTGGACTGGGCTTCGCGATCTTTCAGGATCAATATCTTGGCGATCTGGAACGCCGGATTGCTGTCGACACGGCGCCGGAGGTGCGCGACAGGTTGCTCGGCTTTGTCGGCGATTTCGGCTGGCTGATCATCGGGTCGGTGCTGGTGCTGCTGATCATGGGCGTGCTCTACGATGTGCTCATGGCGTACCTGAGCAGTTTCTTTAAGCAGCGCGCCTGGAATAGTGTGGCTCTGGTGGCGAGTCTGCTGCCGCCGTTATTCACGGCCGGCGTGATTCTGGCCGGTTACGATGTGGGCGGGGTGCTGGTGGCCACGGTTGCTGCGCCTACAATCGCGGTTGGCCTGGTGATCTGGCAGGTGCTGCGCCACCAGCGCGAGATTGCCGCGCTGCCGCAGCCGGAGCATGACGACGGGCGCTGGCTGCCGGAAGGCTTTGTGCGCTACTCCGGCGTCTCCTTACTAATGACGGCGACCGATTTTCTGGCCAGCGCCGGCTTCGCGGTTTTCTTCGCCGAGACGCTGGTCGAAGCGGCGCTGCTGATGGCCGGGGTGAGTATTGTGCGTATGGTGTTGGGCTACCTGTACACGCCGCTGGTGGGTGTACAAGTGCCGCTGTTCACCCGCGTGCGTCAGGGCGAGGGTGGCACAATTCTAGGCGCCTATCAGTCGATCACCCGGCTTCAGGCGCTGCTGATCATCCCCGGCGGTGTAGGCCTGATGCTGCTGGCGGAACCGATTTTCGCCTTGCTGATCCCCCAATATACCGCTGCCGCGCCGCTAGTGTGGGTGCTGGTGCCAACGCTCTTTTTAGAGTGTTTGCTCACGACAGCCCATAACGTGCTGATCGTGTATGAAAAGCTGCGCATTATTATTATTTCGCGCCTGCTCACTCTGGTGAGTGTGCCGCTGGTACTGCTGCTGACGCCGACATTGGGCATTGTCGGTGCGGCGCTGGCGTTCGGCCTGGCGCGGGTGCTGGCCGGCTTCTGGGTAACGGCGAGTGGCTACCGGATCTTGGATCTGCGCTGGCCGTGGGCGTTCACCTGGCGGGTGACGCTGGCGAGTGCCGCCATGGCCGTGCTGGTTGCGCTGTGCGGCATGTTGCTTGGCGGGCCAAACCCCGACGCCACCACAATCGAGCGCCTGCTCAGCTTGCCGTTGTTATTCGCGGTTGCTGCGGTCGGCGGAACCGGCTTTCTCCTGGCCTTGCGCTTGCTCGGCGGCCTTGATCCGGCTGATCGCAGCCAGCTTGAGCGGATGCAATTGCCGTTGAAGCGCTGGCTGTTGAAGCTCTTGTAGGCTGTCTGCCCGCCCACAGTTCGACCAAAGACGAAAGACCAACCGCTGTACAGGATCGGCCTGCGAAGTTCGCCGCTCCGCTGTGAGCGGCCTATGCAGGCACTGACCTTCAGGCAACTCATGGCCCAAACTACGCTCCAATCAATGACCCGTAGCGCCGAACGCGCATCCAGTGATCCATATGCATGTCGCCTTGTACAACCTGACCACAACTACGAAGTATGGCGGGGTCGAAAGCTTCGTGTGGGATCTTGCCCGCGAACTGGCGGCGCGCGAGCATCGGGTGACGGTGATCGGCGGCGTCGGTGCGCGGCGCGAGGCCGGCCCGCGTGTGCGCGTGCTGACCTTCCCGTTCGTGTCGCGCGAATTCTGGCAATCGTTCCCAGTGCTACGGCGAGCCTATGCCGAGGCGAAACTGCTGGAGCGGCTCACGATGGCGGTGGCGGCCCTGCCGACACTAGCCAATGCCAGGTACGACATCATTCATATTCAGAAGCCCTACGATCTGGCGCCGGCGTTGCTGGCGCGGCGTCTCGGCGGCGCAAAGGTGATTCTGGGCTGTCACGGCGAAGATTTCTACCGGGGCGATACACTGCTTGCGCCGCAGGTTGACGCCAGCGTTGCGTGTTCACACTTTAATGCCACGACCGTCGCTCGGCGCTACGGCTTCATCCCGCAAGTCGTGTTCAACGGGATCGACACCAACCTGTTTCGGCCGGTTGCGCCCGATCCGCAGGTACGCGCAATCTATGGCGATGGGCCGTTGTTATTGTTCGTCGGGCGGCTCCAACCGTGGAAAGGCGTTGAAACCGCGATCCGCGCCCTGCTGAATATCCCGGCGGCCCGGCTGCTCATCGCGGGCAGCGGCGATGATCGTCCGCGCCTGGAGCAGCTTGCCGGCGAACTTGGGGTGACGGATCGGGTGGTGTTTCTGGGCATGATCGAGCGCACCGCGCTGCCCCGGCTGTACAGCAGCGTCGATCTGCTGCTTGCGACGAGCCACGCCAGCGAGACGTTCGGGATTGGGCCGGTCGAGGCGCAGGCGTGCGGTCTGCCGGTGGTTGCAACCCGTTTCGGCGGTTTCCCTGAAGTAATCGACGCGGGGCGTACGGGCTTGCTTGTGCCGCCGCGCGACCCGGATGCGCTGGCTCTGGCCGTAAATAACTTGCTCGCCGACCCGACCCAACGGGCGGCGATGGGTGCGGTTGGCCCGGCCTGGGCGGCGCAATTTGCCTGGCCGGCGGTGGTGGATCGGATTGAAGCTGTGTATCGGGAGGTATGTCGATGAAGGACAGGGGGACAGGGGGACAGGGGT
>JBBRUG010000280.1:0-8264 GCA_038247995.1 Chloroflexales bacterium | reverse complement strand
TGTAGGCGGCGTCCTCGGCAATGTCGGCGGCGAAATCGGCGTCATTCGCGCCATCGGAGATACACGGCTCGTGAATGGCGATCAGCTTGCCGCCGCGGCGCAGGGCGCGGGCCATGCTTGCAACAATGCTGTCGATGCTGGTGGAGTGATGCAGGGCGGCTGAGGCAAAGGCGATGTCGAAGCTGCCCGCGGCAATAGGTAGGCGCTGGCTGCTGCCGATCAGGATGTCGTAGCGCACACCGGCCTGTTGCATCATCGCGAGCGAGCGCCCAACGCCGATCTGATCGTCGTCGTTGATCTCGATCGCGACGCTATTGCAACCGCGTACGGCGAACTGCTTGGCGGCCCAGCCGCGTCCGGCGCCGACGTCGAGCACCCACGCGCCGGGGCGGGGGCGGACAATATCGAGGGCGATATCGAACTGGCGGGCCACGTCGATCCAGGGCTGGTGCGGAAAATAGGGCAACTGAAAGTCGATCGCGACGCCGGTCTGGTCGTAGTAGCCGCTGTCTTTGGCCATTTGCGTCCAGCCGGCGGCCTCGGCGGCGAGCGGGCGCCAGTGCTCGTCATCGACATAAAGATAGGCCATCCCGTGCCGAATGGCATAGCGCCGACCGTTAGCGGGGCAGTGTAGGGTGCCTTCTGCGATCCAGTCGGACGCCGGCCCTTCCAGCACGAGCGGGCCGCCGCCGGCGGGGCAGCGCAGGTGGGGGATGAGACTCGGGCGCATTACGTGACTCCTGAAGTTCGCTGCAGCGGTATCCGCAGGTTAGGCAGATTACGCAGATGCCATCTGCGCTTGTACTTGCTGAATGGCCCGTTCCAGCGCGACGTCCATCACATTCCAACTATAACGCCGGGCGACGAAGGCGCGCCCCTGACGAGCCAGGCGCTCACGGAGCGTGGCATCGGCGGCGAGCGTGTTCAGGGTCGCGGCGAACTCGGCATAGCTTGTGTAGTATAACCCACCGCCACTGCGCAGGCTTTGCTCGCGCAGCACAGCAGCAGCGCCGTTGACGAGCGTCGGCCGGCCGGCGGCCCAGGCTTCGAGGATGGCGATCGAGAGGCTTTCGTAGTAGGAGGGCAGCAGCAGCATGTGGCAGGCGGCGAGCAGTTCGGCCTTGCGCGCCGCGCTCACAAAGCCTTCGACGGTGAGCCAGGGCGCGTCGGGCAGCGGCATATCGACTTTGCCGGCCAGCACTAGACGCAGCGCATGGGGATTTTCGGCGTTGTAACGCTCCAGGTAGGCAAGCAATTCATCGACGCCTTTAGAGGGATGCACGCGCCCGACATAGAGCAGGGTGAGCGGCTCGGTGGGCGGTGCGGGCATAACTTCGGCAGGTAGATCGACGCCGAGGCCGAGTTCAAAGCTGGGGATGTGGGCGACATCGAAGAGCCGGCGCACGAGAATCTCCTCGCTGGGCATGAGGAAAAAGAACGCGCGCGGCAGGGCGAAGATGCGTCGGAAGCTGCCCAGGTAGATCGGCGGCTCGTCGTGGGCCGTCGGCGCCAGCACCGCTTTGTCGGCCACGAGCGGCAAACCGAAGCAGGTAGTGCTGTAGAGGTAGGTCATGAAGATAAAGAGATCCACCTCGGCATGCGCAGCGGCGAGCGCTTCGAGTAGCGGCGTAGAGTACGGCCCCTGGGCGCGCATCCAGGCCAGTTCGCGCTCGGGATGGTGCGGATGGCCGTAGACTTGCGCCGTCAGCGCATCGAAGGCGGCAATATCGCGGGGGGCGTCGACGGGGAAGCGGTGTAGCGTGACGCCATTGATTTGCGCAGTGCCGGGCGGATAGTGATCGGCCCAGGTGACGAAATCACGGGCGCAAGAGGTAAACACCTGCACGGCATGGCCACGTGCGGCGAGGCGTTCGGCCCAGGCTCGGCAGAGCGCCTCAGAGCCACCGGAGATATCGACGCCGTAGCGTTGGATGACGAAGGCGATGCGGTGCATAGGGAACGGGAGAACCAAGGAACCAAGGAACCAAGGAACCAAGGAACCAAGGAACCAAGGAACCAAGGAACGAAGGAACCAAGGAACCAAGGAACCAAGGAACAAAGAACGAAGGAACGAAGGAACCAAGGAACAAAGAACGAAGGAACCAAGGAACAAAGAACGAAGGAACAAAGAACGAAGGAACCAAGGAACGAAGGAACGAAGGAACAAAGAACGAAGGAACCAAGGAACCAAGGAACCAAGGAACAAAGAACGAAGGAACCAAGGAACTATACATGTTAAGGAGGGGAATCATCGCCGCTATCCACCGCCATGGATTATGCTATCCGCCGTTTTGGCGATGAACGAAATGATCTGGCCTTTGGGGACGCGCCCTAAAGTGCGCTGCTCAGCGACTCTGAACATATGGGCCGCTAAAGCGGCTGATTTTGCAATGATGCGCCGGGCCGCTTCAACAGCCCTTCTACTCCGCCAGATGATGGAGCGCCCTGATGCAAACGAACCAATCGGCATTCCAGTAGCTGCCGCCAAACCAGTCGGCATTCGGGTAGCTGCCGCTTCAGCGGCCCTTTGCTCCGCCGGATCATGCAGCGTCCTTCAGGACGCGTACTCAGGACGCGTACCTCAGGGCGCGATACCCAATGCGTCATGCTTGAGCCAACTCACGAAATAACTCAAGTAATTCAGTGCGCAGTGCCGTATCGGTGAAATGGGTGACGTGGGCGTGACCTTGCTCTTGCATGGTGGCGTAGCCGGCGGTGTCGTCCCAGGCGGCGGCGATCTGCGCAGCCATTGTGGGCGCGTCGCCGCTGAGCAGCAGCCCACCCGGCCCTATCGTCTCGGGAATGGGCGGTACCTCCCAGCCGAGCACCGGCGTGCCAAAGTGGATCGCCTCGGCAATCGGCACACAGAACGACTCCCATTCTGAGAGGCAGAGGTAGAAGTGCGCGTGGCGGAAGAAGCTGGTGAGCGTGCGCGGTTCAGTGATCGCGCCGGTAATGATCAAGTTGTCGATGATGCCGAGCGCGGTGGCGTGTTCTTCGAACTCATCGATATATGTGGGCAGATTGCTCCCGCCAACAAGCGCATATTTGGTGGTGGGCCGATGACGGAGTAGCTCGGCGAATACATCCAGGCTGTACAGTAGATTTTTTTGCGGCACGAGGCGCCCGACAAAGAGCAGGTAATCGAGCTTGCTGAGCAGCGGATCCAACTGCGCATCGCCTTCGCCCGTGAAGCGTCCGGTATCAACGACCAGCGGCAGGGTGTGGATCGTGGGATAGCCGGCTCGGCGCAGTTCGTCGCGGACATAGTTGGTATGGCAGATCGCGAGATCGACGCTCGGGGCGAATGGAGACAGGTCTGCGAGGCCGCGAACGCAGAGGTCTTCCATGACCGGATCATAGCCGCTGAAGAGGTGGGGCGGGCAGACGCCGTGATAATCCAGGATTTTGAAGTCGGTGCTGGCGTGAAGCCAGTGCAGGTTGGGGCTATAGATCGAGTAGTGCATCCAGAGGATGTCGCTGCCTTGCGGTTGATAGGTACTGCTAGGTTGGTGCGGCAGTGGATAACGATCATTCGCCACGTCGGTGTACAGATGGACTGTACATCCCCAGGCCGCCAAGATCCGATGCAGCGACAAAATGTAGTTGCCGATCGCATCGCCGGGGCTGAGCGCGGCGGTCATCATATGGATCGTGAGGGACATTGCGCAATCCTATTCCGGTTGGGCGATCAGATCAATATGACTACGCCCATCGGCGAAATAGGTGCGCTCGATTTCGCTATAGTCGGCAGAAAGCGGCGCTGTGCTGCCGTCTTCGTGGATCACAGCGAGTTGGTAGCCGAGGTCGCTAAGCAGTTTGAGGTACACCTGCGGCTCGACGGCGGCCGTTGCGCGAAGCATCATTGGCGAGAACTCGCTAATAATCATCGGGCGATGGCGTTGCAGCGTGGTGCGTAGGCCATCAAAAGCCATCGGCTCAGCGCCTTCGATGTCGATCTTGATCACGTCGAGGCGGGGCAGGTCGGTGAGTAAGCTATCGAGTGGGGCTACCGGCACGAGGAAGCGTAAACGCGACATCGCTGGGCGGCCTTCGAGCGGCACAAGGCGCCCGTTACTGCCTTCCACTTCCAGCATAAACATTGCCGGCGCGCTGCCGGCGGCGTAGGGGTAAACTTCGACGTGACGGAAGCCATTCGCGGCAAGGCTTGAACGAATCAGCAGGCAGTTCTCGGGGTTGGGCTCAATCGAAATGACCCGGCCATGATCGCCTACGAGTTGCGCTGCGAGCATACTGAAGTAGCCAATGTTGGCGCCAATATCGAGAAACGTATCACCGGGCTGAAGCAACCTGGTTAGCACCTGGCGGACGTGCGGTTCGTAGGCTGCGGCGCCCTGAGCCAGCGCTTGACCCACAGCGTTATCACGGGCGGAGACATAGAGCTTAATCGGGTCGAGTTCGATAAGTTGCGGGTTTAAGTCGGCAAAAGTGAAACGTGCCGTATCGCTATTTAAATAGATCTGCGCGAACTCGGCGCTGGTCATAAATGCCGTTACAAGTGTAGCAACGCTGGTTGGAAAGCGCGAAATATGCCCATACCATGCTTGCCAACCCTCAGGATCAGGTTCGCGATTAAACAGAAGGCGGTAGCAATAATACAGATCATCGGGGGTTGCATTGGGGCCGGTGGCGCGTCCTGCTGCATCAGGTGGGGGAGCCGCCGTCGCGCCTCCGAACAGTCGTTTGAGCATAATAAAATTCTCGTAGCATATGAACCCAACGGTTCACACATAGCGACCATTATAACAGAATGAAAAATGCGAAATAAAAACGCAAAACGAGGGTGCATCACTCGCGCGCCGCAAGAAAATCCAACAATCGTTTTAGCACGGCATCCCAGGTGAAGTGCCGCCGGACATATGCGCCGCCGGATTCGCCCATGCGTTGGGCGATGTCGGGGCGGGCGAGCAGATAATCCAGGCTGCCGACGAACTCGGCGTAGCTGCGGAAGTGCAGACCGCCGCCGCTTGCCTCGACGAAGCTCCGCGTGACAGCACAGTCGCTATGCACGAGCACGGGCGTGCCGCTCACCCAGGCTTCCATTAGAACCACGCCGAAGCTCTCATGCGTGCTCGGCTGTACGAGGGCCGTCGCAGCGGCGTAGGCGTCGAGTTTAGCTTGCGGCTCGACGAAGCCGAGGTCGATCACAGCGCCACGCTCGCGCAACTGGGCCGGGATGGGGTCGCCCGCGCCGATGCAGACCAGCGGCAGAGGGCCACCGGCAGTGTGATATTGGGTTAAATACTCTAATAGTAGCGGCGTGTTTTTGCCGGCATCGCGGCGGCCGGCATAAAGTAGAAACGGGCCAGCGATACCAAAGGTGTCTCGAAAGCGCGTGGCATCGCCGACGGCGTTGGTATCGACGCCGCCGCCAAGCACGCATTGGGCTTCAGGGTGCAGCTTGTAGAGCTTATTGGCGAGTTGTTGCTCAGCCAATGAGTAGAAGAGCAGGCCGCGCGAGTGGGCAATCTGCTGGGCGTAGAGCTGCATATGGGCATAGCCCTCGTCATGGATGCAGGGGATAAGGAAGTCGTGCCCGGCGGCAGCGCGCTGGCCCCAGTAGCTTGTGCCGAACATGTAGGGCGTGAAGATGAAGCGCCGCTCGTGGCGCGTGGCGGCAATGGCGCCTTCAAGCTCGTCACTGCCGATGATCTCGCGCACAAATACAGCTTCTTCGGCGAGGCTAAGTTTGCCGCCGGCGAGCAAGCGCAGGTTCAGCGCGTCGAAGGCGGCGGCATTGCGCGGGCGCACTGGGAAGCGCCGGATCGGTACGCCGTTCAGTTCGTCGGCGCCGGCAGGGAAGGTCGGTACGCTCCAATCGGTCGTTACGCCACCGGCTGTTGTGGTCAGCACTTCGACGGGAATGCCGCGTGCCGCCAACTCTTCCGCTGTGCGCCGGCACTGAAACTCGGCGCCGCCGGTGATTTGCGGGCCGTACCAGGGTGGGACAAAGGTGATTATTGGGCGGGTCGTTTTCATTCGGGCTCGTGCTCAGGCGCGAAAGCACCAAGCGTTTCCGTGCGGCAGCCGGCCGCTGAAGCGGCACTGCTGTCGTTTTGCGTTTTGCATGCTGCCTTCACTCTCCTGACTCCTGACTCCTGACTCCTGACTCCTGGAGTTGCCGTACTTGCTCGCGCAACAGGGCCACTTCGTCGCGCAAGGCTTCGAGGTCAGCGGCCGGAGCAACGCCGCGCAGGCGGCGAGCCATGGTGTTCAGGGCGCGCACGACACTACCGTTGAACTCGGTCTGACGGAAGATCATCGGGTCGAGGTAGCTGCGCACTTCGTGGTGCAGCCGGTTGCGCAGCACAGCCCATGCCCGGCCTGCCGGCGATCCGCTCGGTGGCAGGTTCAATGGCTGGTATACCTGATCCCACAGCCGGTTGGCGTCGCCGAGCGCCTGATCAACCGCCGTATCACTCTGGTGGCCCTGGCGCTCGACGATCCTGGCGCGCACCTGGCGCATAATTTCGGCTACGTTTACCGGCTCAACGTCGGCAGGAGCGGCAGGCACGGCAGGAGCTTCAACAGGTTCAGCGGTAGGCATAACGGGGTCCTTGGTTTCGGCAGTCGGCTCATCACGGCGTTCAGGCAACCGATTGTAACTGTCGGCGCGGCGGGCGCGTTCCTCGCTCACCACAGCGCTGTGCAGGGTACGTAGATCGGCGCTGATTGCAGCTTGAACGGCAGGCTGGCCAGTACCGCGCAGCGTAAGCACGGCGGGCAGATCAAGTATGGCGTCGAGGTAGGCCCGCTTGCGTGCGGTGCTGTCGGCGATGCTCCAGCGCGAAATCTCGGCGCGCTCGGCGGGCGCAAAGGTTGTACTGAAGGTCGTTAGATCGCCGTGGCGCAGCACGAAGCGTAGCCGGTTGCGGTGGTACATGCGTTGATGCGCGGCGCTCTGCGCGCCAAGTGAGCTATTTTCGTGGTGCATCAGGCGCGCAGCGCTCAGGCAGATCACGTCGAAGCCGGCGGTACGGGCGCGATAGCAGTAGTCTACATCTTCGAAGTAAGCTGGGTGGAAGCCGGCATCCAGCAGGCCGATTTGCTCCAGGCAGGCGCGCCGAATAACCATTGCCGCACCGGTGACGAACTCGGCGGGCGTGTCGTCGTCCAGCGTGTTGGTGCGATGGCGACCGTGGAACGTGGGCGGCTCCAGCGCGCCGCCGGTGTGCTGAAGTTGGCCGTCTGGCCCAACAATGGTGCAGCCGAGGACGCCGGCGTTGGGGTGGCGATCCAGCCCAGCGGCGATTGCGGCGAGCCAATCCGGTTCGACTTCGGTATCCTGGTTGAGCAGCACAACTGCGTTGGGGATGCCAGCGACGCCAGGCGCGTTACCGGCGAGGATGGCCTGTAAGCCGGCATTATTGCCGCCGGCGAAGCCCAGATTCGTGCCGGTACGCAATAAGCCGACGGCGGGAAAATCGTGGGCGACCAGATCGGCTGAGTTGTCGGTCGAGCCGTTATCGACGACCAAAACCGTGTACGTTGGGGCGGCGTTCTGGGCGGCGAGGGCGCGCAGGCAGGGACCAAGGAAACGTTCGCCGTTCCAGGCCAGGATCAGCACAACGATTTCAGCCATGTCGGGCCTCCGCAGCACTGATCGCGGCCACTTGGGCGGCAATCGTGGCGCTGGTTTCGTCGGCGGCGGCAACGGCTTCGTCGAGCAGGCGCACAGCATGGGCCATACGTTCGACCCGATCGTTGATCTGCCCATCGAATTCCGCTAGCGTATCGACGCGCGCATGGGCGTCACGAGTGTTCTGGCGCTGGAAGCTGAGATCGTTACGTAGGGCAGCGATCTCGTCGCGCAGGCTCACCACTTGTGCGACAGCGGCGTTGATCAAGGTGTCGGTGCGCTCCTGGCGCTCGACAATACCGTACAAGGCGCGAATCGTGGCGCCGTTGAATTCGCGCTGCTGGGCCAGTAGCCCGCCGAGCACACGCATCAGCAGTGGGCGGGCCAAGCGCTCCAGCACACCGGTCGGGGTGGCGCTCAGCGCCCAATGGCGCTCCATGGTTTGGAGTTGGGGCGACGTTTCGTTGGTCATAACAGTTGCTCTGGGCATCAGGCCCTCACCCCCGGCCCCGCCTTGCAGGTGGAGGGTTTTTGCCGTTGCCCGCACCCCCAACCCCGCTCCCTGAGCGGGAGCGGGGCTTCCGACAGCATCAGGACGCCGAATCTGCGGCGGCTCCCCCTGCTCCACGTGAGGGAGCAGGGGGCTGGGGGGATGCGGGGAATA
>JBBRUG010000279.1:0-8339 GCA_038247995.1 Chloroflexales bacterium | reverse complement strand
TTATATGAGTAGCCTGCCACTTGCCCTGCCCGAATGGGGTCTGGAGGCCAGCCGGCCCGATCTGGAGCAGATGCTTGCCACGGTGTTGGCAGGCGTTGCGCCGATGTGGATCGTGGAGGAGCAGTATATTGCCGTGCCGGGGCCGATCTGGCGGATTACGTTGGCTTTACCCGCGCTGCAAGGGCAGTGGGCGCAGCGCCGCTACCGTTACGATATTGCGAGCCAGACGCTTTACTTTGCTGGTGAGCAGCCACTGAGCGAGGCCGCGTTTGCTGATATCCGCCGTACGTCTCGTCGAATTGCCTAGCCACGAACTACGGAACCACGGACTGTGATCATGATGCGCCCGAATGAAGAATTGATCAGAGATGTTGGGTTGAATTTCTAACTTCTGCACTAGAAGAGGGGCTTATGTCGTCGCAGCCAGTTGAGATCACGAAACGCCAGGGGCCGTCACGGCGGGCGCTCTTCGCTGTTGGTCTAATCGGCGCTCTGGCGCTGATGGTGCTCGTGTTGAGCCTGAATAATGGCGGCGCTACCAGCTACCTGACCGGCGGTCGGAGCGTACTGGTGCTGGCGCTGCCGGTCTTTCTGATCGGCTTGCTGAGCTTTCTCTCGCCCTGTACGCTGCCGATTCTGCCGGCCTACTTTGCGGTTACGTTCCAGGCCGACCGACGCAGCACGTTCGTGATGAGCGTGGCCTTCTTCTTTGGCCTGGCGACAACGCTAACGCTGCTTGGCGGCGCAATCAGCGCCCTGGCCGGGGTGCTCTTCGCCGGGAAGGGTTTTCTCACCGTCCTCGGCGGAGTGGTGATCATCATTTTCGGCATTCTGGGCATCTTTGGTAAGGGCTTTGCCGGGATGCAGCTCAGTGAGCGCCCGACGGCGACGTTGATCGGCTCGTACCTCTATGGTGCGACGTTTGCCCTGGGTTGGACGGCCTGCGCCGGCCCGCTTTTCGGCGCATTCATGACAATGATCGCCACAACGGCGAATGTGGCTGTGCTACAGGGCGCTGTGCTGGCCTTTATCTACGCAATGGGGTTGGGGTTGCCGTTGATCCTGCTCGCAACGTTTTTTAAGAGCTTCGGTCAGGGCTCGCGCGCGTGGAAGTTTCTCGCCGGGCGTGGCTTCGAGGTTCAGGTTTTTGGGCGCACCCTCTACCTGCACACCACCAGTGTCATCGGTGGTTTGTTGATGGTGTTCATCGGTGTGCTACTGGCCACAGGGCGCTTGGAAGCGCTTACGCAGATGGCAAGTGGCAGCGCTTTGGGCGTCTGGTTTACCGATATTGAGATCGGGATCAGCCGGCTGTTCGGTCTGCAATGAGTGGCGAGTTGATCCGCGCCGCTGGCGGTGTTGTCTTTGCTCCCGATCCTGCCGATGCACCATTGGTTCTGGTAATTCAGGATCGCTACGGCACCTGGACGCTGCCCAAAGGGCATCTCGATCCAGGCGAGACCGAAGAACAAGCTGCCCTGCGCGAGATCGCGGAAGAAACCGGCGTATCCTGCACGATCCAACGCTTGCTCACCCGCACGCGCTATCCCGTTTTCCGCCGGGGCATCTGGCGCGATAAGCAGGTGGCCTATTTTCTTGCCACTGCGAGCCTGGTTGAGCCGGTGCCCGCACTCGCAGAAGGGATCACTATTGCGCAGTGGATACCGCCGGCAACAGCGATCGGCCTGATTAGCTATACGCAAGTACGCGAAGTGTTGCGCCGGGGGTTGGCCGCCCATGAGGCTGATCGGCGATAGGCGTCAGTGCGTGGACGACAGACGACGGACGCCCGACCACGGACGGCGGACGACGAGTGGTGGGCGAGACCCGCAGGGCCGCAGCGGCGCGATCAGTTGTGGACGTGACCTGTAGGGCCGCAGCGGCGCCATGAGGTGATGGGTGTGGACGACAGACGACGGACGCCCGACTACGGACGGCGGACGACGAGTGGTGGACGAGACGCGTAGGGCCGCTACGGCGCGATCAGCCATCCTGTAGGGCCGCAGCGGCGCCATGAGGTGATTGTGGGGGCGCCCCGTTAATCGGCAAGGAGCGCTGCTTTGGCCTTACAATCATCCCATGTCCCCGTGTCCCCGTGTCCCCTACATCTACGCTACCGCTCACCGTCGATGCGCGGCAATACAATCCCCGTCTGGCGCTGGTATTTGCCTTTCTTGTCGGCGTACGACACCTCACAGACCTCATCACTCTCCAGAAATAGCACTTGCCCGATCCCCTCGTTGGCGTAGATGCGCGCCGGCAATGGCGTGGTATTGCTGATCTCGATCGTCACATAGCCTTCCCACTCCGGCTCTAGAGGCGTTACGTTGATAATAATCCCGCAACGTGCATATGTGCTTTTTCCGATCACAATTGCACTTACCGTGCGCGGGATGCGGAAGCGCTCAAAGGATTGGGCCAGGGCGAACGAGTTCGGCGGGATAGCGATTGTGTCGGCTTCCATATCGACGAACGAGCGTGAGTCGAAGTGCTTCGGATCGACGAGGGCGTTGTACACATTGGTGAACACTTTGAACTGGTTCGTCACCCGCATGTCGTAGCCGTAGGAGGTGAGACCGTACGAAATCACGCCCTCGCGTACTTGACGATCGACAAACGGCTCGATCATGCCATGTTCCAGCGCCATCCGGCGAATCCAGCGATCTGACTTAATGCTCATGGATTGTATTCCTTATTAACAGTGAAGAACCATCCGCAGATTACGCAGAAGATGTTTTAAGCCCTCAGTGGTTCCGTGGTTCAGCGGCTCAGTGGTTCCGTGGTTCCGTGGTTCCGTGGTTCAGCGGCTCAGTGGTTCCGTGGTTCCGTGGTTCCGTGGTTCAGCGGCTCAGTGGTTCCGTGGTTCAGCGGCTCAGTGGTTCCGTGCCTCAGTGGTTCCGTGCCTCAGTGATCCAGGGATAGCGGGCGATCCTGGCGATACGCCCCAGGCTGCTTCAGCGTAAGCGCCAGTTCGGCCTTTTGGAGCTCCATCCCCAGGTAAATCGCATGGCTCGTCTCGCCGATGTAGGGTGTCACTTGCAACCCTAACTCACGGGCGTTGGTGCCGCGCCAGCTTTGCAGATGTTCGCCTTCAGGCGTGTAGTGGCGCACAACGATCTCCGGCGCTTCCAAGGCAATCACAAACGAGCCGCGCGCGTCGCGCACGAGCCGCGGATCGACGACGCGATAATGATGCGTCGTCAGCTCGCCGGCCGCCTCCCAGTCGTGGGCGTAGACGTGGGCCGAGTGCGAGAGGATGGCGAGATCGCCGGCTGGGACGCCGACTTGTTCAGCGATCTGGCCTTGCAAGGTGCGCAGGCCGAAGGCGTTGGCCGCCCAGGCGCGGTAGAGGTCGTGCGAACGAAAATAGACGGTGAAGTGTAATCTGTTGTGGCGCAGCCGGGCCTGCACCAGGTTCAGGCATGGCGGATTGGGGCTGGCGGCGTCTTGCGTCGGGCTCCAGAGGATCGCTACCGCGCGGCGGCTCTGCGGTGCAGCGCGTAGCTGAGCGACGATCGCGGCGATCTGGTCGATTGTACCGTCGAAGGCGCGCATACGGGCGCCATAGGTGTAGCTTACGCTCGCCTCGCCATGCGGGTCGAGGATCTGGCCGAGGTAGCCGGTATAGCGCCCATCGGGTTGGCGTGCGCCCAGGCTCTCACGGGTGAAAGGCATCCATTCAGCATATGAGCACCGTTCCGGCTCAACCGGCTCGTCGCTGATGACGGTCAGCACGTCGAGTAGTTCACGCTGATCGGCGCTATGCTGCGTGCCGGTACGCCGCCCGAAGGCAAGTACGTGCCAGAGTAGTTTAAGGTAGGCGGCGCGAATAGTTGGTGCGCGCAGGATCATGCCGAGTTCGGCGGCGGGAAGCGCTGCGGCGTTCGGCTCACTATAAGGAAACTCCAGCGGCGTTGGGGCGAAGGGCGCCGCCGTGCAGCGTACTTGGGCCAGGAGTTCGGCTACCTGGGCCGGGCGCACGACATCGCGTGCGTCGTGGAGCGTAACATTGCGGCGCACAAGTTCGACGGCTTCGTGAGGGATCTCGGCGTGGAGGCGCGTGCCCTCGCCGATAATCCGCCCCTGCTCATCGACGCCATGGCTGAATAACGCCGCAAGCGCAGCACCGCTGCCGGTCATATCTTTGCCGCAGAGTAGGATCGTGCGGATTGTCGGGCGGGCGAGCACGTTGCGCAGCAGATAACTCACGCCGTCACGCGAGTAAAGATTGCCCGCCAGGGCGTAATCGGCGGCGTTGAGCTCAGGCAACACCCGATCCTGGGGCGTCCAGAGCAAGCATAGCCCCACCCCCGACTCTGGATTGCCCATCGTCAGGTTCTGGGCAAAATAACGGGGCCAGGCCATAGATGCTCCTTGGCAATGGGGCGAGTTGTCCGCAGATTGCGCAGATTGTTTATGGAGGAGCGAGCGTGATTGTACAATATAAACGACAGATGGGCGGCCCTCTGCCTCACATCTGCGTCATCTGCGGATCTTATCCTTCGAGCATCGCCAATGCCGTCGCCAGCACCACATCGGCGCAGGGGGCGATTGAAGTCAGGTCAACCCACTCAGTGCACTGATGGAAATCGCCGGCGCGGGGGCCAAAGAAGAGGCTGGGAATGCCGGCTTCACCGCTGAAGATGTTGGCATCGCTCACCCCGGCGCTGTAGCCAAAGGGCACCGGCGCGCCAAGCACGGCGGCGCTGGCCTGGGCAAAGGTCTGGGCGAAGGGATGCGCGGCGTCAAGCTCAAACGACGGGTAAAACGGTGGATCGACGGTAAAGGTGAAGGTGGCCGGCGAAGCGAGACTGTCGGCGAAGGCGCGTAGTTGGGCCACCACCGTCGCGGCGGTTTCACCCGGCACAATCTGGCGCGTCAGCAGCGCACGGGCGTGCTCGGGCAGGGTAATCACATACTGGGCGCTGCCGCTGTTGAAGGCGAGGATTGTTTGCGAGGAAGGAATGCGCGGGTGCTGCCCGGTGGGCGCCGCTTCACACACCTGAGCGACAAAGCGGGCGAGCTCGATCGCGGCGTTGACGCCCTCGTGAGGCATAAAGCCGTGAGCCGCCTTGCCAATCGTGTCGATGCGGATGAGCACCTTCCCCGGTGCGCCGATGATCGCCTGTGCATAACTCGGCTCAGTTACAATACACGCATCGGCAGTGATCCCGCCCGCAATCAGCGCGCGCGCCCCGAACGAGTAGGCCTCTTCATCGGTGACGCAACTGAAGATCAGCGTGCCTCGCCAATCGGTGCGGCGGCGCAGCAATTCGCGCGCCACGAGCATATTTACCACCACGCCGGACTTCATATCGCCCGCGCCAAGGCCGTAAAACCGGTCGCCGTCCTGCCGGCCCTGCCATGGGTCGCACGTCCAGCCCTCGACGGCCAGTACTGTATCGATATGGCCGTTGAGCAGCAGCGTCGGGCCGGGGCCGTTGTCGATGCGCGCCAGCACATTCGGTTGCTGATTGACGGTCGGCTGGAATTCCGGCGTCAGCCCGTTGTCGTGCAGCCAGTTCGCAACGACTTCCTGTGCAGCCTGTTCTTCACCGGGGTAGCTGCGCACTGCAACGAGTTGGCGCAGCAGCGCGAACGCCTCGTCTTGGTCGAACGACGATGGACGCATAAGCCTACTTTCCTGATTGGCTCCAAGGTAGGCGCATGGTAAACGAGGAAGGGTTGGTTGTCGATTCAGGGCGTGGTGGGTACTTCCGCCACGCCCTGCACCTCATGCCTCTACATCCGCCTGCTCGGGGCGATATTCGGCCGATTGGTGGCGGAAGTAGGTCTGGTACAGTTCGGCGTAGTGGCCGCCCTGAGCCAGGAGTTCTTCGTGCTGGCCCGACTCGATGATTCGCCCGCTTTCCAGCACGATGATCCGGTCGGCGGCGCGCACGGTGCTCAGACGGTGGGCGATCACGACACTGGTGCGCCCGCGCATCACACTGAGCAGGCCGATTTGCACCTGCGCCTCAGTGATTGGGTCGATGCTTGCTGTCGCTTCGTCGAGGAGCAGGATCGCCGGGTTGTGGAAGAGTACTCGGGCCAGAGCGACCAGTTGGCGCTGGCCGAGCGAGAGCCGCGCCCCGCGCTCGCCGACCTCGCTCTGCAAACCCTCGGGCAGATCATCGACCCAGGTACCGTCGCCCAACGCCCGCGTCGCTGCTTCAACTTCAGCCGCGCTGGCCTCAGGCCGACCATAGCGAATATTGTCGATGACGCTGCCCGCAAAGAGGAACGGCTGCTGCGGCACAAGGCCTAACGCCCGGCGATAACTTCCCAAATCAAGCTGACGAATGTCGCGTCCATCGACCAGGATTCGCCCACCCTGAAACTCGTAGGCCCGCGCAATCAGCTTCACCAGGCTCGACTTGCCCGCTCCCGTATGGCCGACAATCGCCAGGCTCTGGCCGGCCGGGATGTGGAGGGTGAAATTGTCTAGTACGGCCGGTGAGGACACGGGGACACGGGGTTGGGGGGCATGTTCCTGCCCAATGTCCTGCGGTGTTGGCGTCACAGCACCCGCCCCGTGTCCCCGTGTCCCCGTGTCCCCCTGTCCCGCGCCATACCCAAACATCACATTTTCAAACACAAGCTCGCCGTGTAGGGCGCCGGTCGGCTCGTCGCCCTGCTGGCGCAGTTTTGGCTCGGCGTCGATCAGCGCGAAGACACGCTCGCTCGCGGCTAACCCCTGCTGGAACTGGCCCCAGAACGAGGCGATGCTGGTGAGCGGGTAGAAGAAAATCGTCAGGCTCTGCACAAATAGGTACCAGTTGCCCACCGAGACGCTGCCATCCAGCACGAGCAGGCCGCCCACATAAACCACAATGGCCGTGCCCGCGCCGGACAACGTATTTAGCAGCGGAAAGATGCTGCCAAACACCAGCCCGCGCCGCAACTGGACGCGATAGGCCAGGTCGTTCGTAGCACGGAAGTCGCTGAAGATCGCGCCCTCCTGGCGGAAGTTCTTCGCCACAGCGATGCCGCTCAGCGTCTCTTGAATGATTGAATTCACCTCGGCGGTGGCGCGTTGCGATTGGAGCATTGCCCAGCGGGCCAGCCGCCGAAAGCCCAATGCAACCAGAATCACAACCGGCCCAATCGCCAGAACAAGTAGCGCCATCCGCCACTCGATGAAGAACAGCACCACCGTAATCACCAGTACGAGCACCATCTGGCTCAAGAGTTCAACCGTTAGGGTAACGACAGTGGCGAAATCCTGGGTGTCCGAGGTGATCCGGCTAACAATGCGACCTGAGCTGTACTGGTCGAAGAAGGCCCGGTCGTGGCGCAATACCGCCCGAAAGGCGTCCTCGCGGAGTGCCAGCACCACATCGCCCACGGCGCGAGCGGCAAGGCGCAAGCGAATGAAGTTGAAGAGCCAGTTCAGCGCACCAAGCATCGAAACCAGCGCCGCCAGACCAACCAGCAATGCCGTGCCGGGGCTGGCGTCCAGGGCGTCGATGCCGCGTGAGATCAAGAATGGCACCAGCGTGGTGATTAACGAGATCAGCACCACCATACATGTCACCACAGCAACGCGGCGCCCGTGCAGGCCAAAGTAGGCCCCGATGCGGCGGATCAGTTGGCGATCAGTGTAGCTGCGGTCGTAGGCTTCGGATACTAAGCCGCCGGTGATCATACCCATATTCAGTCCTCAGTCCTCAGTCTCAGTCCTCAGTCCTCAGTCCTCAGTCCTCAGTCTGACAGTTCACAGTTCGCAGCTTAGCTCTTAACTCTCGCCAAACACCTGCCGATACAACGGGCTGGAAGCCAACAACTCGGTGTGGCTGCCGGCAGCGCTCAGGGCGCCGTTTTTGAGCAAGAGAACCTGGTCGGCGCGGCGGATCTGTGAGAGGCGGTGGGTGATCAGGATCGTCGTGCGGCCCTGCATGATCCCGCCCATAGCGCGCTGAATGCGATCTTCGGTGGCGCTATCGAGCGCTGAAGTGCTGTCGTCGATGATCAGGATGCGCGGGTCGCTCAGGAAGGCGCGCGCGATGGCGAGGCGCTGGCGCTGGCCACCCGAGAGGGTTACGCCGCGTTCGCCGATCACGGTGTTGTAGCCTTCCGGCAGGGCGCTGATGAACTCGTGGGCCTCGGCCTGGCGGGCGGCCTGTTCGATCTGGGCCTGCGTCACTGGGCTGCGGGCGCCAAAGGCAATATTGTCGGCGATACTGCGCGAGAAGAGGAAAATATCCTGTTCGATCGTGGCGATCTGCGAGCGCAGCGCGTCGAGATCCCAGTCGCGCACGTCAACCCCATCGATCATGATCTGTCCGGCCGTCACGTCGAAGGTGCGGTTCACGAGCCGGGCGAGCGTGGGTTTGCCC
>JBBRUG010000278.1:0-8341 GCA_038247995.1 Chloroflexales bacterium | reverse complement strand
GTCGTCCCTCCCGATCCCATCGCTGTAATGTCTTCACGGAGACGCCGATCCGCTCCGCAAATTGACGCACCGTGTATGTACTCATACTGCGTCGTATAGCACACTTTTGGGTATTCTACAAAGGCTATGTCATGGCTCCTCATTCCTGACCCCTGAATCCTGAATCCTCAACCCGAATCGGCGTATCCTCGATCCGTCGCAGCGCGGGCGCAGCAAAACCAAGCAGGCAAATCGCGGCCGAAGCAAACCCGCCGGCAATAAACACCCCCCGCACGCCGATCCACTCGCCAAGCAACGCCGCCAACCCCAACCCTAGCGGTGCAGCAAATCCCATCGCCGTGTTCAGCAGAGCCAGCACCCGTCCCTGAAACTGGTTGGGCACCTGGGACTGGATTAGCGCGATCATTGGTGCATTACCGGTTGAGAAGGTGATGCCGCTCAACGCCCACCAGAGCGCCGCGAGCCAGAGCATTGAGCCGGGTGTCAGCGCGGTAAAGGCCACCGTCACGCATGAGATTGCGAACGAAAGCAGGATCGTTGTGATTTTGCGCTTAAAGATCGGCGTTACCGCGATCAGCGCCCCGCCGGCAATGATCCCGATCCCGGCGAGCCCCTCCATGAAGGCCACCGCATTCACGCCACCGCCGAAATGCTCCTTCACCAGCAGCGGCGTAAGGGTGAAGGTGGGCATAATCGTCAGCACCACCAGCATCACCAGGCCATAAAGTTGCAGCAGACCACGATTCTTGAGCACCACCTGTGCCCCTTCGGCAAACTCAGTCCAGAGCCCGGTCTGCTGAGTTGCCGGGCGGGCGAGCTGCGGAATGGCATAGAACAGCAGCGGCACAATGCCGAGCAATGCGGTAAAAACGTCCACAAGCAAGGCGCCCTGGAAGGGCAGAAAGGCGAGCAAGAGCGCACCAAGCGGCGCGGCAGCGATCGTCATCAGGCCCTGGAGCATCTGATTGAGCCCGGCTACCCGGTTCAACCAATCACGAGGCACCAGCATCGCGGCGCTGGCCGCAGCAGCCGGCGCCTGAAAAGCCTGCATACTGCTGCGGATGAACATCATCGTGTAGAGATGCCAGAGCAGGATCTGTTCGGTATGAAAGAGCCAGACCAGCACGAGCATACACAGCGCCGAAATTGCGTCGGCCACGATCATGATTACCCGGCGGCTGAAGCGATCGGCGAGCGTGCCGCCCAGCGGGCCGAGCAACGCCTGGGGGAGTAGAGCCATCACCCCGGCGATCGCCAGCGCACCGGGCGAACCGACATTCAGTGTGATCCACCAGATCAGCACGAACTGGGTGAGCGCACTACCGACCAGCGAGAACGCCTGCCCAATCCAGATACTCCAGAAACGAAGCTGCCACGGGCCCTGCACAGGCGCTTCAGACACTGGCGGTGCAGGTACGGGAAGATCCAGACTCATTGTGCATAACTCCCATAAATTGTCAGATTTGATAATCTATCAGGAGTGTAGCAGTGCTATAATAAATTGTCAAGACTGACAATTTTACTAGGTACCGGTATGGGTCGCAAAAGTTTGGTTGAGGAACGCCGTGAGGAGATTCTGGCTGCCTTCGAGCGCTGTATTGGGCGCTACGGCATCGACGTACCCTTAGAGCGCATTGCTAAGGAAGCGGGCATGCAGCGGAGTTTGATTCGCCACTACATCGGCAACCGTGATGAAGTTGTCGAGCAACTCATGGCCCGCATTGCCGAAGCATACCCCCGCCAGATCGCTGAGGCGATCGCCCCAGAGCAGGCGGGGCAGATCAAGGATGTGCTCGACTGTCTGTTCAACGAGACTATTGTCGCAACCGATTGGGACGCCATGATCAGAGCGGTAGTCAGCACCGCGCAAGATCGCTACCCCCAGGCGAAACAGCGGATAGCGCAGATGATGGAAACAATCAGTGCGCATGTGGCCAGACGCCTGGAGGAACTGTTCCCTCAAGCAGCGCCGGAGCTCTGCTACGAGGTAGCTTATGGGGTGTTATGCCTTGTACAAACGAACGAGTCGATGGTCTGGCTAGGGTTGGATCGCCGTCACACTGGCCTGGCGCGGGCGAGTGCGGAAGTGTTGGTAGGGCGGTTGGGTTGACGGTGGGTGGGCGTGATGGCGGGGTGGACGTGGCATAGTGGGCCGAAGCAGCGCTCCGTGGGGTAACACCTGGGTTCACCCGGAATCTCTACATGGCACCGCTTCGACCCTACGCCCATCCCCGCGTCCCGTCCGCCCATTCCCCGCGCCCTAGATCCGTCGGCCATCGTCCGTTATTCGCCCACCGTCGCCACCCCAGTTAGGTCACGTACAATCTAGGCCCTGACCCGAGATTCGTGTCACCAGCCACATCAAGCGAAGCCGGTATCACCCCTTCCGCTTCAAATACTGATACAACGTCTCGCGGCTGATCTGGAACTCCCTGGCCAGCGCCGCCTTCGGCTCGGTCGAAGCGCGTCGGCGCAGCTCGGCGACTTGCACTGGGCTCAGCACCCGCTTACGTCCGGTGTAAACCCCACGCTGCTTGGCGAGCGCGATGCCCTCGCGCTGGCGCTCTCTGATCAGCGCGCGCTCGAACTCGGCGAACGCACCCATCACCGAGATCATCAGGTTCGCCATCGGTGTGTCATCGCCGGTAAACGTCATATTCGCTTTGAGGAATTGCACTGCCACCCCGCGCTTTGTGAGGGTCTGCACCAGGCGGCGCAGATCGTCGAGGTTGCGGGCCAGGCGATCCATCGCGTGCACCACGATGGTATCACCCTCGCGCACGAAGGTGAGCAGGCGATCCAACTCCGGGCGCTTCATATCCTTGCCGGAAGCCTTGTCGGTGAAGACGCGATCGAGGGCTATCTGTTCGGGCTGGCGCTCGGGGTTCTGGTCGAAGCTGCTGACGCGGGTATAGCCGATGCGCTGACCGGGCATAGTGACGCTCCTGCTGAGGGGGAATATGTCAGGAGAAGTCTAGGACCCTGGAGGCGATCTGTCAAGAAAAGCCAAAAAGCAACCCTATTCTGACGCTATTTTGGCGCTCGGTCTGACGTCAGGCTAGGGTATACTCTAGCCTGCCATATACGCATATGTACCTGACTATGCAGGGTGTACTGGTGAGGGTCAGGCCGGCGTCAGTCGAAGGCAACTACCCTGCCGCCGTTGACCTTCAAAGTGACCACCATACGTGCGCTCAACCACATCATACGCGCTCAAAAAAGGTAATCAGGTTATTGTCGGGGTCACTGACGCCGAACTCGCGGGCGCCCCAGGCGGTAGCGCTGAGATGCCCATTTGGATGGACAACGCCATGGAGCTGCACCTGCTGGTACAGCACATCCACTCCCGTCACCGCGATCCGACAGCTTGCTGTGCCCGCGATAAACGACTCTGCACCTGAACAGACGGGTTTTTGTGCGCTACGGGTTTTCCAGCTCTCGTCATCCGCTTGCCAGAGATGCACCTCCACGCGGTCGCGCACAAGGTGTATGATCGGCGCACAAGGAGGTGCTTTATGCAGATCGGTGACCTGGCCCGCCAAAGTGGTGTCCCGGCCAAGACGATTCGCTTCTACGATTCGATTGGCCTGATCGCACCGCCGCCACGGGCGGCAAACAACTACCGGCGCTATGACGCCCACGATGTGGAGCGCCTGCGCTTTATCGCTGGTGCTCGTGCGCTCAGTATCGGCCTGGAAAGCATTGCGGCCCTGGTCGCCGCCTTTGCCCAAGATGGTGCGCCCTGCGTGGCCATGCAGGCGACGCTTGATCAGCAGCTCGCGCTGGTCGATCAGCGCATCACCGAACTGATGCATCTTCGCGCGCAGCTCGCCACCCTGCGCCACGAGAGTGCGGCAAGGCCCATCGATCGCACGGGGCAGCACTGTGTCTGTGCGCTGGTCGCCGCCCAGTCGGAGAGACGTGGAGGCAGCAATGACTGACTGCGGTGCATCATCAGAAGCTGATCACCCTACGCGCTGCCCCGGCTGCGACCGCAACGGCCGCGCGGTCGAGCTTCAAACCGTGCGGACGCTTGTGGCGATCTATAATGGTTCAAGGAATTCGGACACTCGGCCAGGCAACAGAAACGGTGTCTTGACAGCTTGAGCCACTATAACATTTGACACAGGCACCGCAACCTTAACTTGTGACCAATGGTCTTATCGTGCAATTTTCCCAAAATAATACGGTGCCCCGTATATGGTAATGTGAGCTGCAAGCTCAATACATTTTTGCTAAAGGGCACCATGAGAACCTCGCGTCACAACAGCCGTTTGCTCACGCTGGCGGTCGTCAGTCTCCTGATCATCGGTCTACTGCTCGCGCTCAAACCCATCGCGCCGTCGCCCATCCTGGCTCAACGCGTGTTGCAGCCCACCATTTGGCTCCCGTTTATCGCCGTCCCCGCCCGCCCCTTCAGCCCCGCCGTGGATGGCTTCAGCTTCGCCAACACTGTCCGCACACAGCAGGGCGAGCTGACATCGGTTGAGCTGCGCCGGATGTTCGGCGACAACGTGTGCGGCTCGCCGGTGGCCAGCGACGGCAGCTGCGCCCTGACCTCGCCAGCGACGCGCTGGATGGAGTGGGCCAACAGCACGATGAACAACGGCTACTGCGAGGGCATAGCGATCGTCAGCAGCCTGATGTACAACGGCGAACTGCGCCCGCAGGATTTCGGCGCCGAGCGGATCGGTGATCTGATGCTCGAGGGCAACACCAAGCTACAGCGCGAGATCGCCTACTGGAGCGCCTCGCTGCTGCTCAAGCGCGATACCGTCGTTCGGAGCTCGCCGAACGACGTGCTGGCCGCTATGCGCGCCAGTATCGGCAAGCTGGGGAGCCCGTTCGGTACGCTCCGCTTCTCCATGCCCGATCGCTCGGGCGGCCACGCCGTGTTGCCGTTCGCGCTGCGCAACACCTCCGCGACAACCGTCGCAGTCAGCGTGTACGACAGCAACTACCCTGGTCAGACCCGCGAGATCCTGATTGACACCGCGGCCAACACCTGGTTCTACTCGCCCGATCCGACAATCAGCGCGGACGATTACCGCGGCAACGCCCAAATCTCCACCCTAGGCTTCGCACCGATTGCTCCCCGCCTGGGCACGCAGGACTGCCCATTCTGCGGCAGCATCGCCAATACGCCGAGCCTTACAAGCTTTGGTTCTAGTATGGATCATATGCTCGGTAGTGGTACGTCCATCGGGATTAACAACGGCGACGTTAATCCCGGTCTAGGAGGGGCGAATCCTACTGATATAGACCTGTTCCCAAGTGCCGAACGCGCCGAAACGCTGACGCAAACTGTTCCTTCGTGGCAAAATCCGGCCCGACGGTATTATACCTTCGGCGTTTCCCGCACACTGACGTTCGATGTTCTTCACAACCCGCAGCCGACGAGCATGACTATGGGCGCTGTCACGTATATTGGCCCGGGCTTTGCATTCGAGGTTGGCAACCTTGGCTCGTCCACAGCCCAGACGGACAAGCTCGAGATAAGCGCGGGTGGCACGGAGATCACCTATACCACCGAGCAGGGCGAGGTACCCGAGCTGTTCCTGGGCTTCCAGGCCGTCACCGCCGACTTCGGCTTCTGGCTCGACAGCTTCGAGATGGAGGCCGGCGATCAGGTGGCGCTGTCGATCGATGTCGCGGGCAGGCTTGTCGCAGTGCAGATCAACACCTCGTCGCCGAACGACGATGTCATCTTCAACCTGGCGATGCAGCGTCTGAAGATCGACGGCGAGGAGGATGTGTTCGAGTCGCCCGACGACGGCCTAGTGCTCGCCAATGGGCAAACCCTGCTGATCGACTACAGCAGTTGGGAAGACAACGGCGCGGCCCTGCGTGTGGGCTACGATAGCAACGCCAACGGCGCGCTTGACCCGGCGGAGGCGTTCACCTTCGAGGATGTGGGCGACAGCTTCGACGACGAGTAGAAGCGTCTGCCACGCCAAAGCCGAACGGCGCCCTCTGCTGCGGGTCTAGAGCGTCGGTAGAGTATTCTTAGCGCCCACCGACGAGGCGCCCAAGGAGCCGAAAGCGTGTGCCAAATGCATGCACACAAGGCCGTTCCGAACGCCCGCTACACGCTTTTGCCTCGCTCGAGTCCGGTTCAACGTGCGTCTGATGCGAACATTTGTAATACGCTACCGGCGTCCTGCTCAGTTGGCGACAGCCCATAGAGCGCGGCGACCGCCTAATTGGCGGCAGCGCGATCATCTCGCTCGGCCGCACTGATCAGCGCAATGCGAGCGCGGCGGGCACCGCCGACCAGGCGGGCAGGCGGATGCGGCGCAGATACTGGGCTGATCAGCCGACACCGCCGACCGCGCCGCCGCCAGCGCCCGGTCGATCTGACCATCGCGGTCAAGTTCACGGAACAAACGCGGCATCAGGTCGGCCACCAGCCGCATCGGCACGTCGCCCTGCATCGCCAGTACGGCACCAATACCGATCCGCGCAAGCTGCGGGCCGATGGCATTTAACACCGCGTAGTCGTCGCCGGCGCTGCGACACGCTGCCAGCACCACGAGCAGTGGGCGATGCTGCATCTGCGCGATCTGGGTGACGAGATCCGCACCAGGGATGGGCAATTCCGGCTCACCCGGTTGACGTTCCAGGTAGAGGAAGGGCTGTCCGTCCACCAGCGTGCCGTGGCAGACGAGATAGAGGGCCCTATACCAGGATTCGTGACACCAGGGGCAAGATTCAGTGAATTCTTTCACCAAGCCTTGGCTCACCTTGTATGAGAATGTTCTTTCTGGTACGAGTTGTGTAAGCCGACTACACGCTACAGCTTACTGTGGTTGGTGACACGAATCTCAGGTCACGTACAATGTAGGCCGGTGCAACACCAAGCTGTTCCAGCGGCGCATTAGCCCGGTTTAGCCAGCAGGTAGTGAGGCCAAACGCCGTTGCGCCGGCGATATCCCAGCCGTTCGCCGACACAAACAGCACTTCGGCGGGTGCACAGCCGAGATGCACCGTGGCCATGGCATACACTTCGGGCGCCGGTTTGTAGATACCCAGTGGCGCGACGCTAAGCACCACATCCAAATGCGGCAGTAGCCCAGCGTAGGCCAGCCCGGCTTCAAGCATGGCTGGAGTGCCGTTCGAGAGCACCATACGCCGCTGATCCTGGAGTTGAGCCAGCGCCGCAGGCACTTCAGGGAATGGCCGCAACGTCAGATACCCGCGCAACAGTTCGTCGCGCACAACCGGCGTCAGGTGCAAACCAAGGGCGGGGCAGGCGTAATCGAGCGCATCGGCGGTGATTTGCCAGAAATCGGCGTAACGCCCCATCAGGCTGCGCAGCCAGCTATACTCCAACTGGCGCACCCGCCAGAGGCTGGTGAGTTGCGCACCGCGACCGGGGAAGTGATGCTCACAGGCTGCGGCAACCGAACCGGTATCAAGCAGCGTGCCATACGCATCAAACACAACTCCGGCAAAACGCTTCATTGTTGCACCACCCCAATTGCAAGCCCATCATAGCCTTTGGCGCCGATCGTGGGCAGGAACGCGGCGCTGAGGCGCGGATCGGCGGCAAAACGCGTATTAAACTCACGCACACCTTGCACACTGGTATCGGTACTGGCCGGGTCAACAACGCCGCCGTCGCGGATCACATTATCGGCGACAATGAGGCCACCGGGACGAGTGAGTTGCAGTGCGGCGGTGAGGTAATCAGGGTATGCAGGCTTATCGGCGTCGATAAAGATCATATCGAAAGGCGCCCCACCGGCTTGAATTAACTCGTGCATCAGATCGAGGCCACGCCCGACACATACCTCAGTGCGATCGGCGAGCCCGGCGGCGGCAAGGTTGGTGCGGGCCACATCGGCGTGGCGCGGCTCGTACTCCAGCGTGATCAGGCGCCCATCGGCGGGCAACGCACGGGCCAACCAGATTGCGCTATAGCCACCGAGCGTGCCGACTTCCAAGATCCGGCGTGCGCCGACGAGGTGCGCCAGCATCTGGAGCATGCGCCCCTGAACAGGCGCGACCTGAATAGCGGGTAAACCGGCGGCCTCAGCACGTTCGAGTGCGGCAGCAAACACCGGGTCGGGTGGGCCGAACAATCCATCAAGATACGTATCAACAGCGGCAAAGCGGTGCAGATCCACAGACGGCCTCCTTATTTGTAGCTAAAAAAGCACCACAAAGCCGCGCAGCAGAGCTACGCGGCTTAATGATGTACCTTCACAAGCGAGTGTGGTTGCGTGGGTGGGATGGTGGGTTCGGCTGGTGGAACGTGATGTTCCCTAGAAAGGAGGTGATCCAGCCGCAGCTTCCGCTACGGCTACCTTGTTACGACTTCGTCCCAGTCGCGACCCCT
>JBBRUG010000277.1:0-8348 GCA_038247995.1 Chloroflexales bacterium | reverse complement strand
GGTGCTGTTCGTATCGGCCGCCGCACGAATGGCCGCAAAGATGAGGCCGATAATGAAACTTGCCACCCAACTGGCTTGCACGACCGTCACGGCCTTGCGCACGTAGCCGCCGACCCATCCCGCATCGGACTGGAAGAAGCCGATCAGCATCCCGACCGGGAAGGCCGTCCAGAGGGCCACCATCGCCAGCGCGAAGACGAGGTTGAGGACGGCATACAGGATGGCCAGCGCTGAGGGGATGAGTCCAATCAGTTGCCGCTGCAACCCGAGTTGGATGTAGCCGATCTGCGCGCTGCGCTCACTCGCCGACATTTCGCGGATGCCGCCGTCGATGGCGTAGGGCGGCGAGACCTGGGTGTTGTAGTAACCCGACGGGAGTCGCACGCTCGGCCCGCCATTCTGGTTCGGGCAGTGGATGTCCTGCACATTCGCTAGAAGGTAGGCGGCGACAAGTTCGTCAAGTCGGCGATCGCCGGCGGCGTAGTCGCCACCGCTATAGCGCGGCAATACCTGACCGCACACGATCCGGCCGTTATCGTAGAGCGGCTGCACGTCGCCCATGCGCCCGATCCCGTCCCCGCTTGCGCCGAGGGTCGCCTGGCTGAAGGATGCGGATGATGCCGCCTGAAAGACCTGGTTGCCCAGTTGCTCGCGGATTTGCTCAACGGTAATCAGCCAGGGGCCAATCAGCGTCAGGACGATCGGAGCCAGCACCATCCAGGTGACGATATTGCGGATGTTGAACGGGCTGCGGGTGCCCCCGAATGCGGGCAAGGCGACAATCGCAAGCAGGGCGACGGTCAGGGCGAGGCCGGCAACCGGCAGGATGAATGGGCCAATGACCGACTCAACCGCCGTGTAGGCGCCGGCGAAGGCGACGTTGATCACATTCCAGCGGATACTGTCGATAGCGTACGCCGACGTGAGCGCGATCCGATTGATCTCCCAGACAATCACCGTCCCGGTTTCGTACAGCCCGTACTGCGCTGATTCTGCTTCGCAGCCAAGCGAGTCAAAACCGCCGCACGCAATAGCAAAGCGCGGGATCGCCAGGAGTGCGGCGAGCAGCAGCAGGAGCAGGACGCCCCGAACCATCCAGCGCTTCATGCCCGCCTCCGTTCCAGCCAGAGCACCGCGCCGATGCCGCAGCCCAGGGCAAGCACGAGGAGTAGCCCGTGCAACAGGTTGTTTTGCGAGTTCTCCGGGGCATCATCTGGTTGTGCTGCTGTCGTCGGTATGGGAGCCTCACTTGCTCCTGACGGGTTGAGCGTAGCCGGCTGCGTTGGTGCTAACGGTGCCGTCGGGATAGGATTGAGGCGGCTGGCTTCGTCAATACCCTCTTGGGCGAACATCAGCAACGGGTCAGGCACCACGCGGCCGTCCGGTTCGACGCGCAGCGCAACCGGCACGGTCACGGCATCGAGCCACACACGCATCCCCAACGCATCGTTGCCTTCTTGCAGTAAGGCAATACCTGTCGGCAAGGTGCCGGACACGGCAACCCGTACGGTATCGACCGGCACCTGATCAATGCGGGCGACACCAGCGGCGTCGGTCTGCGTCGTGACGAACGCCTGCTGGCCGGAGCGGTCGCGGATCGTGACGGTGACACCGGCCACACCGCTTCCGTTCACGTCGCGGATGCTGATCTCCAGCGCTGGTTGGCGTTCCTGCGCCAACGCAGGTATGGGCGCACTGAACGCTGCGATCAGGCTGATGAAGATGAAACTGAAAAGCCGAACCATTGCAACCCTCTTACCCTCAGCGCATCGTACGAAAGCCCACCAGACACAATTCACACGTATTCGCATTCCCGTAGAAGGATGATCCAAACAGGTCATACTCCACACGCACACCCAGGCGTGGACTGGCTGCATGCACCCAGTCCCATTTCCCGTCGCCGTTCAGGTCGCCCACCACCATGCCCACATGGGTCACGCGCGATCCGCCACGGGGGATAAAGAAGGCCAGATCACCCGGCTGGATGGCTGCGGCACTCGCCGGGGTCATGCGGGCGTACTGTTCGGCAGATGTACGAACGGGCACGCGCAAGCCGACCTGGGCGTAGGCCCATACCATCAGGCCGGAGCAATCGAAGGCGTTTGGGCCGGTCGCACCCCAAACGTAGCGCTTCCCGACCTGGGCCAGCGCCACTTCCACCACCCGCGCAGAACCGGCCGGCGGCGTGATGGGTCGCTCGGCCACGCCGTTCACCCCCGACCCAGCGGTTGCACGGTCGGTCATTGCACCGGGAGCGTCACAGGGCGGATCGATCGGGCGGGCGGCAACGAATTGCACCACCACCAGATCCAGGCGCGGCGCGCGGAGATCCGTGTTGGGCGTTGGAGCCAAGCCGACCGGCGTTGCGGTGGGCGTCGGCGTCAAATCCAGCACCGGGGCGTAGTCGGCATCGCGCACCATGCCAATATCGACGGTGTGCGGAACGCCGGGCGGAGCCAGGATCGGCACCCGAACGGTACTTGTGCCGGGCGGAATGCGATCCGGTATATCAAGCGGTGCAGCCGCAAGGGACTCGCGGCTGACCTGCCATGCGTCACTGGTTTGTACGCGGCCATCAGGCGTCGTAATCGCCCGGAGCGCAACCCGAACGAGGTAATTGATCGGGACATCCACCGTCTGCGGGTTCTCCCAGGTGATGTCGATGAGGTAGAGTTGCCGCCCATCAGGTTGGAGTGCCCCGGCCTGGGCAGAGACAAGCGCGTAGATCGGCGGCAGATGCACCCGCTGACCCAGCGTGTAGGTTGTCCCGACGACGACGTACGGGGTCGGCGACGGGAAGGGCGAGCCGCCCAGGTCAGCGTATTCCTGTTCCCATTGCTCGTAATAGATCGGCTCCTCGCGGTAGCGGATCGGGCCGGTCGGCACGGTAGTGGGCAACGGCTCCCGAATGACCTGCTTGATTGGCCCGCTTGCGCCAAACGGCAACGGAGTTGGGCTTGGACATGCCCAACTCGGCGTGTCGGTGGTGATGGTGGCAAGCGGTTGCGTCATGGTGCAAGCCAGCAACATGAGGAGCAGCCCCAGAAGCAAGGGGTAACGGGTTTTCTGAACGATGTGCTGCATACCAAAAAAGCGATCTGATTGAGTGGGGATACACCCCAGGCAATCAGATCGCATGCGTTTTACGCCAACTTGCTCGGCAGGTATGATTGTCAGAACAGTCAGGGTCTAATCGTCGCGCTCGCTCTCTCCGTGGCTCTGGAGCTTCGAGAGTGTCCAGAGGATGTCCCGATTCGGACGATGGCTGTACACGCGATTCAGCCGTCCCAGGACGCGATCATAGACCGAACGAGAAATCACTACAGAGTCTGGATCTTCATGCGAAGCCTGCGACGATTGCACCGATGGATGGTGGTGAGTGGAAAGAGGTGCGGTCGCCATCCGTAACTCCTGTCAACGTGGACAAAAAAGCGCCCGTACTGAACAGGATGGTTCCCATTCAGCACGAGCGCAGGCGTTTCACGTCACTTGCTCGACACAAAAATTGTGAGCGACTCAACGCGGAGTCGCCTGTGTACTATACCCGAAAAGTGCTACAGCAAACCGCTCTGAGCGCTGGTTCATTTGCGCTATCTTGTGCATAAGGTTGGTACTACGGGCGGATAGTATTTGAAGTCAATGGCGAAACGAGAGGGAGGGGAGTCAGCATTGCAGCAGGCGTAGTGTACCCGCCCCCATCTTGGTTCCACGCACGCATGTGGCAGCACTGCGGGTAGTCGCGGAATGTCTCGCGGCAATGCTAACGCTTTTTGGGAGAACAGTTAGAGCGGTAGCCTTTTGGTAGACCGTGCTGCGAAGAAGCTACGTCCAGTAGTGCCTTGCTTGCGCACGACGACTGGCGCTGAAAGCAGCAGCACGTAGAATGCACTGCACCGCGCGAAGGGTGTCGAAAACAGGATGCACTTTTGACTTGCCGGTACGGCGATAATAGTTGATGGGCGTAAATGCAACTGGTTGCTGTTGCGCAAGGAGGGCAACGGTTACGGTTGACGTCCACGAAAATCGCTGCGGGAGAATCGGCAGTAAGGGAAGGAGCGCTTCACGCTGCATGGCGCGCATCCCAGAGTTCAGATCGGGGATCAGCTGTTGCGTGAGACTCTCGGCCAGTCGGCGTAAGCACCATTTGATCGGGCGTCGCACATATGACGGCTGAACATGCGCACCAATCCGCGCGCCCACAACCATGACATAGGTGTCCATGCCGACGAGTAAGTCCGGGATGCGCTCAACCGGGTACGTTCCATCTGCATCGGTAATGACAATAATCGGAAATCGCGCCTGGCGCAATCCATGCGTTAATGCAGCCCCATACCCGCGATTAGTGGGATGGACAAGCATGCGGCTGACCGTGTGATCACAACTCTGTTCGATCGCTTCCCTACTCGCGTCAGTTGATCCGTCATCAATGATCAGGATCTCATAGGGCCGGTTGAGTGTACGCATGGTTGCGCCGAGCCGTACTAAGGTCGCACCGACCCCAGCCGCCTCGTTATAGACGGGTACCAGAACGGAAACACCGTGCGCCGCCACTGCGGTAGAAAGTGGAGGTAGTACACTCATCATGTGCGGCGTCCTTTGCGGGGGGGCGAACGACGCGTAGTCGGCGCCGGCAACGGTTTCCTGACAGCCTGACTTCGTTCAATCGGTCGCATGGCAACCAGATCAGGCGCAACCGTTGGCTTGAGCGCACCCAGGCTCGCTCGCGCTGCTGCCAGAAGCGCCAGTGGCGCAAGATGCAGGATGTAGCGTTCGACGGAGTAGTAGGGTCGAATTGTGTAGACCGCCAGGTAAAAGATAAAACCTCCAACAACCGTCAGAAGTAAAAAGGTCAGCAGCGGGTCACGTCCAATGCGGCGCCATCCAATAACTACAGCGCCGCAGCAGATCAGCCAGAAGAGGCCATAACTGCCGCCAAGAAGCCCTAAACTCGAGTTGTTATAACTGAACAGTACTTCTGCAGTGAGTACAACAAGCCCTTCACCAAATAACCTCCAGCGATCCGGTTGATAGGTCGCCATACTGGGGAGATCATTGAGGCCAAGGATCTGGGTATACACAACCCACGGTACAATCAGGGCAACAAAGATACCGGCGGTCAGACCAATGTGTAAGAGTGTGCGTCGGCGCTGGAGCGGATCAGCGTGAACGCTCATCAGGCGCACGAGTCCGGCAGCAAACAGCATGCCGGCCCCAAGATAACTGCCGTCGAGCTTGATCCAGGCGGCTGCGCCGAGTGCAATCGCCCCGCCAATTAGCATGCGCCATGAACCGGTTTCCAGCCATCCGATCAGGGCAATGCCGCCAAGGAGCAAGGCAATTGCGAGTGGAAGATCGGCATTTCCAAGTGTGGCATGATCAAGATACAGCGGCATCGTGGCCAGGAGCAGCGCCCAACCAAGTGCGCCGAGAGGTGCCATCCAACGCCGGCACATCCCCCAGATGAGCAACACCCCCGCAAGATACCAACCAGGAAAGAGGACTTTGACCAACCGCTCATTGATGCCGCCCATTGTCAGATACAGCCAGGTTTGTAGCAACGGCTGCGCCGGGGGATAGCTGGAATGATGCACGTCGATCCCGCGATACATGGTGAGCACGGGTTCAATGCTTTGGTCCAGGAAGAAGGCCTGGCCTTTCAGCCCCCACATCGTCCAACTGTCGCGGTCGGTAAACGGCAGCAGCACGGCCTGAAGCGTCACACTTCCCGTAAATACGGCAAGCACAATCCAACCGATACCAACGAGCAGAACGGACCAGCGCCGACACTGATCCACTCCGTCGGTAGTAGGTACTGAGAGCAGTTGGTTCATATGAAAAGCGTCAGAGCGTACTTCGTCCGGCGCTCGTCGTGCTGCCCAGAGCCCAAGCCCACTACTGATGAGTAATGGGGCGGTGATCATCCAGACAGACCAGGCGCCGCCGCTGATGTCAAGGAGCCACATCCACCATGTGATCAGCGCTGCGCCAAGCGGCCAGGCTGCGCCAACCTGAACCGCTCTGCGCCATCCCAGCGTGCGTGCGAGCGCCCATCCAGGGATGAAGAACAGTCCAATGCCCCCCAGCAACGGAATGAGCGCATCAGGCCAGCGGGCTGTAGGCTGTAACGGTGCCGGTGACTGATCCGGCGCCTGCCAGACCGCCAGCGGGCCATCAAGCACAGGCATACGGCGCCATCCCGGCGTCGGCGGCGCATCGGTCGGCGTTTGCTGCAACGCCGCGACATAGTGATCAGCCAGCAGATCAGGCAATGCCTCCGGCGCTTCGTGCGGGTTACGGACGTCAACGCGACGGGGATACAGCAGATACCGAGCGCGATGGAGAAGATCGCTTCTGGGGTTGACATCAAGCAACAGCACCGGCCCGGCAGGCAACTGCTCCGCAAGGGCAAGAAGCTGATCAATAGCGACCGGATGCGCCGTATAGACCGGCGCCTGTGCGGCAGCCTGGATCGTGTCGACGCTCCTGTATGCCGGAACGACGGTCTGGAGCACTCGGAACTGCATCGCAGCGGTTCCCATTCCGTAACTGATCGCCAGAACCAAGCCGAGCAGAGCCAACCGACGACGCCAGTGCGACCAGGGCAGCAGCAGCGTAACCAGCATCGCGCTCCCGGCAAGCAAGACGAGTTGGAGATGCCCAAAAGGCGGGATGACCTGAAGCGTTTGATACAGCCCACGTGCGATCCAAATATCCGGCGCAAGCGCTGAACGACGCACCACTGAGACGTGTTCAACCATCAGCGGCTGGGCATGCGGAAAGGGCGGCACAAGTCGGACGTTACGCACAGCGCCAACCCACCCTGGATGCGCGCCGACCGGAACGGTATAGGTCGCGGGGCGCCCATCAGCGCGAAGCGTCAGGGCCAGACTATGCCGCCGACGCGTACCCTCAGCCCAGGTCAGAAGCACCGGTAGGTGCTGCGGCGCAGAGTCCACCGCAACCCGCACAACCAATAGATCGCCGGCTGCCGGCTCCGCCGCATACTGCGCGATGAGCGGTTGCTCGGAAGGCGGCGTGGGCAACGCATACACCAGCGCAAATGAGTGCAGCACAACCCAGGCTAGCAGCAGCAGGGCCGGAGCCAACAACAGCCGACGGAGCCGAAAGAACGGTTCTCTAAACGTCATCGTATCACGCGGCATGCAGGCACTTTGGTCCGGGGCTGTAGACGCTACCGGCGTAGAGAATCTGCCTGAGGGGCGGCGAAATTCTAGGTGTAGGGCGTCGTGTCGGCAGTGATCAGTATATCATCATCATTGTAGGCGTAATTTGTGTCACCCTGCCCAGTCAGTCGGTGCAGGGCATTGTGTGAACTTGCGGGCCGCAGTAAAGCCTGTGCTGCGGAGCTCATCGCATGTGCTTCCTGAAGCGGTAGAGCGGAAATCTCAGCACTACAGCCCCTACCACGACCGAACTTACGAACTTTCCAAGGCTCTCCAGGATCTCCCGGTATTTACACGGTTTTGATGCGAGTACGTGTAAGCATGCCTTCATTCTACCGCATTAGAAAGCCATGCGTGTTGTAGTATATATGTTTTAGTCCGGGAAATCCTGGAGAACCTCTATTCTTTCATTTCTAACGAGTAGATTATTAAATCGCCTGTTTTTGTAACTGCGTAAACGAAATTCTCATCAGCATAGAAATCAATAACATTAATGTCTTGACTTCCAATAATCACTGGCACATTATTACTGTGCATTTGCATAATTTGCAATGACCGTTTGAACTCTGAACCAAAATTGCTTACCGATACACTTGCAATTAACATATCTTTCAGGGGTAAAACTCTATAACTTGCCTGTGTGCTGGGTGATTGAACAAGGCTATACCAATTGACAACTTTCATTTGTTCAGGATTACTAATATCGATCACTTTCCATCCACTTCCTGCGCTAACATAAGCATAATTATCTATAAGAGAAATACTATTAAGATAATCAGGTTCTTCCGAGATTTTCAACTTTCCGTATAACAAAGGATTGGCAGGCTGACTTATATCGAAAGAAAGTATTGCACCCTCTGTAGTTCCGACAAGAAGGGTTTCATTAAATAATCTTAGTCTTGAAGCTCTGCCCTGTAATGGAATGGTAGTGATATAAGATGGTTCGATAGGATCCTGCCTATCAAAAATATGAATCCCACCATCCCATGCAGCAATGAAAAGATAATTATCAGTGGCCTGAATATCTGAGACAACACCAGGAACAGTAATTGTCTTTTCTTCAATCACATGCGATGGATTCGATACATTCAATATATGAAAACCTTGTTGTCCTGCCGAGACATAAGCTGTTATACCATCAGTCCAAATTCGACCGATCCTACC
>JBBRUG010000276.1:0-8438 GCA_038247995.1 Chloroflexales bacterium | reverse complement strand
TTCAGCGTTTCAGCGTTTCAGCGTTTCAGCGTTTCAGCGTTTCAGCGTTTCAGTGGCTTCTCGTCCTCAGTGGCTCAGTGATTCTACCGCAGCCGCGCTAGATGCTGATGCACGAACTGGACGGCGATTGAGCCTTCGCCGACCGCCGAGGCGACCCGCTTCACCGAGCCGGCGCGCACGTCGCCCACGGCGAAGACGCCCGGCACGCTGCTTTCGAGCAGGAACGGCTCGCGGTCTACGTCCCAATCCGTCGGGCGCCGTCCGCCCTCGATCACCCCTGGGCCGGCCAACACAAAACCCTGTGCGTCACGCATGACCGCTTCAGCGAGGCTTGGCCATAGAGTCTCTCGTGTATGTATTTTGGGACACAAATATGAACGCATTGACTATACTCACGATTTGGGATGAGCGCAAGGATTAATTGGACCCGGTTAGGCGCCCTATGCGGCGAATGACAGGGTTTTTAAATAAAATAGCCCTTCTCAACGCCGTTTTTTGGTCTATAATAATAAAAATACGAGTAAAATGTAAAGTGAAACCCATGCATACGTCGCGTTCGTTGCGCACCACCCTCATCCTCGGCCTGACCGCTGTGCTCGTCCTGGTTGGCATTGGCCTTGCGCCCAAAGCCGAAGCTCGTCCGCCGGTTGGTGATTTTGCTGCTCCGCTGAACCCGGTTGCTGCCGCCGCAGCGGTTGCCGGCGGGCGCGCTCGCGAGGCCAGCGTCCAGATCGCGGCCAACCAACTTGCGGCCATCGACGCCAGCCGCCTGCCTACCGCCACCACAATCTACTTTGCTGAAACCGGGCAGCACTTGAGCAACCGGAGCGGCTTCCTCGATTATTGGCGTGCCAATGGTCAGAAGCTGATTTTCGGCTACCCAATCAGCGAAGAGATCGTCGAAGATGGGCGGGTGGTGCAATACTTCGAGCGCGCCCGCTTTGAGTATCACCCGGCGGCGAACGGGGCGCCCGCTGAAGTGCGGCTGGGGCGGCTTGGTGCGCAGTTACTTGAGATCCAGGGCGTACCTGCCGGGATCGCTAATCCGGGCACCGGTGTTACCTACTTCCCTGAAACGGGGCATACGCTTTGGGGCGCCTTCGAGCGCTACTGGCGGCGTCACGGCGGTCTGGATCGCTTTGGGTATCCGCTGAGCGAAGTGGTTGAAGAGGGCGGGCGTCAGGTGCAGTACTTCGAGCGCGCCAAAATGGAACACTTCCCCGATGATCTGTCGTCGTTCTTCCGCAGTATGGGTGCGGCGAACGGCTTTACGCTTTCCTCGCTCTACGAAGTGCGCCTGAGTGATGTCGGCCGTCAGTTGGCCACGGCCCGCAGCGTGAATAGTGCGCCGGTGGCGCAGCGTGGCGCTACTACGACCTGGACGCCGGGGCTTTGGCAGCGCCACATCGAGGTGAGTATCGGCAATCAGTGGCTCTATGCGTACGAGAGTGGCGTGCTGGTCTTCGATGCGCCGGTGGCGACCGGTCGCGATGGGTTTAACACGCCCGTCGGCAACTACGCCATCTACTATCGCCTACCCATGCAGACGATGGTCGGCAGCGCCGGCGGCGAGACGTGGAACGTGCCGAATGTCCCATGGGTGCAATATGTGGTGGGCGGGGTCGCGCTGCACGGCACGTATTGGCATAACGCCCATGGCACCGGCTACCGCCCCTCGCACGGCTGCATCAACCTGCGTATCGAAGATGCCCAGTGGCTCTACGAATGGGCCGACATCGGCACGAGCGTGGCGATTATCTGGTAGCGTGGGCCAATCGGGGGCTGTCGGGAATACCGACGGCCCCCGGTTTTTATTTCCGTAAACGCCGCCGTAGCCGGGCAAATGGGCGGCGCACCTGCGCTGCTTCCTCGCGGCTGGTAGGGTGCGGCGCGTAAACAGCCCGCACATAGGCATCGGTCAGCGCGGTAACATCCTCAGCCGCATCGGGTAATTGCTGCTCCAGATCACGGGCATATTCATACGGCGTCTGCGCATTGCGTCGGCTCAAACCGCGCTGATCGGCTCGCTCCAACGTCGCCCGATAAAATGCGCGCACGAGCTCGGCCGGGTTCAGGCTGCGCAGGCTTGGCCGGCGCGCTGGAGTGACCGGCGCCGCCCCGTCTTCCAACTCCGGCTGGGGCATAAATGCGTCACTTACCGCATCCATATACGCCCGCGTCCCGGCCCAGAAGCGGCGCAGATAGGTCAGTACGCGCTCTAGCGGCCCGGCGCGTACTTTCGCCCAAAGCGCTACCGCCCAGGCCTGGCGCCGCAGGACGATCCCTAGCGCGTACACAGTGAGCAGCGCCATACAGATCCAAAAGATGATCCCCGGCCCCAGGGCTGCCGGCTCAGTAACCTGCGCTGGTGGTGGCGCTGGTGGCGGTTCCAGCGGCGCTGCCGGCGCGCTCTCTCCGAGCGGACCCAACAGCATAGCGATCAGCGCGAGTAGTGCTGCCGGAATGGTGAGCAACAGGCCCATGATCCCAAACAGCATCAGCCCAACATAGGTAAAGAGCGCTGTAAAGAGATTAACCAGGATCAGCGCGCCGTTGCGGATCACATCCAGCATGCCTAGCCCATAAGTGCGCGGCAACAGGAGCGCGCCTAACCCTACAACCAACACCAAGCCCAGGCTGACCGCCGGCCATTGGCGTAGCACACCCGGATCGACCGTCGCACCGTCATTCTGCCAGCGTGAACGCATCAGCGTCAGTCGTGCGCGGCTATACAGCAGTAGCGCGCAAATCAAATAGCCGATCCCCGCCATACCGAATGCCGGCGTCAAGATCCGTGATGGCCCGCCGAAGCGCTCAACATTGGCTACCTGGCCAATCAGCGCCAAGAGCGCCAACCCCCCGCCCCACGCCAGCGCGGTGCTCAGCCGATTAAAGGCTTGCTTCTGCTGTGCGCCGAGATCCGCGCGAAAAAAGGCCGACTCCAGTGACTCATCGGTAGCCGGCGCAATTGATCGTGGTGCAATCTCGGCTAGAGTGATCAGGCCGAGCCGCACGATCATTGCGCATGCCAGGCCAATAAACACACAGAGCAAAAAGACGTTATCGAAGGCCATGAGCGGCGAACGCAACCAGCGTTCAATACTGGCCGGCAAATCGGCCAAACCCTGACTGAACGTGGCCACAAACCGCATCAGGACGCCCAGTAGAAACAATTCTGCCGCCAGGTAGCGCAGCGCGCCCACCTCAACATGTTGGCCGCGCAGCATCCGATAGCGCACCAGCGCCGCCTCGCTCGTTACCAGCAAGATCGCCGCTACCAGATAGCCTGGACGCCAGGTTGGCACGAAGCGTACCACCAGGCCGCTCACGACTGCCACCAGGGTGGTTACCAACCCGGTAAGTAAGAGCGCCGCCATCGGCTGAAACGGCGGCGCAGCGGCATCCGGCGCAACCACCGTGCCGCGCAGTTGCTGCGATTGGTGCATATTGTCAGTATAGCACTTCATAGCTTGCGACTCGCCTTTACGGCTGCTATAATGGCGCCCAGAGGCAACGATGGAGCGTGTGCCGCGCAACGACTTTCAGAGAGCCGCCGATTGCTGCGAGGCGGTAGTACGGCGCAGGCGCTTCCCCTCCTGAGTCATCGCCCGAACCGGGGGCAACCCTGTAGTAGGCCCGATCGGGGTGCGCCCGTTACCGCGCAGAGTGTTCAAAGCACTCACTGAGGCGTCGGCAGATTGTGGCCGGCGTGAATGAAGGTGGCACCACGAGGCTTTCGCTCTCGTCCTTCGTAGGACGGGGGCTTTTTGTTGCCATCGTGTAGCGTAGCGAGCGGCATGTGGGTTTGGCCCCGGCGTGAATAAAGAATTTCTATGCAATCAGTGGCACACGGCTTACACGAAGCGGCGCTAACCCTGACCTACAATGCAATTATGCGCGCCCGCTCGCTCAGCCGAAGTCTGTTGCGCCCGACGACAGTCGGCGTGCGCGTTGTCGCCACCCATCCCGATGACCAGAGCGTATTGCTCGTGCGCCATCGCGGCGGCGTGCGGCCCTGGAGTTTACCCGGCGGCGGCGTGGATACTCACGAAACATTGGAGGAGGCTGCCCAGCGTGAACTGCGCGAAGAAGCCGGCTGTGCCGGTCGGGTTGCGGCACTGTTGGGAATGTATTACGCCTTTGGCGAAGGCATGAGTAACCACGTCGCCGTCTTTCATTGTATCCCGTTGGGGCCGGCCCAACCGCCGCGCGGCGACCTGGAAATTGTCGATGCGCGCTTCTTTCTGCGCCACGACTTGCCGGCCAATACCGAAGTCGGCAGCTTGCGTCGGATTGCCGAACTCGCCGCCGGAGGCAAGGGCTTATATCGGGAATGGTGATCATCGGCTGTAGCCTGGGAAATACCTGTACGTATGCCATATCGCTTCAGTGGCCGGTTGCCGCAATTGTGAGCGGTACGCACTGCCTGAGCCGCCTAACCCGCCTGACCGCCTGGCCGCCTGGCCGCCTGAGCCGCTTTAGCGGCTGGCTGCCGCAACGGAAATGCTCGGCGCTTTAGCGCCAGAGCGCTTAGGGAACAATGCCATGCCCTACACACCAATTGTTGCCACGCTTGGTTATGTGCTTGCGCCGGATCGCAGCAACGTTTTGTTGATCCATCGCAATGCGCGTCCCGGTGATCTGCATCTCGGCAAGTACAACGGCCTCGGCGGCAAGATCGACCCCAACGAAGATATTGTCGCGTGCATGCGCCGCGAACTGCGTGAAGAAGCCACCCTGGAAGCGACGGAATTGAGCCTGCGCGGCACAATCTCCTGGCCCGGCTTCGGTAAAAACGGCGAGGATTGGCTCGTCTTTATCTTTTTGATCACAGCCTACACGGGCACACCGCCTGCCACCAACGCCGAAGGCAGCCTCGAATGGGTGCCTTTGGAGCGCTTGCTGTGCTTCGACCTGCCGCTCTGGCCCGGCGATCACCATTTCTTGCCCCTTGTCTTCAGCGCCGACCAGCGCCAGTTTCACGGCGTGATGCCCTACGCGAACGGCCAACCATTGCGCTGGAGCTATAGTTTGATCGGGTGACACACTGGTTGGCGAATCGTACGAACCTTTGTGATGGAGCGGTTGAGGCGACCCGTTGGGGCGACCCTCGTGGTCGCCCCCCAAGCTGGGAGAGGCAACATGGACTGGCCAATCATCCTCATAATTGCAGGCGCCGGCGTAGTGATCCTTGCGCTGGTTTTGGTGATGCTTAACCGGGCCTGGGGTGATTTTCCGGGGCGGATCGAGATTCCGCCGCAAGCCGCATCGCCATTGTCGTCGTCCACGCAACAATCTAGTTGGGGGGCGCAGGAAGCAGAAGATCTTCCCGACGCCGCCATTCCCGATGCCGCCCCGCCGAGCGAGGGAATGATCCCGCTCCGGCACCCACTTGTGCGTCAGGCTGCGCTCCAGGCGATCGAACGCGGCGCCGGCAATCCCTACGCCCAGTATCTATTCCAGCATGGCGATGAAGTGCTGCTCAATCTGGATGCCATTACCGATCCGGAGCAGCGCGCTACCATTGCGCGGGTTGTACACACGACAAACAATGGCGGTGAAGTTGGTTTGTCGATGATCGAAGTCTTTCGTGTTTTGAACCAGTTGGGCCGTCGCCCATAAAGGATCTATCTATGCTCGACATTCGTCTGATCCGTGAACAACCCGATGTCGTTCGCGCCGGCCTGGTGCGCCGTGGCGACGATCCGGCCCAGGTTGACGCTATCCTCGCCGTCGATGAGCGTCGTCGGACATTGTTGCGCGAGGTTGAAGCACTCAAGGCCGAGCGGAACACGGTCTCGAAAGAGATCAGTACGCTGAAGGACGCTGAAGTGCGCACAGCGAAGATCGCCGCGATGCGCCTGGTTGGCGACCGGATCGCCACGCTCGACCGTGAGACGAACGAAGTTGAGGCGGAGTTCAACCGCCTGCTGCTGTATCTGCCGAATCTGCCGCACGCCGACACGCCCGACGGCACCACCGAGGCCGACAACATTGTTGTGCGCGTGGAGGGCACGCCGCGCAGCTTCGACTTTACGCCGCAGCCGCACTGGGATCTGGGCGAGGCACTCGGCATCCTCGATTTTGAGCGCGGCGTGAAGCTCAGCGGCTCGCGTTTCTATGTACTCAAAGGTGCGGGCGCGCGCCTCCAGCGTGCCCTGATCACCTGGATGCTCGACATGCACGTCCAGCAGCACGGCTATAGCGAGATCATCCCGCCGTATGTGGTCAAGGAAGAGATCCTGGTCGGCACCGGCAACCTGCCGCGCTTCGGTGAGAACCTGTTCAAGCTCGAAGGGGTCGATCTAACGCTCATCCCCACCGCCGAGGTGCCGGTGACCAATCTGTATCGCGACGAGATTCTCGCTGCGGCGCAACTGCCGATCTACCACGTTGCCTATACGCCCTGCTGGCGCAACGAGCAGATCAGCGCCGGGCGCGATGTACGCGGGATCAAACGGCTCTACCAGTTCGATAAGGTCGAGATGGTCAAGTTCGTCACCCCAGAAACAAGCTATGCCGAACTGCTGACCCTGGTTGATCACGCTGAAGCTGTCTGCAAGGCGCTGGAGATCCCCTACCGCCTGCTGAAACTCTGCACTGCTGATCTGGGCACCGCGACGATGAAATACGACCTCGAACTCTGGGCGCCCGGCGTCGAGGAGTGGCTGGAAGTAAGCTCGTGCAGCAACTTCGAAGCCTATCAGTCGCGGCGAGCCAACTTGCGCTATCGCCCCGAGCTGGGCGCGAAGCCGGAATTTCTGCACACGCTGAACGGTTCGGGCCTGGCCTTACCTCGCGTAATGATCGCGATTATGGAGAACTACCAGCAAGCCGACGGCAGCGTTGTCATCCCTGAAGTGCTGCGCCCGTACATGGGCGGCCAGGAACGGATCACCGCCGCATAAACCAAATCGTGGGGGCGGGCCAATGTGCCTGCGCGGCCCGCCCGCACCCCGAGCCTGTCAAAGGGCCGCCGCATCATCTGCACAATCTGCGTCATCTGCGGATCGTGCTACGCCCTCCGCCCGAGGACGATAAGCGCTTTTGTGCTATACTATGCCTAAATTGTGGCTGTTGTGGTGATGGTGGAATGCATAAGTTGGAGCAGTGCTTCATGCATTGAGGGATCAGGGAAGCTTACATCTGCTTCCTGCTTCCTGCCATCCTGAATCGTCGGCGTCACCCGCCGTACATGTGCTGAAAGGGGGTGAGCACCGTGTCCGAACCAGACCTTAGTGGCCTTAGCGATCGTCTTGTTGCCCTTTGTTTGTTGTCCTACGTAACCTGTGCTCATCCCTGGAGGAGTGTGCGCTATGAGCGACGCAAGGCCCGATTCCATGCCCGAACGCTACGACCCGGCCGCCATTGAGCCGCAATGGCAGGCGCGTTGGGCCGCTGCGCAGATCTATAAAACCGCCCCCGCCGATAATCGCCCCAAATACTACGTCCTCGACTTCTACCCCTACCCGAGCGGCGATGGCCTGAGTGTCGGCCACTGCCGCAACTATGTGCCCACCGATGTAGTGGCGCGCTTCTTCCGCATGAAGGGCTATAACGTCCTGCACCCGATGGGTTGGGACGCATTTGGCCTGCCTGCTGAGAATGAAGCGATCCGCCGCAAAACGAATCCGGCGATCCTGATCCGCCGCTTTGCCGATAACTATAAGCGCCAGATGGATCTGATTGGCGCCAGTTACGACTGGAGCCGCGAGATTAACTCGTCCTCGGCAGAGTATTACCGCTGGACGCAGTGGATCTTTCTGCAACTGTACAACTCCTGGTACGATCCGCGCGCTAATCAGGCGCGCCCAATCGCAGAGTTGGAAGCTGAACTGGCTGAGCACGGTACGTCCCGGTTGGGCCTGTCGTTGACCGATCCAACGGTTAGTGCTGCCGAATGGAATGTCTTTACGCCTCAGCAGCGCCAGGATGTGCTGCGCCGCTTCCGCCTGGCCTATCGTGGCGAGGCCCTGGTGAACTGGGATCCGGTTGATCAAACTGTGCTGGCCAATGAAGAGGTCGGCCCCGATGGGCGGGCCTGGCGCTCTGGCGCGCTGGTCGAGCGGCGCACCCTGAAGCAGTGGTTCTTCCGCATTAGCGCTTATGCCGATCGTCTGTACGATGACCTGGATACGGTCGCCTGGCCGTCCAAGGTTGTCGCCATGCAGCGCAACTGGATCGGTCGCTCGCGCGGCGCTGAGGTGATCTTCAAGACTGAGGCCAACGCCGAGATTATCGTCTTCACTACTCGCCCTGATACGCTGTGGGGCGCGACGTTTATGGTGCTGTCGCCCGAGCATCCGCTGGTAGCGGGCCTCACAACCGCAGCGCAGCGCGATGCCGTGGCGGCCTATACGGCGCAGGCGCGGGCGAAACCGGCTGACGCGCCCGATGAGAAGGAGAAGACTGGTGTTTTTACCGGCAGCTACGCGATC
>JBBRUG010000275.1:0-8471 GCA_038247995.1 Chloroflexales bacterium | reverse complement strand
GTTTGCTGCGATCTTCAAAGTGGTGCCCGACGTTGAAGTGCAATGGCGCGATGTTTGGGTTGGCGCGACAGTAACGGCGCTCCTTTTTGTGATTGGGCGTTGGGCGCTGAATACCTTCTTAATCAGCGGCGCGACGGTTTCGGTGTATGGGGCGGCCGGATCATTTGTAGCAATACTTTTGTGGGTCTATTACTCGGCGCAGATCTTGTTTTTGGGCGCCGAATTCACTCAGGTGTATGCAAACAGTTTCGGCGCGCAGATCGTGCCCTCGGCGCATGCAGTATTTATCGACGCTGACGAGCCGCTCAGCGTAACGGATGCAACGCAGCTTGAGGTTGCCACGCCTGTGCCGGTCGGCGCAACCCAGCCCGACGCGGCCCTGAATCAGGCGGCGGGGCGTAAGCTGTTTACCGGTTTCCTCGCCGGCCTGGTTGTCGGTGTAGTTGGCTTGCGCCAGTTGCTAAAGGGCGGCAAGGAGTAGTGCGCTGAAGCAAAGTGTTTCAGGAGGCAGGTTTTACACCCTAAATTGGGCTTTGCCTACGCAGGCTGGAAAGCTGTTTGAAACTTCGCCTCAGCAGCGAAATCGGGGCACGTCAGGCAGAATGGGGCGTGGGGTTTTGCTTACGCCAGTTGCGCTAGTTCGACCATGCTTGGGCGCAGTTGCCCGTACAGTTTGCGGTAGATCGCATAAACTGCGGCATAGCGCGCCTGCGCCGCCGAGTCGGGCTGAGTTACACTCCCCACCACAACACATTGTTCGACTGCAGCGCCGACATCGGTGAATACACCGGCACCAACCCCGGCCAGCAGCGCCGCGCCGTACGCCGGCCCTTCTTCCGCGACCAATGTTGTGACTGGAGCGCCATAGATATCGGCCTGCATCTGGCGCCAGAGCGCGCTCTTGCCGCCGCCGCCGGTAGCGCGTACATCGCTGATCGGCAACCCTAGCTCGCGCATGATTTCCAATCCGTCACGCAGCGAATAGACCACGCCTTCCATTACGGCGCGAGTCATGTGCGCCAGCGTATGCCGCGCCGTCAGACCGATGAATGCACCACGCGCCAGTGGATCGAGGTGCGGTGTGCGCTCGCCGCTTAGGTAGGGCAGAAAGATCAACCCCTCGGCGCCAATCGGCACAGTGGCGGCAAGCCCAACCAGGTCGTTATAACTCAGATCGGCCAGACCGGCCTGGCGCAAGGTATTGCGAAGCCATTGGAATGAGCCGCCCGCCGCCAGGGTAACGGCCATCAGATGGTACTGGCCGGGCACAGCGTGACAGAAGGTATGCAGGCGCCCTTGCGGATCGAGCGCGATCTGGTCGGCGTGGGCGAACAGCACGCCACTGGTGCCGATGCTGCTGCTGATCACACCACTGCGCACGATCCCGGTGCCCACAGCCGCCGCCGCATTATCGCCACCTCCAGCGATCACCGGCAAGCCGACCGGCAAGCCTAGTTCGGCGGCAACCTCGGCCAACAGCCCACCGGTCACTTCCGGCCCTTCTACCACATCAGGCAACCACGCCCGCGGAATCTCCAGCGCCTGAAGGATTTCCGCACTCCAATCACGAGTACGCAGGTCGAGCAGGAGCGTACCGGCAGCGTCCGAGGCGTCGGCGGCGGCCACGCCGGTGAGCCTGAGCCGAATGTAGTCCTTGGGCAGCAGTACGCGCTTGATCCGAGCGTAGTGCTCCGGCTCGTGGTTGCGCAACCAGAGAATCTTCGGCGCCTGAAAGCCGGTGAGGGCAGGATTACCGGCAATTGCGATCAGGCGTTCGGCGCCAACCTGGGCCGTGATCGCGGCACACTCGGCGGCTGTGCGCTGATCGTTCCAGAGTAGAGCCGGGCGGATAACTTTGTCGTGGGCGTCGAGGAAGACCGCGCCATGCATCTGGCCGGTGAGGCCCAGCCCCACAACCTGCGCTCCATCGACGCCCGCGCTGCGCAGCACGACCTGAATAGCCTCGCGTGCGCCACGCCACCAATCCTCCGGCGCCTGCTCACTCCAAAGCGGTTGGGGCATTGAGCGTGGGTATTCTGCCGTTGCCGTAACAATGCCTGCGCCGTGGGTGTCGCAGAGGAGCGCCTTCGCGCCGGATGTGCCGATATCAAGACCGAGGAGGTACATTGCTAATTCTTCCAAGCGCCCAGAATCACTGAGCCGGACTGAGGTTGCTGAGGACACTGAGGGCTGAACCCGATCCCCCTTCTTCCCATCTCCCAGGATCACTGAGCGGGCTGAGGCCACTGCTGAGGCCACTGACGGCACTGAGGTTGCTGAGGACACTGAGGCGGCTCTTCTACGCCCCACGCCCCACGCCCGCTGCGCCGCTGCCCGCTTCTTTATCTGCGCAATCTGTGCAATCTGCAGATTGACCCTCGCTCTCACCCGCGCACGCCAAGCAATACTTCCACCGTAAGTTGGTCGAGCCGTTCGTAGGCGAGGCCGCGGGAACCGAGGGCGACCCGGTCGAAGGGCTGGGCTTTGAGCGCTTCGGCGGCCGCCGGGCTGTAGATGTGCGGCGTCTGGTCGCCGGCATTGATGTCGGCCAGCAACGCCTGGATCTCCCGGTCGGCGTTCCACTGCGCCGCTTTTTCCTTCAGGATCAGGTACGTACGCATACAGCCGCGGGCAAAGTCCTTCACCCCGGCCACATCCTCGGTGCGGTAGGCGTGCGCGTCGAAGTGGCGCGAGCCGGTGTAGCCCACATCTTCCAGAAATTTCACCAGGAAAAAGGCGCTCTTGGGGTTGACTGCCCCGAAGCGGAAATCCTGGTCGTAGCGACCGGGCGCCTGGTCGTTCAGGTCGATGTGGAACAGCTTGCCCATCTCCCAGGCCTGCGCGACACCGTGCAGGAAGTTCAGTCCGGCCATCGTTTCGTGGGCAACTTCGGGGTTGAGGCCGACCATGTCAGGCTGATCGAGCGTGGTGATGAAGGCGAGCGCGTGGCCGACGGTGGCGAGGTAGATGTCGCCGCGCGGCTCGTTGGGCTTCGGTTCCAGGGCGAACTGCAGGTCGTAGCCCTGGTCGGTGACGTAGGCGCAGAGGAAGTTGAGCGCTTCGCGGAAACGCTTGAGGCCCTCGGTCGGGTTTTTGGCGGCATCCGTCTCGACGCCCTCGCGCCCGCCCCAGAAGACATACGTTTTCGCGTCGCATTCTACGCCGAGGTCGATGGCGCGCATGGTCTTTTGCAGCGCGTAGGCGCGCACGGTCGGGTCGTTGCTGGTAAAGGCGCCGTCCTTGAAGGCCGGGTCGCTGAACAGATTGGTGGTGGCCATCGGCACCACCAGGCCGGTTTCGCGCAGGGCTGCGGTGAAGTCGCGCACAATCCGGTCGCGTTCGGCGGGCGTGGCGTCGATCGGCACGAGGTCGTTATCGTGGAAGTTGACGCCGTAGGCGCCCACCTCAGCCAGCAGGTGCACGAGCTCAACCGGACTGCGCGGGGGGCGCACCGGCTCGCCAAACGGGTCGCGCCCGCTGTTGCCGACCGTCCAGAGGCCAAAGGTGAAGTTGTCGGCCGGGGTTGGGGCGTAAGTCATGAGTATGATCCTTGGGTAAGGTTTCAGCTAGCAGAAGGTTTTTTCAGGAGGGCTTTGCCCTCCCGAACCCTCCCGGCAAGGAACTTGCCGGATGCACCACTTAGTGCGTAAAGGGCGTGCGGAAAGCGTGGCGCAAGGAGCATCCCCAGTGGGCTCAGTCCCCTTAGTGCTCCAGCGCCTTACGTAGCACCGCCTCGACTTCAGGGGAGATCGTAGTGTGGATCACGCGGCCCTTGTACGGGCGCAACTCGGCGAGCACTTGTTCAGTATCGGCGCTTTGCACTAACAGGAAGATGCCTGAACTATCGGGTTGAAGTTGGGCGCTCAGTTCGCGAATGAAGCTATCGTCGATGCCGCGATCGCGCAGCGAGCCAATCACCGCGCCGACGGCCGCGCCACCGATGGGGCCGCCGAGCTGACTTGCCACTACAATTCTCCTCTACGTTGAGTTGCCCTGCATCGACGATCGCCGCTGACACTGGGCGTTGATGAATTGGTGCATTGATTGAGCGACGTTGGTTAGCCTATTATAGCCGCAAATGACGAGTAAGCATATCTGTTACCGCCCTGCCGTCAGGCGTTGCAGCACGGCGAGAACTTCAGCCGGATCGGCGCGCTGGGTGTAGAAGGTGTCAGCGCGGTAGTTCGCTACCGCCTCTGCGCCATGTTCGTCAATTAAGGACTGTTCGTATGTCGGAATGGCAGTAGATTGTTCAGCATCGGAGCGCTGGGCAGTCATGAATTGGCTTTCGTAGATTGGCGGCTGGTAAATCCCATCAGCAGCAATAGGGTCTGGATCAGTAGCCAGTAGTTACATGAAAGGTTACAGTTTTATGCTACGGTAAGGCGTAGAGCCAACCACTGGGGTTGCGCTCATTTGTCCGGTAGAAATGAACCTACCATGCGTACTCGCCTCGCCCGCCTGACGATCGCCTTTTGTGCGCTGTTCGTCCTCGCCCTTACGCCGTTCGCGTTCGCCAATCCGTCGCCGGGAGTGGCGATTGTCGGCGGTAGCGACGTGCCGGACCCCAATCCATATCGGTATCAGGTTTCGATCGGCACGCGCGGCGCCGAAGGTAACGACGACCACTATTGTGGCGGCTCATTGATCAATGCCACCTGGGTGCTGACGGCTGCCCACTGCTTTTTTGACGCCGCGGGAAATCCAACGCCGGCAGACCAAATCGGCGTACTGGTGGACGTACGCGACCTGAGTGTGGCGACGCCTGCGAATGCACGCAGCGTCGTGCGGCTGATAAATCATCCTGAGTACGATCCGCAAACTCTGGTGAATGATATTGCGCTGCTTGAACTGAACGCGCCCGTGAATGATCCGAGCCTGTTTGTGCCGATGGCCGTGCCGGAAAATGACGGCCCGCAGACTGCGCCGGGTACGCTGGCCACGGTGTCGGGCTGGGGCAGCACGCTGGGGTACGCGCCGGGCGAGGAGGTTGAGCCGCAGTTCCCCGATGTGTTGCGCTTTGTGGAGTTACCGCTAGTATCCAATGCGGTCTGTGCCGAGGCCAGTCAACCTGGCCTTACGGAGGCACAGCTTTGCGCCGGTCTCGCCGAGGGCGGTGTCGATTCGTGCCAGGGTGATAGCGGCGGCCCGCTCGTGGTGCCTGATGGACTGGGCGGCTATATTCAGGTGGGCGTCGTAAGCTTCGGCTCCGGCTGCGCCGCTGCGAATGATTATGGCGTCTACACGCGGGTGAGTTCCTACATTCCCTGGATCGCCGGGAACATTGGGCCGGCCGTTGAGCTTGAACCGGCGCTCTTCTTGCCTACGTTGAGTAACTGATCGACACAGGATATGGGCCGTGCAGGCATGCGCGGCCCATTCCACAAACGGGTACCACCGATGCGCGGGTACCGCCGATGCGCGGGTACCGCCGATGCGCGGCTGTAGGGCCGAAGCGGCGCCACCTGTAGATTCTTTGCATGGGCCAAGGGGATTCACCTGGGAGCGCTGCTTTGGCCCTACGTCCATCATCGCCCATCATCGCCCATCATCGCCCATCATCGTCCTGTCGTCCCGTCGTCCCGTCGTCCCGTCGTCCATCATCGTCCATCATCGCTCATCATCGCTCATCATCGCTCATCATCGTCCCGTGGAGCGTGGTGCGTGGTGCGTGATCATCCATCGTCTCCGCCTAAAACCGCGCCTCCACTTGCGAGGCCGCCTCAAGCCGGCGGTGATACTCAGCGCGACTGATCTCCTGCGTGCCGAATTGAAGCATGTGCGGCCCGACGATATACTGCGAGTCGAGCAGCACAAAACCTCCGGCGCGCAGGCGCTCCACCAGGTGTACCAGTGCCACTTTACTCGCATCGCGCTCACGGCTGAACATACTCTCGCCCGCAAACAATCCGCCGAGTGATACCCCGTATAACCCCCCAACAAGCTGGTCGTCGCGCCAGCACTCCACGCTATGCGCATGGCCGAGCTGGTGCAATACGCTGTAGGCCGCAATCATCTCCGCTGAAATCCAGGTGCTCGGGCGATCGCTAGCCACATCGGCGCAAGCCGCCATTACGGCGCTGAACGCAGTATTAAAGCGTACCTCGAACAGTGCCTTGCGTACAGTGCGCGCCAGGCGTCGCGGCACATGGAAGCCGCCATCGAGCGGGATCACAGCGCGGATGCGCGGCTCGTACCAGCCGATCGTCCCGTCGGCGTCGGCCATGGGGAAGAGACCTTGGACGTAGGCGCTGAGAAGCAGTTGGGGGCTGAGCTGCATCGGCTACTCGACCCGACTAATACCCACCGTCACAATATGCACCGCCCAGCCGAGCAGCGCGACCACGCTGAACAGGCCGATGTTGAGCATCCAGGGTGCGCCGTCGAGCAACAGCGTCACCCAGAGCGGCGCGCCAAGAATGCCGCGCACCGCCAGGCTCAGCCCCAGCGTCGCGGGCACGATCACCAGGATCAGGCTGAGCAGCGCGTAACGGTAGGTGCTGAGAAATATGTAGAGCAAGCTGTAGGAGATCAGGCCGGCCATCGTGGCCGGTAGCAGCGCGCCGGGCAGGCCGAGCGGCAATGTCGGCCAGGTAGCGTCCCACAGGTTTGCGCGCAGGCCAATCGTCTCGATCAGCAAATGGTAAAGCAGGAAGATCAGGAACGTGATCAGGCTGGTCAGGTAGCCGGGGAACCACCAGCGGGTGGTGTAGAGGTACAGCACCAGGGCCGCCGGCAATGGATAATACCAGGCCGAGGCGAACAATACGGCAGTGGGAATAGGTTCGCCAATGACCGACTGGATCGTCTCCAGGCTCGGGCTGAAGTTAACGCCATAGAGTAGTCGCCAGAGCGGTGTTGCCAGCGCACTCAGGTGCCCGCTGATCAAACCGAATAGGTAGATTGGAGCACGCTGCCGGTACCAAAGGTAGCCCGCGAGGCCGTAGCAGAGTATGGTGACGAAAATGGCAAGAGCTATCATAGTACAACGTGCATCGCGTCCAGGCTACGGGGGCGCATACCGCTTGGTAGGCGCATCGACGGACCTGTGGCGCTACTCCCACATGTATTCGCGAATCTGTCCGTCAACGAAGGTAAAGAGTTGGTCGGTGAGGCCGTTCTCGCGCTCGGTAGCGTCGAATTGCACCTGCTGCGCCACATTGCTCAGAATGGTACTGTCGGTATCGCTGAAGGCGATCAGGAAGTCGCGGTTGGGTATGCCAATCACCATTGATCCCGGGAATTGGGGGCGCCATGTGGCCAGCAATGGCACAAGCAAGAGCCGCGTGGCATCGAAGCCGTCCTGGGTATTGGCCACAATCAGGCGCTGCGCGCCTTCACCGGCAATCGTAAAGGTACCGCGCTCGTCGGTGCGCCGGCGCAAGTTAGCAATCGCCTGTTCGTGAAGTTCGTGCTCGCCAATCTGCCAGCGTTCAATGTGCTGTTCGTTGATGTAGGCTACACTACCCGGCTCGTCAATCACATAACAAATCATCAGATCGGCGAGAAATGGCCGATAGATCAGCATCGGCAGTTTGCGATCACGCACCGTCGCCAGCAGCGTAAGCGGTTTGAGCATCGGGTACACCCGCTCGCGCAGTTCTGCGAAGCTCGTGATCTGGCGTGCGCTGTCGTAGCTGCGCAGCGAACGCTCCAGTGTGCTCACCACTGCCGCTAATTCGGCGGGATTTTGCTGGTAGGCGGCGTAGATATTCGCCAGGTTGAGCTGAAGATCTTTCGCGCCGACGCGCAATACGAGATCCATACCGTTGCGTTCGCTCACGGTGACGCCTTCCTGGGTGCGCAGGAATGTTTCAATCGCGCCGGCGAACTGCTCGGGGTCGAGAAAAGGCGTAGGTTGATCAGGGTTAGTCATTAGTTTAATGAGTTTGGGCGCGTCACTCGGCTCCGTGCTATCAGTGGTACACCTGCCCGGCTCAGTGGTTGATCAGTGGTTCTCAGTGCCTCTCAGTGCTTCAGTGTGCTAAAAATTCAATTCATCCAGCCCAGCCTGCCAGGTGGCACGCAGGGCCTCTACGTCGGCGCGGAGCAGTTCGGTGCCGCCATCGCGCAGGTGTACTTCGGTAGCGGCAGTAACGACGCCGAGTAATATGCATGGCGTGGCGCCGAGTTGGGCCTGAAACGCCGCTGCATGGTCGGGCGGCACTTCAACCAGGAAGCGACTCGGCGTTTCGCTGAACAATTTGACCAGCGCGCCTTGTTCAGGCGCAACAGCGCTGAGATCGAGTTCAAGGCCCAGATCGCCGGCAATCGCCATTTCGGCGGCGGCAACGGCCAGGCCGCCCTCGCTGAGATCGTGACACGCGCGTACCAACCCGGCGCTGATCGCTGCGTGGAGGCGGGCAAATGTCGTGCGGGCGGCCGCCAGATCGACGCGTGGCAGATCACTTTGGCCCACATCAACCCCAACCGCGACCAGATGCGAACCGGCCAGTTCGGCGCGGGTGGCG
>JBBRUG010000274.1:0-8519 GCA_038247995.1 Chloroflexales bacterium | reverse complement strand
GCGGGAGAGGGGTTTCCGACCGCATCAGGACGCCATTCTTCGGCGGCTCCCCCTGCTCCCCTTGAGGGAGAAGGGGGCTGGGGGGATGAGGGAAATAGCGCATTGGGACGCGATCCTGTAAAAACCCTACACCTGCAAGCCGGGTAGCCCTCCGGCGGGTTCTTGCCGATTTCGCGCGCAAAGTTCTTGTCATTGAACGAGCAGTTCGCGTTGCCGTAGTTGAACTCGTTGAAATTGCGCTGTAGTTGTTGGTTCGACACAAACGGACTCTGCATCAAGCCCCACTCCACCAGCGTCGGCGTGAGCCAGGCACCGAGGCCGTTCTCCGCACGTTCATCGCGCTTCGCCGGGCGAAAACAGCGCGTACCGGGGCCGTCCTTGTGATACACCGCCTTAACGGTGTCGCCTTTGCCGGGATCAAATTGAAGCTCTTCTTTGGCCCTGGTGGTAACGCCGCCATGCGCACTAAAACTGGCATGGGTCATCTGCCCATTCTTCGTCCAGACCAAGGTATACTCCCAATCGTGGCGATGCCCGATCGCCGGTGAGCCGGACATGCCCTGGTCCTTCTCGAAATAGAGCGCGTACATAGAGACGCTGTACTGCACGCCGCCCTTCAATATCGAAATGGTGCGGGCATAGGTGTTGGCATTCCGCAGTTGATCCAGATCGCGGCACCCACCAGTCTTATGGCCGGTGTCCTGTAACCCGCCGTTCATTGTGCCATCTTCGGCAACAGCCGGCGCTGGGTAACAACTGTCGCTGTCGAAATCGAAGCTGCATGCCCACCGCTTTACTTCCGCCGAAACCGCCTCGGGTAGACCCTTCATCACCGTTTGCGTCGTCATGTGTACTCCTTCATCGATCTTGTACGCCTGTGTCAAATAGGAACGTTAGCGCCCCTCAGCCCTCAACTAGAGCGTACCCGGCAATCGTTTCAAGATCGTTTTACACTGGTTGGAATCGGGTCAAGGCACACAGATGAAGAACACACTTTACGTGCGCCGCTCGTTTTGCTACAATCTCCACTATCATCCCACCCGACAACTGCGGTTTTATTGTATTGCGTTCCCGCGCGTGCCCTGCTTGAGGTGTTATGCCCAATTCATCAGGGCTGCGCATCAGCCTTCTCGGCGAGATCGCTATCAGCATCGACGGCGCACCGATCACTAATGTTGCCACGCGCAAGGCTGAAGGCTTGCTGGTGTATCTGACCTGCAACCCCCAACCGCACCGGCGCGAGGTGCTGAGCGAATTGCTCTGGGACGATCTGTCTCCTGAACGAGCGCTGGGGAACCTCCGCCTGGTACTCAACCAGCTCCGCGCACACTTCGCCGGGTTTCTCGCCATCTCACGCTACACGGTGGCGATCCGCGCCAACGCGAACTATTGGCTCGATGTAGACGCATTCGCACGCGGGCTTACGAGCGATCCGGCCGGCGCTGACGCTGCGCTGGCGCTTTACCGCGGCGACTTCCTCCAGGGCTTCCATCTGCGCGACGCGCGCGGCTTCAGCGAGTGGCAGCACAACCAGGCCGAGCATTGGCGACGTGTAGCGACCGAAGGAATGCATGGGCTGGTGGAATACCATACCGCCTGGAGCAAGTATGCCCAGGGGCTCGCCTGGGCGCGACACCTACTTGCCCTCGATCCGCTCGACGAGGCGGCCCACCGCCACATGATCTTGCTGCTCGCCCGCAGTGGTCGGCGGCACGCGGCGCTGCGCCAGTATCAATCCGCCGCCGAGCGCCTGCAAACGGAACTGGGCATCGACCCTGAGCCGGCCACGACGGCGCTCTATCAACGTATTCTCGCCGGCCCGGCGCAGCGCCCGCACAACCTGCCGCCTCACGTTGGGCCGCAGATCGGGCGTGCTGCCGAGATGGCGCGCGTCTATACGTGGCTCGCAGCGGCAAAGACACGCCTCCTGACGATCACGGGGTCGGGCGGCAGTGGTAAGACGCATCTGGCCCTTAGCGCCGGCCGGCGCGCGGCCAGCGAACTGATCGGGCCGTGCAACGATGGGGTCTTTTACCTGGCGCTGGTTGGATACGGTACAGCGTTGCGGGTGAGCGACGACGATCTGCTCATAGCGCTCGCCCAGGTGTTAGGGGTGCAACTCGTACCACGTGAACCGCCGGCGGAACAGGTCGGGCGCTACCTCCAGGAGCGCGAGCTCCTGCTGATCGTCGATAATGGCGAACTCCTGACGCCGCGCGCCCGCCTCGCCCTCAGTACCCTGCTCTCCCAGGCGCCGGCCCTGCGCTTGCTCGTTCCCTCGCGTGAGCGCCTCAAGCTGCGTGAGGAACATGTGCTGGAGCTCGACGGGCTGAGCTACCCGGAACAGCCTGCACCCACCGCCGTGGCGATGACTTCCGCGCCGGCGCCGCAACTCGCCCGCTACGCGGCGGTGCAACTCTTGCTGCATCACACCGGCCAGGAGGACGGTGCAGCAGCCATAGCGAGCTACAGTGTCGCCAACCAGCACGCGCTGGGGCAGATCTGCCAACTGGTTCACGGTTTGCCGCTGGCGATCGAGCTCGCCGCACCATGGCTGGCGCTCTGTTCGCCCCAGGAACTCCTCCGCTCGATTGCCGCGACGATCGATGTGTTGCAGGTTGACGCGCCCGACCTCCCGGAGCGGCATCGCAGCATTCGCGCGGTCTTTGAGTACTCCTGGCGTCTGCTCAGCCCAGCCGAGACGCAGGCGCTTGCCGGGTTGGGCGTTTTTCCAGCCGGATTCACAGCAGGCGCCGCCGAAGCGATTGTCGGCGCCGGCCTGGCGACGCTAGGCGCTCTGCGCGATAAGTCGCTGGTGCAGGCGCTGAAGCTGGAACCGGAGACGCGCTATGCGCTGCATCCCTTGCTCCAACGCTTCGCCCTTGAGAAACTCCAGACAAACCCGGAGGTCGCAGCGGCGGTCTGCACCCGTCACGCACACTATTTTGCTGCCTTTGCCCACGAGCGCAAACCGTTGCTGTATGGCCCCGATAGTGTAGCGGCGATGAACGATATTGAGCGCGAGTTCGCCAACCTGCGCGCAGGTTGGCATTGGGCGGCAACCGGCCACGATCTTGCCACGCTCGGGGCATACAGCATCCCCCTGCACGACTTCTGCGCGCTACGCGGTTGGAAACTGGAGAGCACCCACCTGTTCGAAGCCGGCGCTGCGGCTGCGCGCGCCTGGGCCGCAGGCGCCGATCCCGACGAGGCGACCGCTCTGGCCGCCGTACGCATCCTCGCGTGCCATGCCGAGTTGCAGCAGATCATGGGCGACATCGCCGCTGCCGAACAGGCCTATCACGACTGCCGGATCCTGCTGAATGCGATCGCCGCCGAGGACGCGCCCGAGTTGCTGTTTGTCTACAAGCAGATCGGGTTGCTCGCCTACGGGCGCGGCGTCTATCCTGAAGCGATGCAGTGTCTGCGGCTCACGCTCGCCATCGCCGAAGAGGGTGCTGAGGTCGTTCGGGTGGCCGATACGCTCCTTTCGATCGGTGCCGTTGCGCTCGCGCAGGGCGAATGGGCTACAGCGGAACAGGCGCTCCGTCGGGGGCTTGCGATCTATGACGACCTGCACTACGCCTGGGGCCGCGGCCATACGCTGCGTTTCCTCGGCACGCTCGCTCTGATCGCCGATGATCGGGCGGCGGCCGACACGTATCTGCATGCCAGCCTGGAAACCGCCCGCCAGATCGATAACCGCATCGGCGTGGCGTTGGCCCTCGACCAGATCGGGTTGTTACACCTGGCTGAGCAGCAGTTCGACGCGAGCGCCGCAGCGCTGCGTGAAGCCCTCGCCCTCTTTCAGACGCTCGGTGTGGAACTGGGAATTGGGCGCGCGCTGGTGCATCTCGGCCGGCTGGCCTTGGCCCAAGCACAGCCCGATCTGGCCCGTCAACAACTAGGGCAGGCGCTCCTGATCGCCGAACGCCTGCCCTCGCCGCCGCTGCTAATCGAGTGCGCCGCCGTCACACTCCAACTCGGCCTGAACAATACTGCCGACCTTGTGCTAACGCCGGCAACCCTGGCGGCAACACTTGTCCGGCACCCGGCCTGTACCGCCGAAACGCGCCGCTACCTCGCCGCCCTCGCCGGCACGCTACAATCAGGGGCACACCACTTGCCCGTTCCCGACCTGCAAGAACTCGTGCCGACGCTCCGGGCACTGCTCACCGACGGCGGTCTCGCCCGCGCCATTCAGGAATAACAAGCTGTACTGTGGAGGAGGTTCGCGTGGATTTGCTCCAACTGATCCAGAAACTCGTCGCCGACCCGGAGGAACTCGCGGCATTCAAGACGGAGGGCGAAGCCTACATTGCGCGCCAGCATCCGAGCCTCTGGCCGTATCTGCGCTCTTTGCTGCTCCAGCACCACTACCTGGAGACCGGCACCGTCATGAGCATCAAGTCGCGCCAATTGTTCTACCGCAACGAGGTTGCCGGCACTGCACAAACAGACGCCGCTCACGGGCCGCCGAAGCGGATCGACCTCGCCAGGACGTACGTCGTGTTGCGCACCCGCACGCCTTTCTTCGCCGAACACAGCGCTACACCCCAACCAGGGTCGCTAGACCCTTGGCCGGGGTATGTCTGCACACTGCTGGGCCACAGTTATGCCCACGCCGTGTAATACGGCAGTGATTGGATCGTGAACTTCACCCTGAACCTGAGTTTTGTCGACCCGCGCAACAAAGCCGATCAGCCACAGATCCTGACGCTCCAATGCGGCGATGAGAACTATCAGCCGCCGAACTACAACCTCGGCGATACCTCCGTGTTTCTCGATATCGGCGAACAGCAGTATATTCTGCTGCGCGGTGCCAGGGATTTTGTCGTCAAGCTGGGGCGGAACAGCTATTACGACACCGAGACCCACGCGATCTGCCTGATCTTCGACGACCCGCCGCAGGTACGCGTGCCATGAGCCGCAGTGCGCTCAGCATCGTCGGTACGGGGATCGCCCTGGTCGCCCAGCTTACGGCCGAGGCGCAGGCGCAGATCGCCCGTGCCGACCGGGTCTTCTTTCTCATCCCCCATGTCCTGGCCGATGATTGGATGCACCGGCTCAACCCACGCAGCGAGTCGCTGGCGCCGCACTACCAACCGCAGCGGCAGCGCTCCGAAGTGTACGACGCGATCTGTGCGCAGATTTTGGCCGCCGTGCGCGCGGGCGAACGGGTTTGCGCCGTCTTTTACGGCCACCCGCAGGTTTTCGTTACGCCTACCGCCGACCTGCGGCGTCAGGCTCGCGCCGCGGGTTTCCCCGTGACCGTGCTGCCCGGTATTTCGGCTGAGGACTGCTTGTTTGCCGATCTGGATCTCGACCCGGGGGCGCAGGGCTGCCAGAGCTACGAGGCCAGCGACTTTCTGCTCCGACCGCGCCGCTTCGATCCGCATACGCCGCTCATTCTCTGGCAGGTGGGCGTGATCGGCTGTTTCGCCGTCGTCGATGCGGCGACCGACCCGGCACCGGGGCTAGCAGCGCTCGCTGCGCTCCTGCGCCGCAGCTATCCCGCCGATCACCAGGTAACGTTGTACCAGGCAGCGTTGCTGCCCACCGACAATCCGCAGATCACTCCGCTACGCCTCGACCAGCTTGCCGAGGCACCGGCAACCTCCCTCTCCACCCTCTACGTACCGCCTCGCGGTGCGCCCGTGATCGACCCGACAATTGCCGCCCGCTTCGGCTTCCCTGCCTGAGCCGGCAGCGGCGTCACGCTCTGCCGATTAATGCTAATGCACACATTGCGCCAACCTCGTCGCCTACAGCGCTGTTGCGTCCCGTCCAGCGGCGCTCCTGTGCGGATTGATCCACTGTGCACGGGCCAGGCAATACTCCCGCTCGGCGGCATCGGTCATCTGGTTGGCGTACCACCGCCACTCCAGTTCCAGATTGGACGCCTCACGCAGCGCGTGGGCCAGCAGATCGGAGGGCCAAGCAGGGGCACAGGGCATCGCAGTGACATGGAGGGTCGTGCTCCGCCCGAACAATCGGAACGGGCGATTGAGCCATGTAGTGCGCATCCGGCTGGCGATTGTACCCAGTGTGCTCATAGAGTCCTCCTTGACGGCTTGTACGCGCCGGGCTGATCCTGGGAAGAGAACAGGGAACAATCATAGCGTACGCGGCTATCGTTTCAAGATCGTTTTATGCTGGTTGGAATCGGGTCAAGGCACTAGGGTCGAAGCGGTGACCCTGCTCAGCCCAGAGCCACATCAAGCATCATCATCACGGCAAAGCCGCCGAGCGCGCTGGCTGTAGCAAGATCGGTATTGCCGTTACGTTGCGACTCAGGGATGAGTTCTTCGATCACCACGAAGAGCATGGCGCCGGCGGCATAGCTGAGCGCATACGGCAGCAACGGACGAAACACGCTGACCAAAGCCGCACCGATGACGGCGGCGATCGGCTCGACCGCAGCTGAGAGTTGGCCATACCAAAAGCTTTTGAGCCGTGAGACGCCTTCGCCGCGTAGCGGCAGCGCCACAGCCACGCCCTCAGGGAAGTTCTGCAACCCGATTCCAATCGCCAGAGCAATAGCGCTCGCTGTTGTAGCAGCGCCAATGCCGTTCGCTGCGGCACCAAAGGCCACCCCCACCGCCAGGCCCTCGGGAATGTTGTGCAGCGTGATCGCGAGTACCAGCAGCGTCGTCCGCCGCCAGGCTGTCGGCACGCCCTCGACGGTGGAGTCGGGGGCACCGGGGTGCAGGTGCGGCAGGATCTTGTCGATCAGCGCCAGGCTCAGCCCTCCGGCCAACAGACCGATCGTGGCCGGCAACCAGCCCGGCATGCCTAGCTCCGTCGCAAGTTCAACGGCAGGCGCCAGCAAGGACCAGAAACTCGCGGCGATCATCACCCCTGCGGCAAAACCGAGCATGCTATCGAGCAGCCGCCGGCTGACGGTAGGGGTAAAGAACACGAGTGCGGCGCCCAATGCCGTAATGCCCCAGGTGAAGCAGCCGGCAATGAGCGCCTGAATAATCGGGTTAGTCGGCATGGGGTAGATGATACCATGGGCGTAGGGATGCAGCGCGCTGTGTCCCTATGCCCACGCCGCCGCTCGCATTTACCGCCCCAGCAACGGCAGGAAGATCCGCGTACCGTCGTTCGGCATCCCCGGCACGGTTTCCGGCACGCCATGCCACCGGAGCCAGCGGCGTCAGCACCCCCACCGGCTCCGGCGGCACGAACCCGTCCGCGCCTCCGGCCACCACCGTGAACGTCCAACGATAGTCCTGCGGCATGCCGCGGTCGTCCTCGCCCAACACGCCTGCCTTGAGGATCACCTCGTACGCCTTGCCCACCCTTAGGGTTTACGGGCGGACAGAAACCCACGGACAAATTTGGATCTACCGCGTACGTACGAGCTACGTTCCCCCTTCTCCCCTTCTCCCACAAGGGGAGAAGGGGAGAAGGGGGCCATCCAACCCGTTGCAACGAGGCAAACCTGTAGGGCGGCACAGCAGTTCTGTCCGCCCGTAAACGCGCAAGGGGGTGGGCAATGCCTTACCCCAGGTCGGACGCTGGCTGATGCGCACGCATCCCCAGGTGACGCATCCCTCAGTCCTGGACCCGGGAGATCGCGGCCGAGTATGTCGCCACGGTTGACCGGATGCACAATGGCGATTGGGCCCACCCCGAGCATCAGACGGTCGCACGAGGTGCCCCCGCCAGCCCGGGAAGCAAACGGCGCTTTCTGTATGCCATGCGCACAATGATTTGGGACTGCCAAGAATGGGGGTGGATCCCGATCCGTTTCAACCCACTGGTGCGTTTCGAGCAGCCCTACTGGATCGCCCGCCTGCCGATCACCAACGCGCAGTGGGGCGCCTATGTCGCGCAGGGCGGCGCAGCGTCGCGTTACGCCGCCGATCCCGACCTGAACGCGCCCAATCAGCCGGTTGTCGGCATCACCTGGCACGAGGCGCAGGGCTTTTGCGCATGGTTGAGCGAAGCGTTGGCCGCTCATCTGCCCCCAGGCTACGTCATCCGCCTGCCGACGGAGGCCGAGTGGGAAGCAGCGGCACGCGGGCCGGCGGCGCGGCGGTACCCCTGGGGCGATGACTGGCAGAGCGACTGCGCCGCGCTGGGGGATGATCAGTCCACGCGCGGCGCGCCGTGGACGGTGCCGGTGGGCTGCTACCCGGCCGGCGCCGCCGCCTGCGGCGCGCTCGACATGGCCGGCAATGTCTGGGAATGGACGCTCGATTACTGGCAATCCTACCCTGGTGCCGCAAACGCCTTTACAAACGAACGGTTGGTCGTTGTGCGCGGTGGATGGTACAACAGTGATCGAACAGATGTTCGCTGCGGGGCGCGGAGTAGGGGTCGTCCCAACTACTGGGGCGGCGGCCGAGGTGTACGGGTGGTGGTGGCCCCTTTGCTCGCACAGATGTCCTGAATTCTGTGTGCTGAAGCCTGTTTGCTGCGTGCTGAATTCTCTGCTGGCGGGTCGTGTTCCGCCCGTATTGTAAAGAGTATTTGGGGCGGGTCGCGCGAGGCGGGTCGTGTTCCGC
>JBBRUG010000273.1:0-8531 GCA_038247995.1 Chloroflexales bacterium | reverse complement strand
GGCCGTCGGCGCCGAAAGTAGCTTTTGATCGGGAACTCGACGGCCATTGTCGCCAGCCAGAGCGGCGGCAGGACGCCATAGAGTGCGCTCGGCCCGCGCCGCGGGTCGAGCAGCGCCGCGCCGATGAGCAAGAGCGCCCAACCGCCGCCGCCGTTCATCACCGATGTCAGGCTGTACATGAGCCGGTTGGTCAACGAGCTGTGCGGCAGCCCGTTGATCAGCAGGAACATACGTGTATCGATACGCTGGATCGGCCCCATGCGCTTCATGACCGCGCGCAGCAGCCAATCGCGCGACTGCCGCGTTTGGGGGTTGCTTTCACCGATCTGCTCAGGGTTGGTGGCCTCTTGAACAGCTTCTTCAAGCACGACGCGCGCGCCTTCTTCACTGCGCACAATCTGGCGGGCGGCCTCGATCAATAGGCGTTGGAGGCGCTCGGCTGCGGTTGTGTTCGCCGCCTGTTCGATCGCAGTTCGCGCTTCGGTAGCCGACGTAAGCCCTTCGCTGTTACGGAGTTCCTCGACGGTCGTGTTCTCCATCGCGGCGATCGTGGCCATAACGCTCTCGATCAGCGCTTCGGCCTCTTCTTCGCTTTGTAACTGCGCCAACGCCTCTTCGAGTGCCTTGCGCACGGCGGCCACAATCTGGCGGCCCTCCAGCGAGAGCTGCGGAATGGTCGGGTCGTCGGTGTGAGATGGATTGTTCGGGGGGGGCTGAGGTTCGCTCATTGAAACTCTGAAAGCTATGCATGCCGACCGCAAAGCGACCGCGAATGCGCGAGTACTCCCCCCATCTTACCAGCTTACGCAAGTTCGTACCCCAGCAAATGGACACCATTCTACCGAAATACACTCAGCGCCAGGTAAGCCGAAACACACCAGTTCGGCGCATCAACAATCTGGCTGATCTTCAAGTCGACGGCCTGACTACAGAGCACATACGCGTCTTCGGGACTGAGGTTCTTCTCAATGCCCAGCCAGGCAATCTGGTCGCGGATGGCGTTTTTGGCGTTCTCCATCAGGTCGGGGCCGATTGCCGTCGTAACGAAATAGCCTTTTTCGTCATACTTGGGCTGAAGCGGGCCGGGCGGGGTGACGAATTGGTAGCTCCAGGGGCGGATCGTGCGGCCCTTGATCACATTAAAGCGTAGACTAAACTGCATCGGACACTCGATGCCGGTGACGCAGACTTCGCCGTCGCCCTGGGCGGCATGGGCGTCGCCGCCTGAGAACATGCCGCCCGGCACGTAGACCGGCAGGTACAGCTTTGCGCCGACGTTCAGGTGGCGCGTGTCGATATTACCGCCGCCCTTCATCGTGGGCAGCACCGGGTGGGCGCCGGGATCGTCGGTGGCAACGCCCATGGTGCCGAGGAAGGGCTGGATCGGGATGTGGATGTCGTCGCGCAGGGCGGTGGTTGCGCCGTTGGTCAGGTCGAAGTGGCGGATGTAGGGGTTGGGGAAATCCTCGGCGAGCAGGCCCAGGCCGGGGAGGATGCCGGCCCAGCCCCAATCGAGGGGCTGCATGCGCAGGATCTCAATTTCGAGCACGTCACCCGGCGCGGCGCCTTTCACGAAGATCGGGCCGGCCAGCGGGTAGAGCCGGCTGAAGTCGATGGTAGCGAACACGGCGGCGGCGCAGCCCGGCGTCACCTGGCCGCTGGTCACTTCATCGGTTTCGCAGTGTACCGTGTCGCCCGACTCGATCTCGATCGCAGGTGGGAGGCTATTATCCCACTGGTGGTGGATTTTGGTTTTGGCGAGGGTATATTCAGGCATAAGGTTGTCCTTTGCTAAAAGCGGTCAGGGCGGCTCGCGAGCCGCCCGTACATGATGGGAGGCATATCTTTGTTGGGGCGGGTCGCACCGTCATCGCGGGCGGGTGGAAGGCCGAAGCATGCACCCATGGATGCGGCGGCAGCGGTTCGGCGAGCAGCGCAGCAGCCACTTCGGCGGTGCCGGCCATTTGCGGCACCTGCTTTGGATTGACGAACGAACCGATCTCCACCCGCGGCACGCCGGCGGCAAGCAGACGCCGGATCAGGGCGACCCGCGAGGCCACCGGCAAGATCTCCAGTTCGTTTTGCAGCCCATCGCGCGGAGCGACGCCGGTTATTTGGATGCGGTAGTGCATATATGTGATGAGGAACCGAGGAACCGAGGAACAAAGGAACCGAAAAAGCTTTTCATGTTCTTATGTTCTTATGTTCTTATGTTCTCGCTATATCACCTTCTGCTCCCGAAGATCCTTCAACTCACGCTCGGAAAGCTCCAGCAAGCCGCGGAATACCTCATTATTGTGCTGCCCCAGTTCCGGCCCGGTCCAATCGATGCCGCCGGGGGTAGCGCTCAGGCGCGGGAAGACGTTCTGCATCTTGATCTCGCCAAACCTAGGGTCCGACACACCGACAATCGCCTCGCGGGCATGGAAATGCGGGTCGCTCAACATCTCCTTCGCTGTGTAGATCTGGCCGCCGGGCACGCCGTGTTCATCGAGCAGGCGCTGTAGCGTGTCGGCGTCGTGGGTGATCGTCCAGGCGGCGATCAGGTCGTCGAGTTCGGGCTGATGTATGCCACGCGCCGCATGGGTGGCGAAGCACGCGTCATCGGCGAGTTCGGGCCGGCCCATTGCCAGCGCAAAACGGCGGAAGATTGTGTCGGCGTTGGCGCCAATGGCAAACCAACTGCCGTCAATCGTGGGGTAGATGTTTGAGGGGGCAATATTCGGCAGCACATTGCCGGTGCGCTCGCGGATATGGCCGGCAAGCTGATATTCGGGGATCATGCTTTCCATGAGCGCCAGAACAGCCTCGAAGATGCCGATGTCGACCACTTGCCCATGGCCGGTGCGCTGCCGCTGATGCAAGGCAGTGAGCGCGCCGATGGTAGCGAAGGTGGCCGCCAGCGAATCACCGATACTGATCCCGATCCGCGTGGGTGGACGGTCGGGGAAGCCGGTGATCGAGCGGATGCCGCCCATCGCCTCGCCGATGCTGCCGAAGCCGGCTTTATCGCGATACGGCCCGGTTTGGCCATAACCGCTGACGCGGATCATAATCAGGCCGGGGTTGAGTTCACGCAGTTCCTCGTAGCTCAGCCCCCATTGCTCCAACGTGCCGGGGCGAAAATTTTCGAGCAGGATGTCCACTTTGGGCACGAGCCGCCGAATGATCGCCTGGCCTGTAGGGGTGCGCAGATCGAGCGTGACCGACTTCTTGTTGCGGGCCAGCACCGGCCACCAGAGCGTCTGGCCGTTGTAGCGGTGGCGGCCCCACTGGCGCAGCGGATCGCCTTTGCCGGGCACCTCAACTTTAATCACCTCGGCGCCGAAATCGGCAAGCAACTGACCGCAGAATGGGCCGGCCAGAAAGGCGCCAAGCTCCAGAACACGCAGATCGTCAAGTGGACGCGGCGGGCGGGTTTGCATCGCTTGCCTCAAGGATTGTATACGATCCATTGTACGGCGCTACCAGATGATAACTCACATGTGAATGGAGTTATATGGCATACTGGCGCATTTGTTGCAAGCTGAACAATGGCCGCGCCAGCGGCAACTACCCGTATTGTATATATTAGGATTGTTTGGGAGGATTGTATACAACTATAGCAGCGGGACGAGGGCTTGTCAAGCCTCGACAGCGGAACAAGTCGTTCTGCGTTCTGCGTCCGCCTGCGGTACAATAGCGCATCCACCCTTATGCCCAGAGGACAGTATGCCATTCGATTTCGACACTCCGCTCGAACGGCGCGGTACAGGCAGCGCTAAGTGGGAACTGTACGCCGAGGATGTCTTGCCGATGTGGGTTGCCGATATGGATTTCCGCTCGCCCGAGCCGGTGATTCAGGCGCTCCAGGAACGGGCGACGCACGGAGTATTTGGCTATGCGAAGCCGCCGCTACGCCTGAAGGAGATCATTTGTGCGCGGATGCACCGGCTGTATGGCTGGCAGATCAGCCCCGCCGACATCATGGTTACGCCCGGCCTCGTCTCGGCGATCAACGTGCTGGCCCGCGCCCTCGGCGCACCCGGCGATCAGGTGCTCACGCCTACCCCGGCCTATCCACCCTTTCTCAGTGCACCGGCCAATCAGTAGCGGGTCAGTACGACAGTCGAACTAACTGCCCACATCAGCGGGAACACGCTCAGTTATACGCTCGATCACGAACGGTTGGCCGCTGCGTTTAGCGCCCAAACGAGCCTGCTGCTGCTCAGCCTGCCGCACAACCCGATCGGGCAGAGTTTCCCGATTGCAGATTTACAGCGCATTGGCGAATTGTGTGCCGAACACAACACGATCATCTGCTCCGACGACATTCATTGCGACCTGATGCTGGGCGATGCGCGTCATACGCCATTTGCGGCTGCCGTTCCCGAGGTTGCCGATCGCTGTGTTACGCTGATTGCGCCAAGCAAAACCTTTAACCTGCCGGGGTTGGGATGCAGTTTTGCGATTGTGACGAATCCGCAGTTGCGTACGCTGATCGAGAAGGCTTCTGCCGGGATTGTGCCACATGTGAATGCCTTCGGGATTGCCGGCGCTATGGCCGCGTATGAACACGGCGAAGCCTGGCTCACGGCGCTGCGCGCTTACCTCACCGCCAACCGTGATGCCTACGTTGCGTATCTCAGCGAGTATCTGCCCCAATTGCGCACGACCGTACCGGATTCGACCTATCTGAGCTGGATCGACTGCCGTGACGCGGGGATTGAGGGCAATCCATACACGTTTTTTCTCGAACACGCCAAAGTCGCCCTGTCGGATGGGGCGATGTTTGGGCCGGGCGGGGAAGGCTTTGTACGGCTGAATTTCGGCTGCCCGCGCACGCAACTAATCGCGGCGCTGGAGCGGATGCGGGCTGCGTTGAATGCAAAGGGTGTCACAGGTGCGTGTACGTGAGTTTTTTGCCTTTTGCCTTTATATCTGCGGCCGGCGCTGCCCGAACCCCGTCGCCTGCTCGAAGGCATGAGCGATCTGGAGCACGCCTAGCTCGTCGCGGGGCCGCCCGACGATTTGAAGGCCGACCGGTAATCCGGCAGGGGTAAAGCCGGCGGGCACGGAGATCGCCGGCATGCCGGTGACGGTGATCAGGTAGCACGAGCGCATCCACTCGATGTAGTTGCTCATCTGAATACCGTTGATTTCGGTGATATAGGGCTGTTCAATCGGGAAGGGCGGCACTTGCGCCACCGGCAAGGCGAGGAAATCGTAGTCGGCGAAAAAGCCCAGCACACGCTGGATCAACGCGCCCTGGAGCCGCATCGCCCGTGCTATTTGCGCACCCGTAGCGGCACGCCCGGCCTCGATATTCCAGATCACCGTGTCTTTCATCTGCGCACGATGCGTGTCCAGCAACGGCCCCAAGTTCATTTCGTAGCTGAGTGCGCGCAAGGTCATGAAGATCTCGTCGCCGTCGCGCAGATCGGGGGCGGCCTCTTCGACGCTGCATCTCAGGCCGGCGAGCGTGGCGGCGTGCGGGGCGAGGGCTGCGGTTACCGCAGGATCAACCTGCAACAACCCATTCAGATCGCGGCTCCAGGCCACACGCACACCGCGCAAGTCGCGCTCCAAGCTGCCGGCGAATTGCGCACCCGACTCGCTGATTGAGAGCGGCGCCCGCAGGTCGGGGCCGGCGATTGCACTGAGCATGAGCGCCACATCGCCCACGCTGCGCGCCAATGGGCCATCGACGGACAGCGCCGATCAGGGCGCATTTGTGGGCCAGGACGGTACCCGGCCGGGGGTGGTACGAAATCCGACGACGTTGTTATAGCTCGCCGGATTGCGGAGCGAACCGCCCATATCGCTGCCATCGGCGAGGGGCACCATACCGCAGGCGAGCGCTACGGCCGCGCCGCCGCTGCTGCCGCCACAGGTGCGGCTCAGGTCGTAGGGGTTGCGGGTGGCCCCGAAGACGGCGTTGAAGGTCTGTGAGCCGGCGCCAAACTCGGGCGTATTCGACTTGCCCAGGCTGATCGCCCCGGCGGCGTGTAGGCGTTCGACAATCAGCGCGTCGAAATCGGGCACATTGTCGGCGTAGATCGGTGAGCCGTAGGTCGTGCGCATTCCCCGCGTCTCGGCCAGATCTTTGTGGACTACCGGTAAGCCGTGCAACGGCCCCACAGCTTCACCGGCGGCCAATGCCACGTCGGCGGCGCGGGCCTGGGCGCGGGCGCCTGCAATATCGAGGGTTACGATCGCATTCACCAGCGGATTCACCCGCTCGATCTGGGCCAGGTGCGCCTCCAACACCTCACTTGCACTCACTTCACGGGTGCGGATCAGCTCGGCCAACTCGACCGCACTGCGAAAATACAATGCTTCCGTCATTAGATTCACCTTTGCTCACTGACACACTGAACCACTGAGGGTGCTGAGGGCACCATTATCGTAGGAGGCCGCCACGAACATGTCAAGCAGCGGATCACTGAAGCACTGAGCGCGTGAGGACACAGAAAGCACTGAGGATATCTAAATTCAGTGCCATCAGTGGTTCAGTGGTTCAGTGATCTGTCGTATACTGGGTACATCTGCTACACGGAGTCCAACCATGTCCGATCCAATCCTCATTTATGGCGCCAACGGCTATACCGGCACGCTGGTGGCCGAACGCGCCGTCGAGCGCGGCTTGCGTCCGGTGCTGGCGGGGCGCAACGGCGCAGCTGTGGCCGCACTTGCCGCGCGCCTGGGCCTGGAGTATATCGCCCTTGACCTGGCCGACACTGCGGGGCTCCTTGCGGCGTTGGCCGGGCGCCGGGTGGTGATCCACTGCGCGGGGCCGTTTATCCATACCGCGCCGCCGATGGCTGCTGCGTGTCTGCGCGCCGGTGTGCATTACCTCGACATCACCGGCGAAATTGCGGTCTTTGAAGCGCTGCACACTCTCGACGCCCAGGCGCAGGCCGCTGGTGTACAGTTGTTGCCCGGCGCCGGCTTTGATGTTGTGCCCTCCGATTGCCTGGCGGCGCACCTGGCGCGGCGCTTACCCGGCGCAACGCACCTGGCGCTGGCCTTTCGGGCGCTGAGCCGCCTCTCGCACGGCACGGCGCTGACGGCGCTCGAACATATGCATACCGGTGGCGCGATCCGGCGCGACGGTGCGATCGTGAAGGTGCCGGTCGGGCACGCCACCCGCGAAGTCGATTTTGGGCGCGGACCAACCCTGGTTACGGCGATCCCCTGGGGCGATGTGGCGACGGCCTACTACAGCACCGGGATTCCAAATATTGAGGTCTTTATCGCACTTCCTAAAGCAGCGCGACGCTGGATGCGATTTAGCGGCTTGAGTGGCCCACTTCTTGCGATACCTCCAGTGCGCGCTGCCCTTCGTGCGTTTGTTCGTCGCCACCCCCCCGGCCCAAACGTTAGCGAGCGTGCGCGCGGCCTGAGTCTCCTCTGGGGCGAAGTCCGTACCCCCCCAGGGCAGCGCGTTCAAACCCGTATGCTTACTCCCGAGGGGTATACCCTCACTGCGCACACAGCCGTGCTGCTGGCCGAAAAGATCCTGGCCGGTATCGTGCGGCCCGGCTTCCAGACGCCATCGTTGGCTTATGGAGCCGATCTCATCCTTGAGGTTGACGGCGTGAGTCGGGAAGATATTGTTGCGAAGGAATGACGGTCATGGAAGATCGTACGGGGGCGTTTGAACCCTATACATTGGCGGCGGATCTGCTCGAACTGCGTGAGATCTATGCGGGTTTCTTCGAACGGGTGGCTGAAGATGATTGGGCGCGGCCGACTGAGCGCCGCCCTGAAGCATGGACGCTCCACCAGACGGTAGCCCACCTTGCGGCAACAGCAATCGGTTTGAATCAGGCGATTACCGCGACCTTAGAGGGTATGCCGGGGCCGTTCGCCGGGCGCGATCTCCAGCGCAGTGAGCTAAAGGCTTTCAACCAGGAGGCGCTTGATGCGATTGTCGAGCATACCGACGCCGAGTTGGTCGAAATGTTACTTGGCGCCCTGAGTGAGGCGGCACGGATCGCCGCACGTACCGAGGAGCCGGTGCTGTCGCAGCCGATTGCAATGCCGTTTTATCATAGCAACCCGACGATTGCGCAGACTCTGGCCGTTCAGCTTGTCCACGCGGGCATTGTGCATGGGGCGCAAGTTGCCGTCGGGCCGCGTGCCCAGCCGATCTGGACATACTATCGACCCGGATTCATGCGCCGCCAATTGACCCGGTTACTGTTGAATATGGCGCTGACTTACTGGCCCGAGCGGGCCGGTGATCTGCACGCTACGATTAGCTTCACGGTCAACGGCAAGGGCGGCGGGAGTTGGTACCTGAGCGTCGCCCCTGAACTCGCCCGCGCTTATATGGGCAAAGCCGACAAGCCGACAGTCGCGCTAACCTTCGCCAGCGCCGAATTGTTCTGCAAAGTTATCACGTATCGCACCCGGATCGTGCGCAATCTCATGCTCCGCCGCATTCGGGTGAACGGCGATCTGGGCCTGGCGCAGCGCTTTACAGGCTACTTTACGCCTACGTGAGCAGTCCGCAGTCCGCAGTGCGCAGTGCGCAGTCCGCAGTC
>JBBRUG010000272.1:0-8537 GCA_038247995.1 Chloroflexales bacterium | reverse complement strand
CAGGATCGGGATCAGCGCCACCTGAAGCGGCACCACCAGCAGCGCCACGACCATGGTGAAGAGCAGGAAGCGACCGGGGAAGCGCATCCAGGCGAAACCATAGGCTGCAAACGCCGCAATCAGGATTGGGATTACCGTTGCCGGTACCGCCACCGTGATTGTATTGACCAGTGCGCCCCACAGGTTCTCGCCCTGCTCAGTGCGCTCGGTGCCGTCGGGGAGCGAGTACGTAAACTGCTGGCCGATCACCACGTTGCGATAATTATCCAACGTAAAATCGGTGTTCATCGCAACACTCGGCCCCTGAATGGCGATCGTCCGCCCACGCCGATCCGCCCACGTTGCCTGTTGACCGCCGGGGAGTGAGACACCGACATCCAACTGCTGAGCGGTAACTGTGGAGCCGCCCAACTCGGGCGGCAGGGTGATCGGCTGGCGCAGATCGGTGTCACCGGGGAGCTGCACCGTGCTGACGGTGGTGAACTCACGGTGCGGCAGCACCGTCCACCAACCCGACGTGCGAATATCTTCGCGATCGCGGAACGAGGAGACGAGCAACCCGAGGGTCGGAACCGTCCAGATGATGCAGAAGATCGCGAGCACCGTATTAACGATCATCTTGCTAATGAACTGCTGACGCTTGGCGCTTGCGCGGCGTTGCGTCGTAATCGATCGGGGTGCAGCAGTAGCAGTTGCCATCAGAACACCTCCTGCTTGTTGAGTTGCCGCAAGTTATAGACCATCACCGGCACCACAGCGAGCAGCAGCACGATGGCGATCGCCGAGCCATAACCGAAGTTACGGTTGGTGAAGAACTGCCGATAAAACTCGACCGCGATCACATTGGTGCCATACTGGCCGCCGGTCATCACCAGTACCACATCGAAGATCTTCAGGGTGAAGATGATGATCGTGGTCGCAACGGTGACGATGGTGCCCTGAATGGCGGGGATCATAATTTTGAAGAAGATATCGATTTCATTGGCGCCATCGACGCGGGCGGCTTCGAGCACATCTTCGGGGACGCCCTTGATTGCCGCCGAGAAGATCACCATCGCAAAGCCGGTTTGCAGCCAGATCACAATCGCGATCAAGAAGAAGTTATTCCACGGCTGGAGCAGCGTCGTCCAGGCTTGCGGCGAGCCGCCAAAGCCGGTAACAAGCGCATTAAGCAGGCCGATCTGCGGTTCACCGGGCGGCGCATAATAATAGATGAAGCGCCAGATTACACCTGCGCCGACAAAGGAGATCGCCATCGGCAGGAAGATCAGCGATTTCGCCAGCGTCTCAAAGCTGCTCCGGTCGGCGAGTACAGCTACCAGGAGCCCAAAAACGACGCAGCCCGCCGTTCCAAAGGCCATCCAGAGAATATTATTCCGGAAGGCATTGAGCATGGTGCGCTCGGTGAAGACAGCTACATAGTTGCTTAAACCAACAAACTCGGTCGAGTTTGCATTGAAGAAACTGAGCCAGAGCGTAAGCAGCGTGGGAATTAAGAGAAATGCGCCGAGCGCAAATACGGCCGGCCCGACAAACACGTAGGGCAGGAGGCCGCCACGAATATTTTGCGGAAGCTCTTCGACAACGGCGTTGGCAGTGTAGAAGATCCCGGCCGATCCGCCGACGCCCCAGATAATGGCCAGGATCGCGGTCAGGATGCGCGGCAGACTATTATTTTGTTGGGTATCACGCAGGAAGATGAAACCGCCCCAGAGGAAGGCGATTAAAGCGGCCAGGAGCAGCACGCTAAGGGCAAGGCGCCCTGCGTTCAGCTTTTCCTGTTCGGGTAGCGCCGCACGCCGCGGCGTTACGTCGGTGGTGCCTTGCATGGTAGCTCCTTTGCTGAGGGGGCTACAACCCCCTGACCATCATTGTGCGCGCCAACGCGCCTGGGTAAAACCCTGCCAGGTGCACAAGCACCTGGCAGGGTTGATGCACGTCTACCGCGGCCAGGCGGCGTCGATCTCGTTCATGGCCTCATCGAGCGTTACGGTACCGGCGATATAGTCGGTCATACCGCTCCAGAACGAACCGGCGCCAACCTGACCGGGCATCAGGTCCGAGCCGTCGAAGCGCAGGCTGGTGGCATTGAGGATGATCTCGGCCACACCACGCTCGACATCGTTGCCGTACATATCGAGGCTCGAGTCCTCGTGCGGCGAGATGGCGCCGCCGGCAGCGAGCCAGCCTTCAACCGACGCGGCGCTGGAGAAGTAGGCCATTACGGCGCGCACTTCCGGCCGGTCGTTGAACATTGCCATCAAGTCGCCGGCCACGAGCACCGGGCGGCCATAGGCTTCGTCGATCGGGGGCAGGTAGAAGAAGTCGTAGTCTTCACCAGCCACGGCATCGGCTGGGAAGAAACTGGTGATGAAGTTGCCCTGCTTGTGCATGTAGCAACTGGGTGGGTCGTTGAACATTGGGGTCGGCGAGTCGCCGAACGAGGTGGTGACGATCGCGGCGCGGCCACCAAAGACGTACTCGTCGTTGAACCAGATCTCGCCCATCTTCTCGGCGGCGGCCGTCACCTCAGGCGAGGCAAACAGCAAGTCGCCGGTGGTCCAGGCGTCGTAGTTCTCCAGCGACGTGGTGCGGAGCATAATCTCCTCCATCCAGTCGGTGGCCGCCCAACCGGTGGCTGCGCCCGACTCGATGCCGATGCACCATGCGGTATCACCGTCGGCGGCGATCTGGTCGGTCAGGGCCAACATTTCGTCCCAGGTCTGCGGAATCTCGTAGCCGGCCGCTTCGAAGGCGGCCTTGGGGTACCAGACCAGGCTCTTGCCGTTCACGCGGTGCCACACACCTGCGGTGATCGGGCCGTCAGGGCCTTCCATAGCGGCCATGTCGAGCCAGCTCTGGTTGTAGTTGCTCTGGAGCCAGTCGGAGTTAATGAACTGGCTAACGTCCACAACGGCGCCGTCGGCGACGAAGTTCGCCAGCAAGCCGGGCTGCGGGAAGTCGGCAATGTCGGGCGGGTTGCCGCCGTCGACGCGGATCGAGATACTGGCCTCGAACTCCGAGGAGCCTTCGTACTGAATATCGATACCGGTGACTTCCTCGAATTCGGCGACTGCAGCATCGAACTTGACGGCGTCTTCACCAGCGAAGGGGCCGGTCATTGTTACAACGGTGCCGTCATAGGCGCCGTCGAACGCTGAAGCAAGCTCTTCGCTCACATTGGCGGCGTTCGCCTGAAAGTCGGCGAATACCCCGCTACCGCTCGCAGCAGGCTCTTCGGCAGCGGCAGTCGGTTCTTCAGCAGCGGCAGTCGGTTCTTCGGGAGCCATGGTCGGCTCTTCAGGAGCCATGGTCGGTTCTTCGGCAGGCGGCTCGGTGGGCGCGGGGGCGGCAGGCGGCTCGGTGGCGGGGGCAGCAGGCACCTCGGTGGCTGCTGGGGCAGCGGGTTGGCCGCCACCACAGGCTGCGATCAGTGCGGCAAGCATCGCCAGCAGCACGAGCAGAGACATCTTACGAAGCATTTGTACATATCCTCCATCGGTAATTATGGCCAACAGTGCCAATTCGAGCTCATTAAATGTTGCGCAATCAGCGCGCTCTGAATGTAATCACCCCCTTTCTATAGCCAGGAGTCAGGATTCGGGAGTCAGAATGGCAGCGGAACCACTGCTGTCTGCCGTCTGCCGCCTGCCGCCTGCCGCTCACGCCATCGGTGGCGCCGTTGTACCACGTAGCTTGAGCTCAATCGGCAGGATCTCGATCCCGGTGGCCGGCGATGGGCCGCCAAGTTGGCTGAGCACGAGTTCCAACCCACGCGTACCACTCTCAAAAAGCGGCTGGTGTATGGTGCTCAAACCGAGATACTCGGCTACGTCGATATCGTCGAACCCGATCACCGAGAGTTGCGCCGGCACCGCCAGGCCCAGATCGCGGGCGGCTTCGAGCACACCCATGGCTTGCGTATCGCTTGCGGCAAAAATTGCGGTTGGCGGCTCCGGCAATTGTAGCAATTCCCGTGCCAACATGCGCGCTTCGTAGCGCCCGTGAATGCCATGCCGCTCGTATTCTGGGCGGGGCATAAAACCGGCCTCACTTAGGGCGCGCTGATAGCCAATAAACCGATCCCGGCTACTGGTGAAGTTGAAGGCCGCCAATTCGGCCAGCGAATCGCCAACAAAGCCAATTTGGCGATGCCCCAGTTCAAGCAGGCATTGGGTCGCCAACCGACCGCCGGCAATATCGTCGATCAAGACGCTGGGCAGTCCGGTGGCAAACGTATCGACAAGCACTACCGGTACATCGGCTTGAAGCAAAAATTCCACCTCGGCGGCGCGTGGCGCAAGCGAGATCACCACCAGGCCATCGCAGCGGTCGCGGCGCGGAACATCATTAAAGCAGTGGTCGCGCCGGGCGACGGTTTCAACATTAAACACGACCAAGTTGTACGTGCTCCCCGCAAGTGCGGCCTCAATGCCGCGCAGGCGCTCAACAACAGATGGGCGGGTGAAGAAGGGTGCAATCGTAGCGATGGTGTTCGTGCGGCCTAATGCAAAGCTGCGCGCGATCTGACTGGGGCTGTAGCGTAGTTCGGCGATCGCTTCGAGGACACGCTGACGAGTGCTGGGGCTGACAAGCGGGCTGTTATTGAGAACGCGTGAAACTGTGCCTAGACCAACCCCAGCCTTGCGCGCCACATCGCGAATCGTCGCCCCCATCGCACCTCCTCGTTCGGTGTGGGCTTTTCTTCAGGAGTCAGGATTCAGGCGCTTTTCTCAGCCAGATAGAGTGCTGGAGGTACGGTAAAACCGCGTAGCCGCCTGATTACTAGAGACTTATTGTATAAACTGCATACTGGAACTGGTTCCAGTTTACCAGATAATTCGGCTCTGTCAAGGCGATGCCATGTTGATGGGTATAATGCAGGGCGTGCATGACGTGCAGAGACGCGCCGCCGGCGCGTCGATCCGCCGGCGCGTCGGTACGGCAGTGTCACATAACAAGGAGTCATATGCACAATCTCGCCCGCATCTTAGTGCTAGCGGTTTTATTCAGTCTGCTTGGTTCTGCTGCTCACCCCAGGCTCCATGCTCAACCCGAAACTGCTCGCCGAAATGCTGATCCTAATGCGCTTTTGGCCGTTGTGTTGTTGCTACATGCGCCTGCCGTCGCCGAGCCACTGCCCGGCCTGGCGGCGACCGATCCGCCCCAGGCGCCTGGCCCGGCCATCACTCAGGCCCGCTACACTATGGTGCTTACTGAACAGCGCCAGGCGGCGGCGTACCTGGCGCGAGTGGCTCCTGCGGCGCAGCCGCTGTACCACGCCCAACGCGTTTATAACGGCATCGCTATTCAGGTGCGGCGGGCCGAGTTGCTGGCGCTTGCTGCCGAGCCGTGGGTGCAGACGATCATGCCGCTGACGCCCAAATATCTCAGCCACCAGACGAGCATACCGCTGATTGGCGCGCCGCAACTCTGGGCGGCAAATGGCCGCGATCTCACTGGTGCGGGCGTAAAGATCGGCATAATCGACACCGGCATCGATTATGCCCACGCGACGTTTGGCGGCACCGGCGCGCTCCAGCCGCCGAACTTTGGGCCGGGTAAGAAGGTTGCCGGCGGCTACGATTTTGCCGGCGATGGCTACACCGGTTTCAACGAGCCAACTCCCGGCGCCGACCCGCGCGATTGCAATGGCCATGGTACGCATGTCGCCGGCACGGCGGCCGGGTATGGGGTTGCCGCCAATGGCACCACCTACACTGATGGCTACACCAACGTGCCGCTGGCCGATCTGGCGCTCGGGCCGGGCGTGGCGCCCGAGGCCGAGTTGTATGCGCTGCGCGTATTTGGTTGTGGTGCGTTCGGCACGCTGTTAACCGATCAGGCGATCGATTGGGCGATCGATCCCAATGGCGATGGCGATCTTGCCGACCGGCTCGATGTGATCAACCTCTCGTTGGGAATCGACTTCGGCAGCTCCAGCGATTCTACAGCGCTGGCCGCTCAGCGCGCCGTTGATGCGGGAATCATTGTGGTTGCGGCAGCTACCAACAGCGGGGACAGTACGTTTGCAGTTGGCAGTCCGGCGGTTGCCGATGGGGCAATTGCCGTGGCCGGTTCAGCCGATGCCGGTTCCCGCGCCGATGGGTTTCGGGTGGATGCTCCAGCGGCGCTCGCCGGCGTCTACCCCGGCAATGCGGCCACCTTCAACTGGGCGAGCCTGCCGCCGGCCGGCCGTAGTGCGCCCCTGGCGGAGCTGGCGGAGCTGCCGGATCAGCGGGATGGCTGCACGCCGTTCACCGGCGCAAACGCGGCGGCGATCAGCGGCGGCGTGGCCCTGCTCGATTGGGGCGTCGGCGCCTGCACGACGCTCGACCGGGTGAATAACGCTGCCGGCGCCGGCGCGGTGGGGGTGCTGATTATCGATAGCGCTGAACTACTTACGCTGCGGCCCTTTGGCGCAGTGGTGATTCCAACCCTCGCTATTCCGCAACAGGTCGGCGCCGACTTACGGGTTGCGCTTGCGACGGGCAGCGTGAGCGTTACCCTGGCGCAGCGCTACATCGACAATGTGTTGCTGGTTGAAGCGCCGCGTGAAGATACGCTCTACAACGATTCATCGCGTGGGCCGCGGCGCGGCGATAACCTGCTCAAGCCTGATCTCACGGCTCCGGCCACAACGATCAGTTCGGCTGCGGTTGGGACTGCCGCCGGCCGGCGCGAACTAAGCGGCACCTCGATGGCCGCGCCGCATGTCGCCGGCGCGGCGGCGTTGCTGCGTCAGCAACATCCCGCGTGGAGCGTCGAGCAGATCAAGGCGCTGCTGATGAATAGCGCAAACGCCGATCTCTACACTGGACTGGATCGCACCGGGCAGCGCTATGGGCCGGCGCGGGTCGGCGCAGGTCGGCTCAATCTCGCCGCCGCCGCCGCAATCACAACCCTGGCTTACAGCGCGGAACGGCCGGGCTTTGTGAGCGCCGCGTTTGGCCCGGTCGATGTGATCACCGGCACAACCGAACTGCGCACCCATCAGGTGCGGGTGAGTAATCAGAGCCAGGCTGCGCAAGATTACACCTTAAGCATCGAAGCGCGGGTGGCTACGCCGGGTGTGCGCTATAGCGTTGCCCCAACTGAACTGAGCCTCGCCGGCGGCGCGAGTGCGCTGGTAACTGTAACCCTTCAGGCCGAACCAACGGAAATGATCGGCCCGGTTTGCGATCCGACAGTTGCCACGACGCAGGCAGGGCTGCCGCGGACGTGCCTCAGCGAGGCGAGCGCGTTGCTGTTGATCACGCCCGCTGCTACACCGACGCTCGCGGTGCGCCTCCCCATTCACGCGGTGCCGCACCTGGCGGCCGCAACGCGTGGGCCGGCGGAACTGGCTTTACCGGCAAACTTCGTGGGCGCCAGCACACTGGTGCTCAGCGGCGATGGCGTTGCAACGGCCCAACAGACGGCGCTGGTTTCGGTATTGGAGCTACAAACGAGTCGCCCGCGCACGGCACGCATTGCCGCAAGTGCCGACATCCGCGCCCTTGGCGTGCATAGCGATTATGCCGCTGGCGCTGCCGCTGATGCTCGGCTGAGCTTCGGCATTGCCACGCACGGCGATTGGACGACAACGGGAAGTCCGCTTGATACCTGGTTTGAAGTCTGGATCGATGTTGATGGGAGTGGGGTAACTGTAGATGGCACAGGGGCCGAGTTTGGGCTGAGGAATGTGTCCGGTTCGCTGAGTAGTGCCGACGTACGAACCACCGTGCTTGTCGATAACCGCACGGGGCGGAGTGTTACTACCGGCGCACTAAATCTCTTCGCGCCCGACGAGTTTAATACGGCGGTGTTTAATACGCGGGTTGCTGTGCTGAGTGTGACGGCGGCTGAGCTTGGTTTGAGCGCCGATTTCCCGCGCGTGCGTTACCGCGTGGCCAGTTTTAACGACGCAAGCTTTAGCGGTGCGGCTTATGTGCCCCTGGTAGTTAGTTCAGAGCTCAGCTTTGACCCATTCCAACCGGGGTTGCAAACACCCGACGCGCTCCGCGGGCCGATCCACCGCGACCTGGCCGGCTCAATCGAGCTTGGCATAAATCAAGGTGCGCTTGTCGCCAACGGCACCCAGGGCGTCTTGCTACTGCATCACCATCATAGCGGCGCTGCGCGGGCCGAGATCGTTCCTTTTGGGCCGGGCAACCTGGAGCGGATGTATTTGCCGATGATCGGTCGGTAGGCTCACTGAGCGGGTGCGGGCGTGAGCGCACTGAGTCTGTGTGGGCAACCACTCCGGGGCCTCAGCCCGCACCCGCTCAGTGCCTCAGTGCGCTCATCTCAGTGCGCTCACCCGCTCAGTGCCTCAGTGGGCTCACCGCAACTCGTAGGTTACCTGAACGCTGGCGTTGATCACCTGCTCGCCGCCCTGTACCGGTACGGAACCGCCAGTGCCCTCAACCCGGTCGGACATCATTGCCGGCAGCGGCAGCACCGGCGGAGCGCCGATATTTTCGCTGATCACGAGCACCTGCCCGAGCGTGGCGTTGCTGGCCTGCGCCAACTGCTCAGCCCGTGCGCGCGCGTTG
>JBBRUG010000271.1:0-8539 GCA_038247995.1 Chloroflexales bacterium | reverse complement strand
GTCAGACTGCGAACTGACGACTGCGAACTGCGAACTGCCGACTGCGAACTGCGAACTGACGACTGCGAACTGACGACTGCGGACTGCGGACTGCGGACTGCGGACTGCGGACTGCGGACTGCGGACTGCGGACTGCGGACTGCGGACTGTTCACTGGCCCAGCGTGTTCCGTAGATCGGGAAAGGTCGTACTGCGGCGGGGTTTGCGTAGGCTGCCGAGATATTGCATCAGTTGGTTGAGTTGTTGCGCTAATTGGTCGCTTTCAGCCGGATCGGCATGGCGGGTGCGTTCGCTGATCCGGGCGAGTGCTTGTTTCACCTGTGTTTCGCGTAATTTGAGTGCGCAATCTTCAGCTTCCATACGATGCCGGAAATCGTGCGGGCGGCGCGCAACCTGCTCCACAAGTTCCATGGCCGCGCTACGGGCGTGCTCGTCGAGCAGTTCCGCCCATGTTGTGAGGCCTTCTACCGAAGTGGGCCGTTGCTCCAGGGGCGCGCTGCTGTAGTAGCGCCAGATCTCCTGATGTACCGGATCACTGAGCAGGCTTTCGAGGCCGCCGCCGAAGATCCGGCGCAGGCCGGCGTAGGTGGCCAGGCCTTGTTCCAACAGCGCCTCGATTGCGGCCTCAACCGTGGGGTAGTGCAAGGCCAGGAGGAGCAGGTAGCGCTCGTCGGCCGAGGGACGGACACGTGGGTCCGCCCGTACGGGCGCATCGGCGTCGGGGCGGACACGTGGGTCCGCCCGTACGGGCGCATCGGCATCGGCGGGATGGGGCGCATCGGCGTCGGGGCGGACACGTGGGTCCGCCCGTACGGGCGCATCGGCGTCGGGGCGGACACGTGGGTCCGCCCGTACGGGGTTTTGGCGTTTCCCCTTGTCCCCTTGTCCCCTTGTCCCATTCCCCCTCTGCCGCCTGCTTCCTGTTCCTGGGCGCCATCCGCCGGCCTGGCCTTTGAGCAAGTCGAGGATCAGTTCGGCGCGGATGCCGATCACCTGTTCGACGCGGGCGATGTAGACGCGCTGGTTCGCGCCGTCCAATTCGGCGAGCAGGGGCAGCAATTTATCGAGCGCCTCGCGTTGGTGCAGGGGATTACTCAGGTCGAGCCCGCTGGTATAAGCGCTGAGATAGAACTCCATCACCGGCACGGCGGCTGCGACGAGCGTGCGCCATTGCTCCGGATCGGCGCGGATGACGTCGTCGGGATCGCGGCCCTCGGGCATGCGAATGATGCGCAAGGTGACATCGCTCTCTAGACGCACCGCGCCCTGCGCTGTGGCCATCAGGTGGCCGTCACCGTCGTCGCCGACGCTCTCGCGTAGGCTGTTGAGCCCCTTGAGCGTGGCGCGTTGGCCGGCGGCATCGGCGTCGAGGGCCATGTAGACGTTATGCGAGAGGCGCTTGATCAGCGCGATATGGCTCTTCGTGAGGGCGGTGCCGAGCGGGGCAACGACATTGGCGAAACCGTGCTGATGGGCGCTGATGACATCGACATAACCTTCAACCACTACGGTGCGGTCGGCGGTGCGAATCGCCTCACGGGCCAGATCGAGGCCATACAGCATTTCGCCCTTTTTGAAGAGCAACGTTTCGGGCGTGTTGAGGTATTTCGGTTGCCCATCACCCAGGGCGCGCCCGCCAAAACCGATCGTCTCGCCTTTGGGGTTGCGGATGGGGAAGATCAGCCGACCGCGAAAGCGATCATAATAGCCGCGGGTTTCGTGGTGGATCGCCAGGCCCGCCGCGACAACATCCTCAGGATCGAAGCCTTTGCGCTCGGTCAGGTAAGCGAAGAGGTGGCCCCATTCTTCGAGGCTGTAGCCGAGTTGGAACGCCTCCACCATCTCATTATTGATCTGGCGCCGTTCGACATAGGCCCGCGCCGGTTCGCCGCGCTTCATCTCGCGCAAAATGTAGCTGAAGTACAACCCGGCGGCCTTGTTGATCTCCAACAGCTTGGTGCGGCGGGCGTCTTCCTGGCGCTCCTGATCGCCCTTAGGCTCCAGGCGCACCCCGGCGCGGGCGGCAAGTTGTTCGAGCGCCTGGCGAAAATCAAGCCCCTGTTTACGCATCGTGTAGCCGAATACGTCGCCTGAGGCCTGGCAGCCGAAGCAGTAGAAGCTTTGCGAGTCGGGGTAGACTGTGAAGGCCGGCGTGCGCGTGTTGGAGTGAAATGGGCAGAAGCCGACAAAACTCCGCCCGGTTTTGCGCAGATTCACACCCGACGAACTGATCAGTTCGACGATGTCGAGTTTACTGCGGATGTCGTCGATGGAAGACATAATCAATGCAAAAGGCAAAATTATAGCTTTTGCCTTTTACCTGCTTAATTCCTATGCGCCCCAAGTCCGGGGAATAAAGATCTGGTTGAATTTTTCGATTGCGTAGCGATCGGTCATGCCGGCGACATAATCGACAACTGCGCGCTCGACGGATTCCTGCCGGGCCTGGTTGATCCGCAGCAGATCGGCAGGAAGTTGATCGGGATGTTGCACGAAGTAGTTGTAAAGCGTTTCGATCACAAAGCGCACTTTGTCGTCGTCGTTTTTGGCTTTTTTGTTGAGGTAAACATTGCGGAACATGAACTCGCGGAGCTGGTTGGTTGCGGCGAGTACGGTCGGTTCCATAATCAGTAACGATGGATCGGGTGGGTCGCCGGCGCCGGTGGCCCACTGATTGTAGTCGATCAGCGCGTCGACCATGGTGTTGATCCGCTCGCCGTGGCTACGTCCAAGCACCGCCACCGCCTCGCTAGGCAGGTCGTGCTCGTGGAGTACACCGGCGCGGATGGCGTCGTCGATGTCGTGGTTAATATAAGCAACGCTATCGCAGATCTTGATGATCTGGCCCTCCAGCGTGCTTGCAGTGCCCCAGGCCGTCATCATAATGTCGCGGCGGGCCTTTGAATGCAGGTAAATCCCCTCGCGTACGGCATAGGTCAGGTTCAGGCCGCGGCCGTCGCGCTCGATCACCTCGACGATGCGCCGCGACTGCTCGTTATGGCGAAAGTGATCGGGATAGATCCGGGTTAAGGCCGTTTCGCCGGCGTGGCCAAAAGGCGCGTGGCCAATGTCGTGGCCCAACCCGATTGCCTCGGTGAGGTCTTCGTTCAGGCGCAGTGCGCGGGCGACCGTGCGCGAGATCTGGGTTACTTCGAGGGTATGCGTAAGCCGGGTGCGATAATGATCGCCGAGTGGGGCGATGAAGACCTGGGTTTTATGTTTGAGGCGGCGGAATGGTTTGGAATGCAGAATCCGGTCGCGATCGCGCTGGTAAGCGGTGCGGATATGGCACGGCTCCTCGGGGCGTTCGCGCACTGCCGCAATGCTTTTGGCAGCAAGCGGCGACAAATAATTGGCCTCGAAGGCCTCTTGATATTCGCGTGATGTGGACATAGATCACCCGAGCGAGGTAATGGTTGAACAGGTGATCGCATTATAGCAGGGTGATCCGCAGATTGCGCAGATTGCGCAGATCCGGATGGCGATGTAGGGGTAATCCTATGTAGTTGCCCCATGGGCGACCACGTTGGGTCGCCCGTACAGGAGGCCAATCAATCCCCGCCTGCCGTCATGATGGGTGTCGGCGCGCCCCGTGCCCGCCAGAACGCCAGCCCCAGGCCGCCCAGGCCGTGCAGTACGAGCATGAGTTGGAAGTAGAGCGCATTCGCGGTGGCCCGCGCCGCCTCCGCGCCAATGATCAGCCCCTCGATGCGTTGAGCGATGAAGAAGCTGAAGAAATACAGGCAGAAACAGCAAAAGGCCGCCAGGCCAAGCTCATTGCGGCGAGCACCGATCCAGCCCAGGAAGAGCGCCAGCGGTGCGGCGAAGACGGCCCAGACCAGATTACGCACGACATCATCGTTGCGGAAGGGGCCGGCTACATTCAAGTTGTACCCTGCCCAGGCCAGGCCGATCGCCAGGGCGAGCAGCATAATGCCAAGGGTGCGGAGGTCGATCCGATTGTGCATGTGATTCCAGGATTCAGGATTCAGGATTCAGGATTCAGGAGGCCGGTCGCTCAGCCCTCAGCCTTTAGCCCTTACTAATGGGTCAGCGGGTTCACCGATGGCCGAACGCCGACCAGCGTCGCGTTGAGCCAGAGGGTTAAGCCGGCGATCCAGACGATTGCTACAAAGGCCCACACAGCCCAGCGCCCGAAGCGCCATTGCATCAGCGGTTCGCCGAGCCAGGCGACGCCGACACAGACCAACGGGGCAATGAAATAACCATAACGCACTTGCTGGGCGGTGATGATATCAACCAGCAAAAAGAGCAGGGCGCTGGCGGTCCACGCGGTTGCCAGCAGGCGCTGCGCGCCGCGACTGCGCCAGATCACGAGGGCGACCCCGGCAACGGCCAGCGCGAGCGGCATTGGCGCAAATGAGGTATTCAGGCCAACCCAGATCTGCGCCATGAGTGCGGCCTGATCAGTGAGTTGGTTGGTGCTGTCGGTTGTAGCGGTGATGCCGCTGATCCGCCCGCCGATGGTCAGGATCGCGGCATCGATATACTGGATCAGCAGGGCCACAATCGATGCGCCGAGCAGCGTGTAGAGCCAGCCGCGCCAGGGCGCCATCTGAGCGCCGGCGAGCCAGGCCAAGCCGGGTAGGGTCGGGCGCTGCGCGTTGCTCACGATGCCGAGCGGTTGAGGTTGGGCGACGTTATGGGTAGTGAACAGGCCGAAGAGCACAAATAATCCCAGTGCGCTACCGCTGAGCAGCAAACCGCCGGGGTGGATCAGGAAGTTCACCACCCAGAGCGTGCCGATCAGCACCCAGCCTGAACGGCGTTGCGGTGGGCCGGCGGCAATCACCAGGAAGCTGAACAGGGTAAGCCACTGGCCGATGATCTGTTTGACAAAACCCCAGTAGAGCGCCGTAAGATGCATCGGCAGCAGCGCGATCAGGCCGGCCGCCACCAAGGCGCTGCGCTCCTTCAGCCCCATGCGCAGGGCCAGAATGCCGACCAGCAGCGGCGTCAGTCCGTCAAGCACACTATAGGCGCTATAGAGCGCCAGCGCCCGATCGCCGATCAGCGTGAAGGGCAAGGCCAGAATAAAAGCCGTCGGTGAGACCGGCACGATAAAGCGGCTAAATTCCGATGGCCGATCAAAGAGCGTCAAGAGGCCGAATTGTACATTGCGCAGGCGTCCGCTGTTCACCAGCACATCGTGGGCGGCGAAGCTCGGGTAGAGCACGCCGAAGAAGCGCACTGCCAGCGCGCCGAGCGTGATCAGCAGCAAGACGCGGATGAAACGCTCCGAGGCATCGGGTAACACCCGCGGCAACATCCGCCAGGCGCCGGCAATCACCCCGGCGATGCCCAACCCGGCAACAAGCATGCGCTGTTGCCAGATCGTAGCAAGCGGCATGAGCCAGGCGCTCAGGGCCGCCAGGCTGATCACCAGAACCAGCGCGCCCAGGGCGACGATGATCCGTCGCAGGCCCAACAATCGCCCCAGGCTAACCCAAAGCGCGGCCAACCCCCACTGCGCGATGAGGACGCCGGTGGCCGGTAGGGCCACGCCGAGCGGATTCCAGCGCAATCCCACGCTATCGAGGCGTAGGCCAAGCGGTCGTTCATCGGGGAGGATAACGCTCGTCGGGCTGGAGACGGCAAGTTGCACCCGCCCCTGCTGTGGCGCGCCCGGCGGCAGTAAGAACTGATACCGGCGCGGCTGATTGGGCGCGTCGAGGGCGATCCAGGCTTCGTTGCCGAGGGCCAGTTCAATGGGGCGCGGCGCGTTTGTATTGGGCGGTAGCCAGCCCAGGGTCAGATCCAGCACCATCGGCCCCGGTGCGCGTGGTGCGGCGAGTTGGATCGCTGTGGCGGCATTTGTCCAGCGGTAGGTCGTACCGAGCGCGTCGGTTTCGGGGCCGTGGACGCCGTTCAGCAGCGCACGATCGCGCCGGGTGCCCACATCCAACGTATAGCCGTTTGGAGCGAGCCAGGCGGCGAATAGATTTGCGCCAATGACGGCGGCGAGAAGGAACGTAAGCGGGAAAAGCCAGCGCGTCAGGATGGCCTTAAACGGTTGCCTGAACATACTATGGTTTGAAATCCTGTAGTTTCTGGTGTAGGGCGTGAGCGCTGCGCGCCGGGGCGTATGGCCAAAGCGGCGCTCTGGAAGATTTCCTGATCGACCAGAAGATCTGTTTCATGGCGCTGCTTCGGCCCTTCACGCCCCTTACGCCTGCTCACGGCTGAGCCGCTTGAGTCGCCGGGTGGCCTGGTCTTCCAGACGCACAATCGTCGCCTGAAGGTCGCTGATCCGCGTCGCCAGAACGCCAAGCTGGTCTTCGAATGTAGCTAATGTGGCGACATAACGCTGGCGTAGCGCGCCTTCTTCACCTTCGCGGCCGAGCGGCTGTAGGTTGCCCTGGATCTGACGCTGATGGGCGAAAATCGTCTCGCGTTCCTGTTCAGCCTGACTGATCTGGAGGCGGGTTTCGTCGATCTGGCGGTACAACGCCAGTACGCCGTCGAGCGCTTTGGCAACGGTTGCATCGAGTAAGCCCCGGCTGAGGAAATCCTGGATCTGCGCGCCGTTGAGGCTGCGCACCTGCTCCTGGCGGCTTACCAAGCGCGCTTCAACCACCTTGAAGCTTATGCGCGCCTGGGCCGGGCAGTTCACCTGCCAGCGCGCAAAGCCACTGCCCGTCTCGGCGGGGTTGGGTGTTTCGTAGAACGTGTAGTTCGCCAGCGGCGGATGTTCGACCGTTACTACGGCAGCCTGATCGAGCGTGCTGGTGAGGTCGTAGACGTAGCTGCGCAGGTCGTACTCTTCGATCAGCAGGTAGGTATCTTTGACATGCACAGCATGAATACGCCGCTCGTGGCCGGCCTGTTCAGCCACATTGATGCCCAACTCGACGGCGTAGGCAACAATCAGTTCAGCGCCGGTGCGCGTGAAGGGTAGCACTGCTTCGCCAGCATAATCGCCTGCGGCAAGCACGGTTACCGGGCCACGCTCCAGGGTTAAGCCGGTGGTGTTGCGCAGGCGCAGCGCGGCGACGGGATGGCGCAAGTTATTGCTGCCGGGCGCACGCTGGCTCTTGTAGAGCAGTTCACGGCGAGCGTCGAGGCGCGTATTCACAATTGGCACCATGGCCGACTGGCCGCGGGCCACGCTTACCGGGTGGCCGACGTGATAGGCGAACAATGCGCCGCGTTCGTCGCCGGTAGCTTCGGCCTGGACGCTCGTTTCCAGTTCGTTCGCGGAGATGCGCTTACGGCTGGCGCGCGCCATTGGGGCGGCTTCGGCCCGCGCCCCGCCGAGCGGCATACTGTCGGCCATGGCCATTGGCGCCGCAGCAGCAAACGCGATCGGCGCATCGACTGTGCGCTCTTCGTCTTGCACAAATGGGCGCTCGGGCGTGTGTGGTTCGTACAGCCGGTAGCGAAACGACACCGGCATGCCGGCCATCAGGGTCAGTTCGACGTTTGCAAGGTCTTCGTCGAGCTGGTTGTCGAACAAGCCCCAGCCTTGGATGAGGACGCTGGACGAAGGACGACGGACGGCGGACGACTCCTGGACAACGGACGAAGGACGACGGACGGCGGACGACGGATCGGCGGCGGCTGGGTCGTCCATGGTCGATGGTCGGTGGTCGGCGGCCTGCGCCTGGTCTGCGGTCGATGGTTGGTCGTCTGTGGTCTGTGGTCGGTCGTCCCCTTCGCCAGGCTCAGGGTGCGGTCGTCTGTGGTCTGTGGTCTGTGGTCGATCTTCCTCAAACAACAGCCGATAACTCACTCGCCAGGCCGGTGCCGGGGCGACATAACCGACAAGCAGATCGTGATCGCCGGGCGAGAGGCGCAGGCTGGCGCTGCGGCGTTCTTCGTCGCTCTGGGCGGCGCGCAGGAAGTAGCTCAGGTCGGCGGCGGCGGAAGTGTCGAGCAGATCGACGCGATCCAGATCTTCAACCGGCACACTGCGCACCTGTTGGCTTGCGGGCAAGAAGATCGACGCACGGGCGCGGCGCAACGGCTCGCTCGGCTCGTAATCTACGCCGATCAGCGTACCCTCGATGCTCAGCGCATCCTTTTTGCCCTCGTCGACCACCAGGCGCACCTGGCGCCCGCGCAGGTCGCGCAGCAGATCGAGCAGACTCTGGTGATCGGAGAGATGGATGCTGCCGCGCGCGATCCGGGTGGCGCGATCTTCCGGCGTGGCCAGATCGACGCTGAGGACCTGACCTGGGCCCAGATCGAGCGCGACTAGGCTCTTCAGCACGTCGTCCATCGCTTCGCGCGGGAAGTTTAACTCCAATTGCGCGCCGCTGACGGGGCCGCGCCGCTCAAAATAGCCGACACCGTGTTTGTAGATGATCAGGCGCGTGATGGGCAGCGTGGTCATGGGTAGCCTCGTGGTATCAGGAGTCAGTCGACAGTCGGCAGTTCGCAGTCGGCAGTTCGCAGTCGGCAGTTCGCAGTCGGCAGTTCGCAGTCGGCAGTCGGCAGTTTGCAGTCGGCAGTCGGCAGTTCGCAGTTCGCAGTCGGCAGTCGGCAGTCGGCAGTTCGCAGTTCGCAGTTCGCAGTC
>JBBRUG010000270.1:0-8581 GCA_038247995.1 Chloroflexales bacterium | reverse complement strand
CTCGCCGCCGCCGATGATCCGCAACATCTGCTCCATAGTATCGCCTCAACTGATGCGGGCTTGGGCATCCTCCTCGCCGAAGGAGCGGCGCTTGGCGCTGCCGTGCTGTTTCTGGTACCGCGCCGCAGCAAGGTACCAAGCGGATGTACCGCATTGGTGGAGGTCGATTATCACGGTGAACAGACAGTGCTGCGTTATGCCGAAGTGGGCATGAATACCCTACGCCTGCTGGGTACCGCCGATGAACTGCCGCCTGAGCCGACTACCGAACTCGCGCAGGCGCTTGCGCAACTCCGCCTCCAACAAACCGAAGGCAGTGGCCTCACAAAGAGCGTCTCTTTTCTCGAACTGATCAGCAATGATCCGAATACAGAGCCAACGATTGAGGGACTCACCACGCAGGCACAAGCAGCCTGGATGATGAGCCTGGATCAGCGGCGGGCAACATGGCTGCGCGCCAAGATCGGCCTGATGGCCGGGAATAAAGAGCGGACGCTGATTTTTTCCGCTAATCGCGATGGTGTTCACGGTTTGGTTGCAGGCAGCACTGGTTCGGGGAAGTCAGAACTGCTGATTGCACTGATCGCTGGGATGGCGGCAACGTACAGCCCGCAAATGCTCAATTTTGTGTTGGTAGATTTCAAGGGCGGTGGAGCATTTGAACCATTTCAAAAGTTACCCCATGTGGTTGATATTGTTACCAATCTGAATGGTGATGCTATAACACGCATGTTTACGTCCATTCGTGCGGAGCTCGACCGCCGCCAACGCCTCAACACGACACACAAAGTCAATACGATTGTAGAGTATCACAAGCGTAACCTGCATCTAAAACAAGCGTACCCCTTTTTGTTTATTGTGATTGACGAATTCGCCGAGATGATCGCCGAACGGGCCGAGGCGAAAGTTCAACTCGAGCAGATCACCCGCATTGGGCGCTCACTTGGCGTGCATCTCTTGCTGGCAGCCCAACGCCCCAGCGGGGTGACAGATCAGATGCGCTCGAATATTAAGTATCGGATCTGCCTGCGGGTGGAAAGCCAGGGCGAGAGCCGTGAGATGTTGCGGCGTACCGAAGCCGCCTATCTGCCGAACAATATTCCTGGGCGGGGTTATTTACAGGTTGGCAATGAAGAGATTGAACTCATCCAGGTCGCTTATGCCGGCGAACTGTATGTGCCGCCCGGGCGTCGCCAACAGGCACCTGTGCGCTGGAGGCGACATCAGCAGGCGGCAGTGAGTGTGGTGGAACAGCCACCACGGGCGGTGTTTTTAGAAGTAATTGACGCGCTCCACGATCTTGCCGCCAGCACCAATGTCCCCAAACAACAAGCGCCCTGGCCTGGCCCATTGCCAACAGCGCTTACCCTGACTGATCCGCTGACCGAGCCGCGGACATCAACGAGTGCGCCAATTACAGCCGAAGTTTTTCTTGATCGTAAAGATCTGCTCACGCTTGGACATGAACCAGAGCTCACATTAAGCTTGAACCCAGCCTTAGCCCACTGGATTGCTGAAGATGCCGACTGGCCTCAACCGCTGAACTGGCAACAGTACGCGCTCCGCCCCGTAGTTGGCCTGGTGGATGCGCCCGCTGTAGCTCGCCAGTACCCGCTCACTGTGGAGTTTCCACACGGCCATGCCGTGATCTATGGCGGGCCAGGATCAGGGAAAACGAGTTGTATCCGCACGCTCGTGATGAGTCTTGCCGCCACGCATGCCCCTGACCAGATACACATCTATGTGCTCGACCTCGGTGGGCGCTCGCTGATACCGCTGAATGATTTACCCCACGTCGGTGCCGTGATCACTCCAAATGATGCGGAATCCAGTTATCGCGAACGGGTCGAACAGTTGCTGCGCGAACTCGATGATCTCGTTGAACAGCGGAAAACCATTCTAGGTGATGCGCGGGTAGATACGCTCACTGCTTATAACGCCCAACATCCCAATACTGCCCTGCCTGCCGTTGTCCTGGCGATTGACAATTTTACCGAGTTTGTTGAGACGTTTGGGCGCTCCGCAGAGGGCAGCGCCAATGGCCTGGAACGCCTGATCGCTTTGGCTCGCCAATCGCGACCCTATGGCGTGCACCTGATTATCACCGCAAGCCAACCGATGCAGATTCCGAGCCAGTTGGCAGGTTTTCTCACCGAACGCTTCGCCCTGCGTTTGGCCGACCCAACCCACTACCGTGATGCACTTGGCGCTGCTGCGGTAGAACCGATTGACCTGCCCGGTCGTGGCTATGCCCAGATCGAGCAGTCGGCGTTGAGCATTCAGTTCGCCCAGGTTGACCCACGTGATGTGGAGCAGTTGGTCAAGCGTCAGGAAAGCGCACTGAAACGATGGACTGCTGAACGCAGCAAAAAGCTCCCGCTCCAGATCGATGCGCTTCCCAAGTCGGAGTTGCTCCGTGCCATGCTCGCCCGCGAAACAGGCATAGACGACGCAACGTTCCGCGCAGAGTTGGCCGATCGGATTGCTCGTCAGTGGGTGCAGAGCCGCGAACCCAAGCACGCCGCCTGGCTCACGGTGCCGCTGGGCGTCACCTCGGGCAATAAGATCCGTACCTTGAACCTCAAAGCAACCATCGATGGCGTGCATGGCATGGTTGCCGGTGGCACGGGTGCCGGCAAGTCAGAATTGCTCATGAGCCTGATCGTCAGCCTGGCGCTGCGCTATGACCCGAGCGTGCTCAATTTTGTGCTGGTGGATTACAAAGGCGGCGGTGCATTCGAGCCGTTTCGCCGCATGCCCCATGTGGTCGATCTCGTCACCAACTTGAATCAGGCGGCGGTGCGCCGGATGTTTACGGCAATTGGGGCTGAGATGGATCGGCGTTCGCGGATCTTAAACCAGATGAACGCCAAAGATGTTGTCGAATATCGCGGGAAAGGCTTTCATCTGCGCACTGATGCAGATGCGCCAGGGCCACTCCCACATCTTTTCATCATTATTGATGAATATGCTGAGATGATCAGCACAAGCCCCGAGTTCCGCGACGAACTGGATCGGATCACTCGGATCGGGCGTTCGTTAGGGGTCAATCTGTTATTGGCCGCCCAACGGCCCGTGGGCGTTTCGGATCAGATGCGCGCCAACATTAAGCTGCGCATCTGCTTGCGCGTTGAAGGGGTTGACACTAGTCGTGAGATGCTGCGCCGCCCCGATGCAGCCCTGCTGCCCAATGGCATGCCCGGTCGCGGCTATCTTCAGGTGGGCAACGAGCAGATTGAACTGATCCAGGTCGCCTATACGGGTGAAGCGGTTCCCGATCAACCATTGAACGAACGTGACGAAGCCCCGCGCTTTTTCGAGGTCGTTGTGCGCACGACAGCCGAAGTGCAGCAACGCAACGGAGCCGCGTTACCGCACGCACCATGGCCGCCGGCATTGCCTGCTGATCTCTGCTTTGATCCCGCCGATGCGCAGGCGCTCGGTGATGCTGAGCAGGCACACATTGCCCGCCGCATCAGCGATGGTGTCGTGCTCGCCCCCGAGATCGCGGCATGGCTGCATCAACACGGCGCATGGCCGCAGGCGACCTGGGGCCACACCACGCTACAACCCGTCGTTGGCTTACTCGACAATCCGCAGCAGGCGTGCCAATTGCCGCTGAAGCTCAACTTCAATCGCGGCCATGTGTTGCTCTTGGGCGGCTCTGGTACGGGCAAAACCAGTTTGCTGCGCATGCTCGTTGTGAGCCTGGCGGCTACCCATGGCCCGGAAGCCCTGCACATCCACCTGCTCGATCTGGGCGGACGCAGCTTTCAACTGCTCAAAGCGTTGCCCCATGTCGGTACAGTGATTGTGCCCGATGACGGGGGCTATGAAGAACAGGTGAATCTCCTCTGGCGCGAACTGATCACGACGCTGAGCGAACGTAAAAACCGCTTCGGCGAAACCGGCACCCAAAGCCTCGATGAGTACAATACGCGCTTCCCACATGAACCGCTGCCCGCAATCGTATTGGTCATTGATCCGATTGCCGAGTTTATTGAAGCCTTCAGCCCACGCGGGAGCGACGATAACGAAGACAATCCGCTCGAACAACTCATTTTGCTCGCCCGTCAGGGTAAGAACTATGGCTTGCACATCATCATTACAGCGAACCGGCTGAATACCCTATCGAGTAAGTTGTATAGCCTCTTTGCGGAACGCCTGACGCTGCGCCTCGCCGATGCCGATGAGTATGTGGCAGTTGTCGGCAGTAGCATCAACACGATTGACGAATATCCTGGGCGTGGGGTGACGCTGGTTGATCGCCAGCCGCTGCTGTTTCAAGCCGCCGTGTTGCCGCCTGGTGCGTCACCCGAGCAAGACGAGAAGCAACGCATCATGCAGATCGGTGCGCAGATGCGCCACGCGATCAAGCAGCAGAATCGGCGCTATCAGCCCGCGCTGCGGCTCAGTGCCCTCCCCGAACGCGTGCTCTACCGCGATGTGCTTGCCCGCTACTTCACCATTTCAGCCGAAGACGCGTTGTTCGCTGAACAATTAACCGCAGCAGTGGCCGCAAGTTGGCAAGCGCAGGCGAACAGCCCCGAGTGGTTGCACGTCCCACTCGGCGTGGCCTCGGGCAATCTTGATCGCAACCTCATCCTCGCCGCCCAAAACGACGGGGTACATGGCATGGTCGCTGGCGGGACGGGTTCCGGCAAGTCGGAACTCTTGATGACGTTCATCATCGGCCTAGCCCTGATTTACCCGCCGAGTGTGCTCAATTTTGTGCTGGTGGATTATAAAGGTGGCGGTGCGTTCAAGCCATTTGAACACTTGCCCCACTGTGTCGAGATTGTGACCAACCTGAACAAGAGCGCAGTGGAACGTATGTTTACCGCGATCAGCGCGGAGATCCGTCGCCGCCAACAACTCAACGCCGATACCCGCACTAAGGATATTGTTGACTATCGCAAGAAAGGGCTGCAAGCCCACCAACCCTATCCGCATCTGGTGATCATCATTGACGAGTACGCCGAGATGGTTGAAAGCAACCCCGACTATCGAATGCAATTAGAGAGCATTACCCGCGTTGGGCGCGCCCAAGGCGTCCATCTCTTGCTCGCATCACAACGCCCCAAAGGCGTTTCCGATCAGATGCGCGCCAATATCAAGCTGCGGCTCTGCTTGAAGGTAGAAGATGCCGACACCAGCCGTGAACTGCTGCGCCGCCCCGATGCCGCTCGCCTGCCGAATGGGCGGCCTGGGCGCGGGTTCTTGCAGGGCAGCGGTGAGCGCATCGAGTTGATGCAAGTCGCCTATTGTGGCGATCCAGTCACACCGCCAGCGCAGCAGCGGGTTCAGTGGCGCACGCTTCCACCCCGGCCCCTCGCGGTGGAAGCGTTGCAACTGTTCAACTATGCCGTCACGCTCACGCAAACTATTCACGCCAATGCGCCGGTGCGCCGCCCTTGGCCAGCGATGCTGCCCACCATGTTCAGCCTGGAGACGCCGCTACCCGATTGGAATAAGCAAGCCGAACGCGGCACGATCACGCTCAGCCCGGCGCTCGCTGACTGGATCAGTGGAGAAACAGCAGAACTGTGGCCGGGGATCGATTGGGCAACTGCCGCGCTGCGCCCCATGGTTGGCCTCGCCGATGATCCGGACGAGGCCCGTCAGGAACCATTACGCATCGATCTGAGCCGGAATCATCTGGCGGTGTTTGGTGATGGCGGTAGCGGCAAAACGACGCTCCTGCGCACAATCGTCACCAGCCTCACGGCGACCCACCGCCCCGATGAACTCCACGTCTATATTATTGATCTGGCGGGACATAACTTCTACCACATGGAGGCCTTTCCCCATATTGGCGCGATCTTGTCGGAGGACGAAGAACTCTTCGACGAGCGACTTCGGCGGTTGCTCGATTATCTGAGCCGCACGGTCGATGCGCGGCAACAGCAACTCGCTCGCGCTGATGTGAGCTCGATCGCCGCATACAACATCCAACATCCTGCCCAGCCACTGCCGGCGATCCTGGTACTCATAGACAATATCGCGGTACTTCAGGAAGGCTATGAGAGCTTGATCGAACAGAACTTGATCCCATTGGTACGCCGTGCGCTCAATGTTGGAATCAGCTTTGTGGTTGCCGGAAACGTGCCGAATAACATGAATATGCGCCTCTACGGCCTGTTCGCCGAGCGCTTGACCTTCCGACAGACCAATGCGGATCGCTACATGGATATTGTTGGTCGCGGTACAGTCGAACTCGATGATCAACCTGGGCGCGGCTATATGCGGTTGAATGGGCGGCCGCAACTTATCCAGGTGGCCCAACCCGTCGGGATCTATGCGGAGGCTGATGGGCGCCCGCTGCGTGCCGAGCAGACCGATCTGCGCATCATTGGTACGCGCATGCAGGCCGCCGCCGCTGCCTTCCCCGAGCACAGCAGACCGTATCCGATCACGACACTCAGCCCGGAGATTGCGCTGACGGAGGTAATCAACCTACCCACCGCCTACCCAGCGCGCCTCCCAATTGGCTTCAACGGTGATCTCGAACCGGCCTGGATCGATCTGCGCCGCTCAGGCCCACATTTCACAATCACTGGGCCACCACTGAGCGGCAAAACAACCGCCCTGCGCAGTTGGATCATCAGCCTCGCCGAACGCTACAGCCCCGAGCAGATCACGCTCGTGCTGATTGATCCGCAGAGCCGCCTGTTCGATTACCGAGGTGAGGTAAGCCTAGCTATATTGCCCCAGGTTGCATTGGCCATCAGCGAGTTTGATCAGTTTGACCAATTCAGCGACTGGCTGGAAACGGAATGCGCCCAACTCACGCAGACCAAACGCCCGATCTTCGTCATGATTGACAATTTTGACGAGTTCAGCGAAGAGTTGGAAAGCGATACCAAACGTGCCAAACGTTTCGCCCGCATCGTTCGACGCTACGGGCGCGATGGGTTGCATGTTGTGATCGCCGCTGGTACCGACAGCACCCTCACCGATGTGCGCCGCCGGATTCAGTCGTCGGGCTATGGGCTGGGGCTGCGCACCGCCACTGCACTGAACTCGCTCAAAGTTATGAAGTTCCCTGCCGGGTTAGAGGGGCGTGAATTGCCGCTCGGGCGTGGATATATCGTGAAAGCCGGTCAGACCACCCTCACGCAGATCATTACGCCCCATCTGCTCGATCCGACCGGCGAAGAGGAGCAGCAGATCGCCACTGCGCTCGATCAGTGGGTTGCGCAGATCGCTGCCCGCCACCCCCGCCGTGCGATCAACCTACCGCCAGAAGCAACTGATCCGAAGATCCTAGTGCTGCAAACGCTGCTCCAACGCACTGCACAACATCTGCATAGCACAGGTGCACCAGCCGGCGTCGCCTTTGCCATTCAAATCAATACTCTGGATGCTAGCGCATGGGAAGATCGGGCGGTACTTGTCGATTTGCTGAGCCAAACCTTGCCGCTCCTCGATCCGAACCTGGCAGGCTTCGCCGAACATTTTGAAGAAGCGGATCTGATCTTCACGATTGAAGGCAAGCTCCCACCAAGCAACGAAAGTGGCACCTGAACATGAAGGATTTGCAACTCGCGATCACGATCTTCGATCACGGTACTGAAGTGGCTGATGTGCGCGCCAATCTCAAGCCCCGTGATCTAATCGTTGCGATCTTGGAAGAGTTTGGCAGCGATCTCGCCTATTTGGGCATCGATCCTAGCCAGTACGAACTACGCCGAACGAATGGCAGTGCTCTTGAGGACAAGATACCGCTCGGCGCCCAACTGGAGAGCGAACGCGATCTCGTGCTCGCCGAGGTCGTGGTGCCGCCACCAGCGCACACCAGCGCACTCGTGCCGCCGATTTACTTACATGAACCACAAAGTGGGCAGGTCTTCCCGATCCATTGGACCCCGGCGCTGATCGGTCGTTCCGATCCCAAGCTCAGCGACGAAGCGCTGCTCGCCGTCAATTTGAGTGGGCGCAAGCACGCGGATCGGGTCTCGCGTCGCCACGCCCGCATTGCCCTGCACAACGGTACCCTCAGCATCGAATGTTTAGCCAATAACCCGATCCTGCTGCGCACCCAACCCAAGCCGATCCCGCTCACCATCGGGCGGCAGTACACACTCCAGGCCGATGATGTGATCGAATTGGAGTATAGCCAGATCCAACTCCAGGTGTTGCAACGCACTGCGTAACAGATCAGAGGATTATCCGATGAATGCACCAATCGTCCAGGCTCGCTACGACGAACTTGATCAGATTGCGGCACGCTTCAGCCAGCTTGCAGAACGGAATGCTGATCTGGAGCGCCGATTATCGTACGCATTTCGCCCCTTACAAGAAGGTGGATGGATTGGGCGCGGCTCCGGCGCCTTCACGCAAACCATGCAAACCGAGATCTTCCCTGCGTGTCAGCGCCTGAATGTGGCACCCGAAGCGGCCCGCGAGGTTACGTTGCAGATCCAACGGATCTTCCAGGGGGGCGAAGCCGCAGCTGCAGCCGTGTTTCAGGGGGAGTGGGAAGAAACGGCGATCTTTACTTTAGAAAAGGCACCGCAATCCTCACCTTCACTCGAAGCAACTACGAGTTCTATAGTACTTGACTTTATACCGATTGTTG